>CAJFTX010000012.1 GCA_904420075.1 uncultured Clostridia bacterium | reverse complement strand
TTTTGCCAGATGTCCAATCTCCCCAAAGATTTTTCCGGCTCTAATTCCTCAGATCGGAACGGTTCCGGCCAAACAGGTCGCCGCGCGAAGAGGAACGTCTGATCCGCCGCCCCGCTCTCTTTTATAAAATCTTTTTTGCTCTTTCAAGAGCGATTTGCAAAAATGCTACAGGGCTCTCTATGTGTTCAAAACCTCCATTCAAAGTTTCCAACGCAACAGCCCCCTTATAATCGAGCTTTTTTAACTTGCCCGCTATCCTGTCCCACTGAACATCGCCCGTGAAAGGCAGCGCATGAGTATCTTCCTGTCCGTTGTTGTCGTGCAGATGCAGAGCGATGAGTCTATCTCCATACAAATCCAGCAGATCAAGCTGTGGAGAATAAAATCTTTCGTGACCGCTGTCAAAACAAAAATAGAGTCGACTGGATGAAATATTTCGAAACACGAAATTGAGGTATTCGGGATTGCCCTGATTTTCAATCGCGATATTGATATTCCATTTTTCCGCGGCTTCCATGATTTTTTTAAAGCGATCTATCCCCACGTTGCCCTTTGGTAAAGGGACCATCCCGTTTATCGGATGCATGACAAGAGTAGGTATGTGAAACACGGAGCAATCTTCTATACAGCGAACGATATGATCTGTGTATTCCTCCCCCGTTATGGTATCGTCCCATATGGTGTTCGCCTGCATATAGGGGGCATGCGCATTCTCCACATACAGCCCCTCTTTTTCGGCATATTTTGGAAAATCCTTATAATCACTATCAAAATAATCGGCCCACAACAGAATAACGCCATCAAATCCCGCCTGCTTTATCGTCTTCATTCTCTCTTGCGCCGACAGTGGATATCCAAAATAATCGACAATTGTATAGTTCATATGGGTCCTCACAAAGTGCAATATATTTTTGTCAGAACAATGATACTGGGCAGTATTTCATCATTAAATTGCTGTCCGAACATGCATAAAAATGTTTGGTGTCGGAATCCGACGCTCACCGTATCCGTAGGCAGCGTCACTGCAAAGCAATATCCCGCCGTGTCAGATGAATATGCAGAGGGCACCCTTCTTCTCAGAGGGTGCCCCAATCCGGGAGTTTTTCTACTATTTTATCTCGGTCAGCAGATCGTTAATAAACTGCTGCGCCGTGCGGCAGGATATCCCGCCGTTTCGCACCGCCCAGCTGTCCGCCCGGGCGAGCAGCTCCTCTTCCGGCAGGGCGAGCTCCGGGTGCTTCGCCGCCAGGAACTTCACAATCTCATGGTACTCCGGCTTGTCCGGCGTCGCAAACAGAATCGATACGCCGAACCGGTCCGCAAGCGAGGTCTTCTCCGCCATCGAGTCGGTGCGGTGCACATCGTCCGCCCGGTCGCCAAACGACTCACGGATCAGGTGCCGCCGGTTGGAAGTCGCATAGATGAGCACATTGTCCGGTCTCGACTCCACACCGCCCTCAATTACCGCCTTGAGATACTTGTACTCGATCTCAAACTCCTCGAAGGAGAGGTCGTCCATAAAGATGATAAACTTATAGTTTCTTCGCTTGATCTGGCCGATGATATCAGTCAGCATCCGGAACTGGTGCTTATAGATTTCGATCATCCGCAGGCCCTCGCCCGCGTACTCGTTTAAAATGGCCTTAACGCTGGTGGATTTTCCCGTTCCCGCGTCGCCGTAGAGCAGCACGTTGTTCGCCCGCCCTCCGGCGAGAAAGCTCTCGGTGTTGCGGATCAGCCGCTCCTTTTGCAGCTCATAGCCCACAAGATCGGAGAGACGCACCTCATCGGTGTTGTTAATCGGATAGATCTCGGCGTGCCCCTCCCCCTCGCGGATGCGAAAGGCGCGGTTGAGGCCGAACATGCCGACCCCGTTTGCGCGGTAGAACTCGGAGAGCAGCGCGAACATCTCCTCCCCGTTTTCTGCGGCGGCGAGCTTTCCGCTCATCTCGCGCACCGCCCGGCTGATGTTGTCAAAATAATTTTTCTTCTCCTTCGGCACCGCTTGATAACGGGTCAAAACGGAGAAGCAGTCAAGTCCGAGCGCCCGTTCCAGCGGCCCAAAATCAAAGTGAAAGAGCTCGCGGAAGATCTCCATATCGTGCCGGACCAGCGCGCCGATGCTGCCATCTCCGAGCGCCCGCTTCTCCGCGGTCATTGAAAAGGAATTCTCATTGGTGAGCAGCAGAAAGGTCAGATAATCCTGCCAGAGATTTTCGTCAAAGCCGTACTCGGTCGCGAGATCGAGCAGCCGCTTCACCTCGGCACAGACCCGTCCGCGCAGCTCGTCCCGGTCATACTCCCCCGAGAGCTCGCGCGAAATCGCCGCCAGCCGTTCCAGGACGCTGTCCCCGCCGAACTCGCGGAACACGACAAGGCTCGCCACCTGCCGATACATCAAACCACCCCTTCTCTACTTGGCCGCGATGACCTCAACCTCGACGAGCACGTCCTTCGGCAGCGCCGCCACCGCCACGCAGGAGCGCGCGGGTTTGCCGGTGAAGTATCTCCCGTACACCTCGTTGAACGCCGCGAAGTCGGACATATTTTTCAAAAAGCAGGTGGTTTTGACCGCCTTTGTGAGATCGCTGCCCGCCGCCGCGAGTACCGCCGCGAGATTTTTCATCACCTGCTCGGTCTGCGCCTCGATGGTGGTCGCCTCCACCGCGCCTGTCGCGGGGTTGAGCGCGATCTGCCCGGAGGTGAACACAAACTCCCCGATCTCGATCGCCTGGGAGTAGGGACCGATCGCCCCGGGGGCCTTCTCTGTACTGATCTTCTTCATCCAAATCCTCTTTTCTTCTCACATTCGGCCGTCATACCCGGCGGCCGCTTCTTCAAAAAACAGCGGCGCCCCACAAAACCGGGACGCCGCCTCTTTACACTCTGCCGGCGGCTCTCCGCAGGTCAGTCAATCAGATGGTAGCCCGCGTCAAGAAGCGCGCCGCGAATCTCCTGCACATGTGCGTAGTCCCGGGTCTCCAGGAGCAGCCGCAGATAGCAGCCGTTGATATCCGAGCCCTCGCTCGAGCGCTCGTGGTGCACCGAGATGACGTTGCCGCGCAGATCGGAGATAATCTTCGAGACTCCGAGCAGCTGTCCGGGCTTATCAATCAGCTCGATATTCAAATTGCAGGTGCGTCCGGAGGTCAGGAGTCCCCGTTTGATCACCCTCGAGAGGATGGTCACATCGATGTTTCCCCCTGACAGAACGCAGACCACTTTCTTGCCTTCGATCGGCACCTTGCCGAACATCGCCGCAGCCACCGAAACGGCGCCCGCGCCCTCGGTGATCATCTTCTGCTGCTCGATGAGCGCCAGAATCGCGGAGGAGATCTCGTCGTCCGAGACGGTGACAATCTCATCCACATACTGCTCGCAGCAGGCATAGGTGAGGTCGCCCGGGGTCTTGACCGCGATGCCGTCCGCCACCGTCGACACCGCCGGGAGGGTCAAAATCTCGTGTTCTCTCAGCGAATTTGCCATACTCGGCGCACCCGCCGCCTGCACGCCGTAGACCTTGCACTCCGGGCGCAGCGTTTTGACCGTGTGGGCGATGCCGCTAATCAATCCGCCGCCGCCGACCGGCACAATCACCGCGTCGACGTCCGGCAGCTGGTCGAGAATTTCGAGGCCGATCGTCCCCTGTCCCGCGATGACATTCTCATCGTTGAACGGGTGGATGAAGGTGTAGCCCTTCTCGTCCTTCAGCCGCATCGCCTCCGCATAGGCGTCGTCATAGCAGCCGTTGACCAGCCGCACTTCCGCCCCGTAGCTCTTGGTCGCCTCCACCTTGGAGATCGGCGCCGAGTCGGGCAGGCAGATGATCGCGGGGATGCCGTTCTTCTTCGCGGCGAGCGCAACCCCCTGCGCGTGGTTGCCCGCCGAGCAGGCGATCACCCCGCGCTTCTTCTCCTCCTCCGAGAGCTGCGACATCTTAAAGTACGCCCCGCGCACCTTGAAGGAACCGGTCACCTGCAGGTTCTCCGTTTTGAGATAGAGCTTGCTCTCCTCGCAGATATGCGACGCGCGGATGAGGTCGGTCTTGCGGATGACCTCTTTTAAAATATAGGATGCCTGATACACCTTGTCCAGGGTAAGCATTTAGTTTTTCAACTCCAATTCCTTCTCAATCGAACCGCCGGGCGCAACCATCGGCGAGACCATATTGTTCTCTCCGATCACCAGATTGATGATCACCGGCCCGTTTGTCTCGAGCGCCTCGGTGAGCACCGCGTCCACATCCGCCTTCTCACGGATCTCGAGCCCCTTGATCCCAAACGCCTCCGCCATTTTCATATAGTCGATGCTGTCGGAGAGATTGGTGTTCGAGTACCGCTCGCCGTAGAAGAGCGTCTGCCACTGGCGCACCATGCCGAGCACCCGGTTGTTGACAATAAGCTCAATGATCGGCAGATTGTAGCCCCGCACCGTCGCGAGCTCGTTGCAGTTCATCCGGAAGCAGCCATCCCCTGCGATGTTTACGATCTTCTTGTCCTTGCGGCCCACTGCCGCGCCGATCGCGGCCCCGAGTCCGTATCCCATCGAACCGAGCCCACCCGAGGTGATGAGCTGCCGGTGGAATTTGAACTTGTAGAACTGCGCCGCCCACATCTGGTGCTGTCCGACCTCGGTCACCACCAGCGCGTCGTTCTTTGTCAGCGCGGAGAGCCGCTCCATCACATACTGCGCGGTGAGGGTGTCCTCGTTGTAACGCAGCGGATATTTTGCCTCGATCGCCTGCACCTCCTGCACCCAGGGGGTGTGGTCGAGCTGCGGCAACATCGGATTGAGCCGCTTTAAGATCTCTTTGATATCTCCGATCACATTGTGGTGTACGAGGATGTTCTTGTTGACCTCGGCCGGATCGATATCAAACTGGAGAATCTTCGACCTTCTGGCGAAGGTGCCCGCGTTGCTCGTCACACGGTCGCTGAAGCGCGAGCCGATCACGATCAGAAGGTCGCAGCGGGAGATTCCGGTGTTCGAAGCCTTGGTGCCGTGCATGCCGCACATCCCGCTGTAGAGCGGGTCCTCGGTGTCAAAGGTGCCCTTGCCCATCAGCGTGTCCGCCACGGGGGCGTGCACCTTCTTTACAAACTCCGCAAGCTCCGCCTCGGCCCCTGCGATCGCGGTGCCGCCGCCGGTGAGGATCATCGGCTTCTCGGCGGCTTTGATCATCTCCACCGCCTTCTCGAGATCCTCTGTCGTGATGTGCTCCACCGAGGGGACAATCGGCCGCGGCGGAACCGGGACATACTCACAGGAGGCCTGCGCAATGTTCTTCGGGATGTCCACAAGCACTGCGCCGGGCCGCCCCTCGGCCGCGATATAGAACGCGTCCGCAATCGTCTGGGCAAGCTCCTCCACCTTGGTCACAATAAAATTGTGCTTGGTGATCGGCATGGTCACTCCCGCGATATCCACCTCCTGGAAGCTGTCCTTCCCGAGGATGGAGAGCGGGACGTTGCCGGTGATCGCCACGAGCGGGATCGAATCCATCTGCGCGTTTGCAATACCGGTGACCAGATTGGTCGCCCCCGGACCGGAGGTCGCCATACAGACGCCCACTCTGCCCGTCGCCCGCGCATAGCCGTCGGCCGCGAAGCTCGCTCCCTGCTCGTGCGAGGTTAAAATATGTTTAATTTCATCCGAGTGCCTGTAGAGCGCGTCGTAGGTGTCGAGCACCGAGCCGCCCGGATAGCCGAACACGGTGTCCACCCCCTGCTCAATCAGGCTCCTCACAATGATCTCAGCGCCTGTCAGTTTCACTCTCTCTCCACCTTCTCTCCCTTTAAATCTTCAAAACCGCGCCGGTGCTCGCCGACGTGACCATCGAGGCGTACCGCGCGAGATAGCCCGTCGTGACGTTCGGCGCAGGCGGCTGCCACGCAGCGCGGCGCCGCTCGAGCTCCTCGTCCGGCACGTCGAGCGAAATTTTATAGTTGTTGATATCAATGTGGATGGTGTCGCCCTCCTCCACGAGCGCGATCGGACCGCCGACCGCCGCCTCCGGAGAGACGTGGCCGATAGACGCGCCGCGGGTCGCCCCGCTGAACCGTCCGTCGGTGATGAGCGCAACCTCCTTGTCGAGTCCCATGCCCGCGATCACCGCGGTGGGGTTCAGCATCTCGCGCATACCGGGGCCTCCCTTCGGCCCCTCGTAGCGGATGACGACGACGTCCCCAGCGGCAATCTTGCCGCCGGTGATCGCTGTGATGGCCTCCTCCTCGCTGTTAAAGACGCGGGCGGGGCCGCTGTGTACCATCATCTCGGGCGCGACGGCCGAGCGCTTGACGACGCAGCCGTCCGGCGCCAGGTTGCCCTTCAGCACCGCGATGCCTCCGGTCGCGCTGTAGGGGTTCTCGATCGGCCGGATGAGCTCCGGGTCGAGATTCTCCACCCCCGCGAGATTCTCGCCGACCGTCTTACCGGACACAGTCATCCCGTCGAGCGAGATGAGCTCCTTTTTCGCGAGCTCCGCCATCACGGCGTATACGCCGCCCGCCCGGTCGAGGTCCTCCATATAGGTGCCCCCTGCGGGCGCGAGGTGACAGAGATTCGGCGTTTTCTCACTGATGCTGTTGGCGAGGTCCAAGCTGAGCTCCACGCCCGCCTCGTGCGCGATCGCCGGCAGGTGGAGCATCGAGTTTGTGCTGCACCCGAGCGCCATATCCACCGCGAGCGCATTTAAGAATGTCTTTTCGGTCAGGATGTCGAGCGGACGGATGTCCTTTTTCACAAGCTCCATGATCTGCATGCCGGTGTGCTTCGCGAGCTTCAGCCGGTCGCTCATCACCGCCGGAATGGTGCCGTTGCCGCGCAGGGCGAGACCCACCGCCTCGGTGAGACAGTTCATCGAGTTCGCCGTATACATCCCCGAGCAGGAGCCGCAGGTCGGACAGGCCTTGTTCTCATACTCGAGCAGCCCCTCCTCGTCGAGGGTGCCCGCCGTGTAGCTGCCGACCGCCTCAAACATGTGCGACAGGCAGGTGCGCTTGCCGTCCTTCATCCGCCCCGCGAGCATCGGTCCTCCGGAGACAAAGATGGTCGGGATATTGAGTCTCGCCGCCGCCATCAGCATGCCCGGCACGTTCTTGTCACAGTTCGGCACCATCACAAGCCCGTCGAACTGGTGGGCGGTCGCCACCGCCTCCACCGAGTCCGCCACGAGCTCTCTGGTGCAGAGCGAGTACTTCATGCCGATGTGGCCCATCGCGATGCCGTCACAGACGGCGATCGCCGGGAACACAAGCGGGGTGCCCCCCGCCATGCGGACGCCCGCCTTCACCGCGTCGACAATCTTGTCGATGTTCATGTGGCCCGGAACGATCTCGTTATAGGAACTGACAATGCCGATGATCGGGCGGTCCATCTCCTCCGCCGTCAGCCCCAGCGCGTTCAAAAGGGAACGGTGGGGCGCCCGATCGGCGCCCCGCTTGACTCTGTCGCTCCGCATCGCTTAGTTCTCCTTGTTCCAGGAGTAGAAGCTGCGGATCTCCTTGCCGACCTTCTCGAGCTGGTGCTCCGCCTTGTTTCTTCTGGTGGCGATGAAGTGCGCTCTGCCGTTCTTGTTCTCCGCGATCCACTTGGAGGCAAAGGTACCGTCCTGGATCTCCTCGAGCACCTTCTTCATCTCCTTCTTGGTCTCCTCGGTAATCATCCGCTTACCGGTCTCATAGTCGCCGAACTCCGCGGTGTCGGAGATCGAGTATCTCATTCTGGAGAAGCCGCCCTCGTAGATGAGATCGACGATCAGCTTCATCTCGTGGATGCACTCAAAGTAGGCGTTTCTCGGATCGTAGCCCGCCTCGACCAGCGTCTCAAAGCCGGCCTGCATCAGGGCGGTCACACCGCCGCAGAGCACCGCCTGCTCGCCGAAGAGGTCGGTCTCGGTCTCGCACTGGAAGGTGGTCTCGAGCACCGCAGCGCGGGCGCCGCCGATCCCGAGCGCATACGCAAGGCCGTTCTCCAGCGCCTTGCCGCTCGCATCCTGGTGGATCGCGATCAGGCAGGGCACACCCTTGCCCGCAACATACTCGGAGCGGACGGTGTGACCCGGCCCCTTCGGAGCGATCATCACGACGTCGACATCCGCCGGCGGCTTGATCTGACCGAAGTGGATGTTGAAGCCGTGTGCAAACGCAAGAGTCTTGCCCGCGGTGAGGTTCGGCTCGATGCTCTCCTTATAGATCGCGGCCTGCTTCTCGTCCGGCACCAGCATCATGATGAAGTCCGCAGCCTTCGCCGCCTCGGCGACCGAGAGGACCGTAAGTCCGTGCTCCTCCGCCGACTTCTTCGACTTCGAGCCCTCGTACAGACCGACGACCACATTCACACCCGAATCCTTCAGGTTCAGCGCGTGGGCGTGGCCCTGGCTGCCGTAGCCGATGATCGCAACCGTTTTGCCGCTCAGACGGTCCAGATTACAGTCCTTCTCATAGTAGATGTTCGCCATACTTTTATTCCTCCCAAAAAATAGATTGCATAAATTTGTGATACTCCCCAGTGGGGAGGGACGCTCAGTCGTCCACGCCGCCGAAACTCGCGGAACCGCGGACCACGCCGGTGAGCCCCGTCTTAATCAGCTCGATAATACCGTAGGGCTTCAGAATCTCGACAAAGGCGTTTGTCTTCGAGCTGTCGCCCGTGAGCTCCATCACAACCGTCTGCGACGCGATGTCGATGACCTTCGCGCGGAAGACGTTTGCGATCTCGATGACCGACGCGCGGCTCTGCGGGTCGGCGCTCACCTTGACCAGTACAAGCTCCCGGTAGACCGCCTCGGTCTGCGTCAGGTCGATGATCTCAATGACGTCGATCAGCTTCTCCACCTGCTTTTTAATCTGCGAGCACATCAGCTCATCCCCGGTAAAGGTCACCGTGATCCGGCTTGTCCCGGGGTCCAGCGTCTCGCCGACCGTGAGGCTGTCGATGTTGTAGCCCCGCCGGCTGAAGAGAGAGGTCACTCTCGTGAGAACACCGGAGGTGTTCCGCACAAAAATCGCCAGAACCATTCTTTTCATTTCCGTTTACCTGCCTAGTCTTTCAGTATTTTTTCAATTATACCACAGGAGCATCTCAAGGAAAAGCGGATTCCCCTTGACAAATTTTTAACGCTTTGATTTTTGGGAAACTAGACAATCTCCCCTCCCCCTTTTTTGTATTTTATAGAAAAAAAGCACAAACCGCGCCCTCAAAGCGGGCGCGGTTTCATGCGGAATTTATTTTGCGGCGGTGCGGCGTCTCACGAGCCGCTTACCGAGTTTTACAAGTTCGTCGAGCGCGAGCGGCATCACCGAGAGCAGCGCCGTTATGCCCCACTCCCATCCGCAGAGGGTGGAGAGGCTGAACACCCCGCGCAGGGCGGGCACGCCGAGCACCAGCGCCAATACCACACCCGAAGCCGCCATCGCCAGAAAGAGCACGCCGTTTTTCGGCGTCCCCCGCCGAAAGACCGAGTCGATGTTCGACCGCTGAGCGAGCGCGTGGAAGAGCTGAGACACCGCGAGCACCACAAATGCCATCGTCATCCCGACGGCATGGTTATCTCTGACAAGTCCGATCTGGTAGGCGAGAATGGTGGCCGCCGTAATAAACACGCCGTTTGTGATCACTCGCTCAATGAGCCCCCGCTCGAAGAGGGTCCCCGAGCGCACCGGTTTGTGGGTCATGATATTGCGGCTCGCGGGATCGACGCCGAGCGCGATCGCAGGCAGCGAGTCGGTCGCAAGGTTGATGAGCAGAATGTGTACCGCCAGAATCGGCGCCTCCCAGTTGAGCAGCGTCGCGAGAAAGAGGGTCAGAATTTCCGCAATATTGCCGGAGAGCAGAAACTGGATTACCTTCTGGATATTGCGGTAAACCCGGCGCCCCTCCCGGATGGCGTGCTCGATGGTGGTGAAGTTGTCATCCATCAGGATCATATCCGCCGCGTCTTTGGCGACGTCGGTGCCGCTCTTTCCCATCGCGACGCCGATATCCGCCGCCTTCAGCGCCGGGGAGTCGTTGACCCCGTCGCCCGTCATCGCGGCGACCTCGCCGTTTCGCTTCAGCGCCTTGATGATGCGCAGTTTGTCGCTCGGCGAAACGCGGGCAAAAACGGTTGCCGTCTCCACCGCGCGGTCAAGCTCCCCGTCGCTCATCTCCGCCAGCTCCTCACCCGATATGGCGGTATTCCCCTCCCGGAAGATACCGAGCTGTTTTGCGATGGCCATGGCGGTCACCTTATGGTCTCCGGTGATCATAATGGTGCGGATGCCCGCGCCGTGGCAGCTCTCGACCGCCAGAGCCACCTCGCGGCGCGGCGGGTCGATCATCCCCACCGCCCCGAGGAAGGTGAGGTCGAACTCGATGTCCGCGTCGTCCTCCTCCGGCACCTCGGAGAGCTCTCTCTCCGCAAACCCCAGCACCCGCAGCGCATCCGCCGAGAGCGCGAGGCAGAGCGATCTGATCTGCTCCCGGTCGGTCTCGGTGATCGGCCGTACCCCCTCAGCTGTCAAAATCCTGGTGCAGAGCGGGAGCATCTCGTCCACCGCGCCTTTGGTGTAGGCGACAAGGCCCGATTCCATCCGGTGGACGGTGGTCATCCGCTTCCGGTCGGAGTCAAACGGCTGCTCAAACTCCCGCGGGTGCTCCTCCTCATACGCCTCCTGGTCCACTCCGAACGCCGTCGCAAGGAAGAGCAGCGCGCCCTCGGTCGGGTCGCCCAGAATCTCCCCCTCGTGGTCGGGGTCGAGGCTTGCATTGTTGCAGAGGGCGGCGGCGTTTACAAGCTCGCGGTAGACTGCGGGATGGCTCTTCGCCGCATCCTCCACATCGGAGGCCGCGCCGCGCGCAAAGTCGCCGTTCATCGCAACTTTTCGGACCGTCATCCGGTTCTGGGTGAGGGTGCCGGTCTTGTCACAGCAGATCACCGTCGCGCCGCCGAGCGTCTCCACCGCCGGGAGATTTTTCACAAGGGCGTTCTGTTTCGCCATCCGCTGCACCCCGAGCGCCATTACAATCGTCGAGGTCGCCGGAAGTCCCTCCGGGATAATCGAGATCGCAAGCGAGATCGCCGTCATCAGAAGCGGCAGCAACGGCCGCCCGTAGAGAAACCCGATGCCAAAAATCAGCACACAGACGATGACGCCGACTACGCTCAGCGTCTTGCCGACCGCGCCGAGCTTCCGCTTGAGCGGAGTGTCAAAATCGTCGTTCTCCTCGGAGAGCATCCCGGCGATCCGCCCGACCTCGGTGTCCATCCCCGTGCCGACCACGACGCCGGTGCCGTTGCCGTACATCACAATGGAGGAGGCGTAGGCCATGTCGGTCCGGTCGCCCACCGGCGCGTCCTCCGCCGGCCGGTCGTCCGCGTCCTTCTCACTCGGCACCGACTCGCCGGTGAGAGACGCCTCCTGAATTTTCAAATTCGCGGATTCGAGCAGCCGCACATCGGCGGGCACGATCGCGCCGTCCTCGAGGTAGATCACATCGCCCGGCACGAGTTCGCTCGCGGGGACAACACTCTCCTCCCCCTCGCGCAAAACGCGGGCAACCGGCGCGCTCATATTGCGCAGCGCCTCGAGCGCCCCCTGCGCCTTCTTCTCCTGCACAATGCCGATCACCGCGTTTAGAACGATGATCACCAGAATGACGGCCGCCTCGGTCCACTCCCCGAGCAGCGCCGAGAGCGCCGCCGCACCGAAGAGAATCCAGACCATCACGTCCGAAATCTGGCTCCAGAGCATCTGCAGAATGCCGCGCTTTCTCCGCTCTTTCAGTTCATTTCTCCCATACTTCGCAAGTCGCTCTGCCGCCTCGGCATCCCCGAGGCCCTCCTCGGTTACGCCGAGCTCCCGCAACACCTCCTCCGAGGTCTGCGCATGCCAGGGCTTACGTGTGTGAGTTTCCATTGTGGAACAACCACTCCTTTCAAAAATAGGCCGATTTATTCTAAGCCGGAATAGACAAAAAGAGACATAACCCGGCGCCCAGGCAGGCGCGGGATACGTCTCTCAGTATTCCGAAACTTATTCCATTTTAAACAGCGGGCGTCAAAAGTGTCTGTACAGTCGCTGTCGTCCATCTGTCCAAAAATCCTTTCTTTCACAAATATTGATAATTATTCTATCAAAAGATCGCCGCACTTGTCAACTACCGCTCAAAGCTGTCGCTCGGGAGTTCGTCTGTGAGTTCCTCCACCCGGGCAAATGCGCGAAAGACAAAGGCCCGCGCCGCCCCGTCAAAGAGAAGGCATGCGCCCGTCACCCGGAGCAGAAGATCCGCCAAAAAGGCAGGGCGTAAAATGAGGACCCCCCCGAGCGCCAACGTAACCACAGCGAGGATCAGCGCCGGACGCGCTGCGGTCGCCCCGCTCCTGCGCATTCGCAGCGCGAGCCCCAGCTCCTCCGCCCCGTGGATCACCGTCACCGCCCCGAGGATCACCGGGATAAGTTTCTCCGCCGTCCCCGGCCAGACAATCGCCCAACCGCCTGCGAGCGCGATCGCAACTCCCACCACAAATTCGAGCAGCAGACGCGGCTGCCGCTCCCCGCCGCGCAGCGCGGGGAGCGCCTGGGAGACTCCGTGCACCAACAGCGCGCCCCCCAGAAGATAGCACAGAAGTCGCGCGGAGAGATTCGCCCACAGGAGCAGCACCGCCCCCAGCATACACCAGATCACCGAAGCCAAAACGCTGCTCGCTCTGATTCTATGCACCAGCTTCTTCATTTCAGACGCCCCTTCACACCGTTTTTTTCAGTATACCAATTTTTTACCTGCCGGACAAGACGCGCCCTCCGCAGGCGCAAGCCTCTCTCCCAAAGTATTCCCCGTTTTCCCGGGCAGCCGCGCCGTTTCTTTTGCGCTTATTCGGCTTTTTTGGTCAATTTTTGCCCACTTTTCAAATCCGGTTGAAAGCGGAGCGCGAACCTGCTACGCTGAGACTGAACTCTCACACGATAAACACTGGAGGCGACAGCTATGACTTCAAGAGAGCGCGTTCGCGCCGTTCTCTCCCATCAGATCCCCGACCGCGTCCCGGTCGATCTGTCCGGCCGCTCCTCCGCCATCGAATCCGGGGCCTACCGCGATCTGCGCGCCTATCTCGGTATCGATGCCGACCGGCCGGAGGAGAATTTTATCCGCTCCCACGCGGTCATCTCCGAGGAGATTCTAAGGCTCCTGCATGTGGACACCCGCTATGTGCGCAGCGTTCCGCCCGAGAGCTGGCAGACCCGGGGCGAGGACTCCTTTTTCGTCGATCAGTGGGGCGTCCCCTGGCGCCGCCCCGCGGGCGGAAACTATTACGACATCGACCGCTTCCTCCTCGGGGATGTGGACCCCGAGGCGTTCAACGCCATCCCCTGGCATCCGCTCGCGACCGACGCGATGGCGGAGGAGATGCGCCGGGAAGCCGACCGGCTCTATCGCGAGACCGACTGTGCCCTCTTTACCGATGTGCTGGGCTCCGCTATCTTCGAGAGCGCCTGGTATCTGCGCGGGTTTGAGCAGTTCATGGTGGACCTGCTGGTGGAGGAGGAGTTCTCGGCCAAATTCCTGCGTAAAATTCTCGACCTGCAGCTCGAGGCGTATGAGAAGCTGCTCGCGGGGACCGAGGGGAAGCTCGAGGGGGTCTTTTTGACCGACGACCTCGCCTCGCAGGACAGCCTGCTGCTCTCCCCCGAGACCTACCGAAACTGCATTATGCCCTATCAGAAGGAGCTCTTCTCCTTCCTGCACAGCAAGGGAGTGGAGGTGCTCTATCACAGCTGCGGGGCGATTCTGCCGCTGCTGCCCGACCTCATCGAGGCGGGCGTGCGGGTGCTCCACCCGGTCCAGCTCTCCGCCGCGGGGATGGATCCCGATGTCCTCAAACGGGAGTACGGCGACCGGCTGGTTCTCTTCGGCGGCGGCTGCAACAGCCAGACCACGCTCCAGTTCGGCACCCCTCAGGAGGTGCGCGACGAGGTGCGCTTCCGGCTGGAGAAGCTCATGCCGGGCGGGGGCTACCTCTTCGCCCCCGAGCACTGCATTCAAAACGGCACGCCGCCGCAGAACATCGTCGCCATGTTTGAGACGGTCCACGAGTACGGCGTCTATTAGGAGGAAGCTATGACCGGCAGAGAACGCATCAAAGCGGCAATCGAGTTTCAGCCCACCGACTGTATCCCGGTGGGCCCCTATATGGCGAACCACTGCTCGGTGCGGGCGGGCTACCGCCTGCGCGACTGCTACACCGACGGGGAGACGCTCGCCCGGGCGCAGCTGCGCGCCTTTGAAACTTACGGCCAGGATATCATAAACGTTCAGGCCGACAACTACTATATCCCTGAGGGGTTCGGCGCAAAGATTTTCATGCCCGAGGAGGGAAATCACACCCCCAGCATGGAGGCCCCCGTCCTCTCTGAGCTCTCCGATGCGGCGGCGCTCCCCCGGCTCGACCCCGAGCGGGACGGCCGGATGCCGGTCTATCTCGCCGCGATGCGCCGGCTGCGGGAGACGGCAGGCGACCGGGCGGCGCTGCGCGCCTGCGGCGTCGGCCCCTTCACCCTGGCGGCGCACCTGCGGGGAACCGAGCAGTTTCTGATCGACACCTTCGAGGCGCTGGCGGACGAGGACGAGGAGAAAAAGGGCCAGCTTTTCGCCCTTCTCTCCCGCTGCACCGACCTGCTCTGCGATTTTGCGCTCGCCATGCTCGAGGCGGGGGCGGACATCATCCAGTGCGCCGATTCGCTCGCCTCGCTCGACATGATCTCCCCCGCTATCTATGAAACCTTCGCCTACCCCTTCGAGCGGGAGTTCTTCCGGCGGATGAAAGCTCCCGCCGCCGCGCACGGGGCGTACCGTCTCCTGCACATCTGCGGGGGAAACAGCGCCGTCTATCCCCTCTTTCGCACGCTGGACGCCGATCTCATCGAGATCGACTCGAAGGTGGACCTCTCCTACGCAAAGGAGCAGCTCGCAGGTTCTCACACCGCGATCATCGGCAATCTTGCTCCGGTCGCCACCCTGCTCCAGGGGACGCCCGCCGAGGTCGAACGCGCCGCTCGCGAAGCGATCGAAAAGACCGGAGGTACGGGTTTCATCCTCGGTTCCGGCTGTGAAGTGCCGATCGGGGCTCCCTCTGAAAACATCGAAGCGATGATCCGTACCGCCCGCTCCTTCGTCCTCTCCACCAGAGGCAGTTAAGGTTTTTCGTAGAAATCGCCAGTTCCCCCCCGGAGAGTTATCTGCTACACTAGGGGATAGAAACGGAGGGGATCAGATGAAACGAATCGCGAGCTTCTCAGTCGATCACAATCGGCTGGAGCGCGGGATGTATCTCTCGCGGGTGGACGGCGACGTCGTCACCTACGACATCCGCATGAAGAAGCCGAACGGCGGCGACTATCTCGCAAACGCCGCTATTCACACCTTTGAGCACCTGTTTGCAACCTATGTGCGCAACTCCCCGCTCTCCGACCAGATTGTCTATATCGGACCGATGGGCTGCCGCACCGGATTCTATTTTCTGGTGCGGGACGGCATGAGCCGCGAGCAGGCACTCTCACTCATGCGGGAGACGCTCCGGTTCATCGCCGGATTCGAGGGTGAAATCCCGGGCACCCGACCGGAGGAGTGCGGCAACTACCGGGAGCACGATCTCGCGGGCGCGAAGCGGGAGGCGGAGGCGATGCTCCCCGTACTCGAGCGCTGGACCCCTGCGCAGATGGAGTATGCGGCAAAGGAGGCGGGGATATGACCGGCATCATCGGCGCGATGGAGAAGGAGATGCACCGGGTCATTGAGGCGATGACAGAAGTCGAATGCCAGACCGTCGCGGGCATTACCTTCCATCGCGGGCTTCTCTGCGGCAAGCCCGTCGTGGCCGCGATCTCCGGCATCGGCAAGGTGTTCGCCGCGCTCTGCACCCAGAGCATGATCCTGCTCTACCACCCGGACTGCATCGTGAATATCGGGATTGCAGGCTCCCTCTCCGGCAGTCTTGCAATCGGCGGGCTGGCGCTCGCAGATCGCCTCGTGCAGCACGATATGGACACCACCCCAATCGGAGATCCGCCCGGGCTCATCTCCGGGCTCAACCTGGTGCACCTCCCCTGTGACAGGGAGCGGCTCGTCCGCTGGGAGCGGACGGCGGAGGCGCTCGGCGTCCCCTCGGAGATCGGAACGATCGCCTCGGGCGACTGTTTTATGAGCGACCCCGCACGCAAGGAGTGGATCGGGAGAACCTTCGGCGCCATCGCCTGCGAAATGGAGGGGGCCGCTGTCGGGCAGGTCTGCTTTGTGAACGATGTCCCCTGCAACGTGATGCGGGTGATCTCCGACCGGGGTGGCGAGGACTCCGGCAGGGAGTACGCCGAAAACGCGGAGCGCACCTCGGCCTTCGCCTTCACCGCCCTCTGTGCCTATCTCACACTGGACTGATCGAAAGGAGTTTTTCTCCATGGAAGGAAGTCTAGCGGAGTCAAAACCGCTTTTTACCCGCGACTCACTGCTGCGGCTGATTGTTCCGCTCGTGATCGAGCAGCTGCTCCAGATGACCGTCGGCATGGCCGACACCGTCATGGTCACCACTGCAGGCGAGGCCGCCGTCTCCGGCGTCTCGCTGGTCGATAACATCAACCTTCTGCTCATCCAGGTGTTTGCGGCGCTCTCCACCGGCGGCGCCGTGGTGGTCGCGCAGTATCTCGGCCGCCGCGATGAGGAAAATGCCAAGCTCGCCTCCGAGCAGCTGCTCGGCGTCACCCTTCTGGTCTCGCTGGTGCTGATGGCCGTGGGGCTCATCTTCCAGCAGCACATCCTCTCGCTCATCTTCGGGCAGACCGAACCCGCCGTGATGGAGAGCGCCCTTATCTACTTCTTGCTCACCGCGTCCGCCTATCCCTTTATCGCGATCTACAACTCGGGCGCAGCGATCTTCCGCGCGAAGGGCAACAGCAAGGTCTCGATGTACTGCACCCTGCTTGTCAACCTCATCAACATCTCGGTCAACGCCATTTTGATCTACGGGTTTCAAATGGGCGCCGCGGGCGCCGGCATTGGCACGCTCGTCTCCCGCATCGCGGCGGCGGCGGTGGTTCTTTTTCTGCTCAGCCGGGCGGAACACGGGCTTCACCCGAAGGATTTCCGTCACTTCCGGTTTCACAGGAGCATGATCAAGAGCATTCTGCTCATCGGCGTCCCGAACGGACTCGAAAACGGGATGTTCCAGGTCGGTAAGCTGCTGGTGCTGAATCTCATCACCACCTTCGGCACCTCCGCCGTGGCCGCCAACGCCATCGCCAACAGTATCGCCGGGGTGGTCAACGTCCCGGGCTCGGCTCTCGGTCTTGGACTGCTCACCGTCGTCGGACAGTGTATGGGCGCAAGCGAGCCGGAGCAGGCCTCCCGCTATACAAAATCGCTGCTCGGCGTCTCCTATCTCTGCATGGGTACGCTCAGCCTTATTCAGCTGTTCTTCGCCGGATTTTTCGTCGGTCTCTTTCACCTCACTCCCGAAGCCATGGCGATGGCGACCGAGTTGCTCCAGGTCTGCGCCATTGGAAACATCTTCCTCTGGCCTGTGGCCTTCGTTCTGCCGAATGCACTACGCGCTGCGGGCGACTCGATCTTTACAATGGCCGTCTCCCAGTGCGCGATGTTCCTCTGCCGGGTCGGGCTGTCCTATCTGCTCGCCTGCTCCTGGGGTCTCGGACTCGGGCTGCTCGGCGTGTGGCTCGCTATGATCGGCGACTGGGTGGTGCGCGCCGCTTTCTTTATCCCGAGATACCTCCGCGGCAGCTGGAAAAAACGCAGAGTCATTCAATAGACCCTATGAAAAAGGGCCCGCTAGTGACACACTTCCTTGTGAAGTGTGTCACAGTTATATTCGCCTGACGGCGAGTTATACTGCTACGCAGTAATATTAAGTTTCACATCGTGATATTGTCCGCCGCAGTTTTATGGGCAAATATAATAACACTGCAATCACAAGGTTGCAATATCTCTTTCCGAAAGGAAACTATAATTTCAAGCATCAGCTTGAAGTATCACTTCTGTGCCCTCGATCTTAGCAAGTATCGGATTTTTATGTCAAAATCCTTGTTTTAAGTTATTTTCCATCAGTACAAAAAAAAGAAGTATTGCACTATAACAAAATAGCAGCTCTACTCAGGAAGAGGGAATTGTATGGATGTAATTGAACATTATGATAAACTCATTGAAGAAAATAACGACCCGGTGTACGACACCAAGCCCATGAAAGAATATATGGATCAGTGGGATGGCCAAGTATTGATAGATGCAATAGAACTTAACAGAACAAAAAATGTTTTAGAAATCGGCGTTGGAACCGGCCGAATTGCAATCAAAACCGTACCATTATGCAAAAAATTTTATGGTATAGATATATCCCCTAAAACAATTGAAAGGGCAAAACATAATTTATCAATCTATCAAAATATAGAACTGATTTGCGATGATTTTATGCAGCACAACTTCAGCGTTTGTTTTGACGCTGTATATTCTTCATTGACCTTTATGCACATTGAAGAGAAACAAAAATGTATCAACCGAATTTATTCTTTGTTAAATCCATCCGGACGATTTGTTCTATCTATTGATAAAAATCAAAATAAATATATTGATTATGGGAGTAGAAAACTAGAGATTTATCCCGACTCTCCTGCCGATATGAAGAACTGCATAAAGAAATCCGGATTAACATTATTAGACTGTATAGAAACAGAATTTGCACACATTTTTGTTTGTACAAAGGAATGAGATAAAGCCGATAGACTCTTCTGAAAAATGAATCTATCGGCTTGTGTTATCCTTATGAGCAATATTTTTTATATGCTTTGCGCACTTCCTTACGAAGTGAGCCTCTAAAGCGGGACCTTTTTTGTTTCGTTTCCGATGCAGAGCGTCTTTTCCACGCCCCGGTCGAGAATATCCTGCAGCGTAATCCCCTCAAGATACTCAGTAATCGTCCGGTAAAGCCCCTCCCAGATCGGGAGCACTCTGCACTCCGCTTTTCGCGGACAGGGATTCACCTCCGGTTCAAGGCAAGCGATCGGCGCGAGGTTCCCCTCAGTGACCCGTAAAATCTCGCCGACCGTATACCGCACGGGCTCCTTCACCAGCTGATATCCCCCCTGAAATCCCCGGCTCGCGCGCAGCAGACCCGCCCGCACCAGCATCGGGACAATCTGCTCCAAATATTTCTTTGAGATCTGCTGCCGCTCGGCGATCTCTCCCAGCGCAACAAGCCGGTCTCTCGGCGCTGCCGCCAAATCTGTCATCATCCGCAGCGCATAACGTCCTTTTGTCGATATTTTCATCCGCCGTCCCCCTTTTCTCTATAATACCATCTGTTTTCTATGATTTCAAGGGAGATGTCTCTCTTTTGTACCACGGCCGGGGAGCAGCTCCCGCAGCGAACCGGTGGAGGCGCGCAGTAATTGCGTGATTGTCCGGCCGATCATCCTGCGGCTCTCCGCGTCCAGTTCCACGCACTTCTGGAGCATCGCGCGCGCATTCTGAAACCAGCTGGCGGAGAGCTCGCTCCACGTCTCCGCCCCTGTCGCGCCGAGCACGCTGTAAAGCGCGTCAAACAGCCGCTCCCGCTCGGAGACGCTCATTCTGGAAATCCAATCCCGGATCGTCCGGTCGATGAATCGGCTGCCCGCCGTCACCCGCTCCAGAGTCACAAAATCCGCCCCCCGCACCTCCCAGGAGTAGGGGTCGTGCTGCATGACGCCAACCTGGCCGCTGTGCACCACCGTATAGTCCTCCGCGTGAGAAAAGAGCATTCCCACCACCGACGACTGCGGCAAAAACACCTGCACCCTGCCTCGGATGTCGCGGTAACCGGCGCTCTTCAAAAACCGCTCCGTAAAGCCGGGTCCGTCGTTGTCAAAAATCTCCAGAATGCGGCCCCTCACCTCCGGTCTGGCCCGCGCCGCCGCATACACCGCGAGGTTTCCGCCCTTGGAGTGGCCGCCGAGCCGCAGAGGCTTTCCACTTTTCCCCGCGATCTCCATGAGATAGGCCGCCGCCTCTCTCTGGGCGGGGACCGTCTCAAGATAGCTCATGTTGAAATCCTCTTTCCAGCCGACGAGCGTGTCGTCCGTCCCGCGAAATGCGAGATAGAGCGTACCGTCTCCAGTGTCCACCGTGAGCGCCGCAAACTGTTTTTCCTCTGTGAGATTTCGTCGGTTTCGATAAGCGAACAGCTTCATCCCCTGAAAGCGCGGGCTGTCCCGCAGAGCCTCGAGCAGTTTCAAGTCCTCCGGCGCGCGCACCGGGCGCAGCTCCGCCGGAAGCGCGAGCGCCTGTTTCGCCGCCGCTGCGAGAGAGACCGCCTCCTCTCCCACCACGCCGTCGAACGGGAAGTAGGAAAGGCAGTTCAAAATCAGCCCGTCCACCGCACAGAAGGGCGATTGTCTGAGCGTCAGATCCCCGCGCCATACGAGATAGTCAAACAGCGTGTTCATCGTCTCTCCCCTCCAAAAAATGTTCCCTGATAAATTCCAAAAACGCCCGACCGACCCCGGAGAGCGGGGCCGCGCGCCCGCTGACAAGCGCGATCTGCGAGCTGGTCTCCCCGTCCGCAAGCGGGAGACTGAGCGTCCCCTCCCCGCGCAGCAGCGCCGCCGCCGAAGCCGGGACAATCCCGATACCGAGCCCCGCGTCCGCCCAGAGCACAGTGGTGCGCGCGTCGTCGTTGCGGCAGACGATCTGCGGCCGCACACCGGCCCGCTCCAGCTCCTCGAGCAAAATCCGCTCCCACCTCCGGTAGAGGATCAGCGGCCGATCTCCGAGCGCCGCGAGCCGGAGCGGCGACGCAAGCCCCTCAAAAAACTCCGCGCGGCCGACCGCGAGCATCCGCTCCCGCTCGAGGGGCGTCACCATCACCCCCTCCTCCGGGAAGGGGGTGCGCACCACCGCGAGCTCCACCGAGCCGGAGCGTACCTGGTCGAGCAGCTGATAGCTGTTGGCCTCGAAGAGGTCGAACCGGATGCCGGGATATTCTCGCTGAAAGGCGGGCGCCCACTCCTGCGCCACCCTCGCGCTCACCGATGACACCACCCCGAGCCGCAGTGCTCCGGCGATCCCCTCGCCGTACTCCCGCACTGCCTGCTCAGTCTCGTCACAGAGCGCCGTAATCGCTTTCGCCCGTTCATAGAGCAGCCGACCGGCGCCGGTCGGCGTGACCCGCCGCGCCCCCCGCAAAAAGAGCTCGCATCCGAGTTCTCCTTCCAGCAGCTTCATCTGGGTGCTCAGCGGCGGCTGAGACATATTGAGTTTTTTCGCCGCCCGGGAGAGGTTCCCCTCCTCAAGCACCGCAAGAAAATACCGCAGCTGCCGCAGTTCCACCCGCTCACCCCATATTAAATCCGTATGATTTCTATATTTTATAGATAATTTTCATATACTTAATTTTATGATACGATAGAGAGCGGCAAAAGACAACCCGTTCGGAGGATTTTTTATGAAAAAGCTTGCCCCCTTTCTCGCCCCCTACAAAAAGGAGAGCGTGCTCGGCCCTCTCTTCAAACTGCTCGAGGCGTCGTTTGAGCTGCTGGTGCCGCTGGTGATGGCCTCGATCATCGACCGGGGTATCGGCTCGGGCGACCGAGGGCACATCGCGCGGATGTGCGTCCTGCTCGTCGCGCTGGGCGCGGTGGGGCTTGTCTGTTCGCTCACCGCACAGTATTTCGCTGCAAAAGCTGCGGTGGGCTTTTCCGCCCGGCTGCGCCACGCCCTCTTTGCAAAGATTCAGTCCCTCTCCTTCGGGGCGCTCGACCGGATCGGCGCCACCACCCTCATCACCCGGCTCACAAGCGACATAAACCTCGTGCAGAACGGGCTCAACATGGTGCTGCGCCTCTTTTTGCGCTCGCCCTTTATCGTACTCGGGGCGATGGTCATGGCCTTTACGGTCGACTGGCAGGCGGCGCTCGTTTTCGTGGTCACCATCCCGGTGCTGTCGGTCGTGGTATTTGCGATCATGCTTGTCTCCATCCCGCTCTACCGCAAGGTCCAGCAGCGGCTGGACCGACTGCTCGGCCTCACCCGCGAGACGCTGACCGGCGCGCGGGTACTGCGCGCCTTCGGTAAGGAGGAGGACGAGACGGCCGATTTCCGCGAGAAGAACGGCGCGCTCGTCGCGGTGCAGCAGTTTGTCGGGCGGATCTCGGGGCTCATGAATCCGCTGACCTACGTCGTCATCAACGCCGCCACCCTCGCGCTGCTCTGGACCGGGGCGATCCGGGTGGACGGCGGCTTTATCACCCAGGGTGCGGTGGTCGCTCTCGTGAACTACATGTCACAGATTTTGGTGGAGCTCGTCAAGCTCGCCAATCTCATCATCACCGTGACCAAATCGGTCGCCTGCGCCGGACGGCTTGAGGCGGTGCTGGAACTTCCGGGCGGGCTCTCCTCCCCGGCAGCGCTGCCGGACGGCGTCCGGCCGGACCCGGAGGCACCGGCCGTCTCCTTCGAGCACTGCTCGCTGCGCTACGGCGAGACGGGCGACCTCGCCCTCTCCGACATCCACTTCTCCGCCGCTCCGGGCGAGACGATCGGTCTCATCGGCGGCACCGGCTCGGGCAAGAGCTCTGTTGTGAACCTCATCCCCCGCTTCTACGACCCGACGGAGGGCTCGGTGCGGCTCTCGGGCGTGGATGCGCGCGACTACCCGCTCGAGCAGCTGCGCCGGAAGGTCGGACTCGTCCCGCAAAAGGCAGTGCTCTTTCAGGGGACGGTCCGCGAGAATCTGCTCTGGGGCAGGGCAGACGCCTCCGACGAGGAGCTCCTGGAGGCGCTGCGCGCCGCCCAGGCGCTCGACTTCGTAGAGGAGCGCGGCGGGCTTTCCTCTCCCGTCTCCCAGGGGGGACGCAATCTCTCCGGCGGACAGCGGCAGCGGCTCACCATTGCGAGAGCTCTGGTACGCTCCCCCGAGATCCTGATTCTGGACGATAGCGCCTCCGCCCTCGACTTTGCGACCGATGCCCGGCTCCGCCGCGCCATCCGGGAACTTCCGGGAAGGATGACCGTCTTCATCGTCTCTCAGCGGGCCGCCTCAGTCCGTCACGCCGACCGCATTGTTGTGCTGGACGACGGACAGATCGTCGGCCTCGGCGACCACGACACCCTGCTGCGCAGCTGTCCGGTCTATCAGGAGATCTACTACTCCCAGTTTCCGAAGGAGGTGGATGAGAAGTGAAAGAAAAGAGAAAGACACAGCTGCAGACGCTGCGGCAGCTGATGCACTATCTGCGTCCCCATCGGGCGATGGTATTTTTATCGCTGCTCTTCGCCGCCGTTTCGGTGGCGCTCACCCTCTATCTTCCGATTCTCATCGGCGAGGCGGTCGATCAGATCGTCGCCGCCGGCCGGGTGGACTTTTCGGCCCTGTCCGGCCTCATCTTCCGCATGGTGGGTGTCATTCTGCTCACGGCCGCCGCCCAGTGGCTGATGAATCTCTGCAACAACCGGATCACCTTCCGCACGGTGCGGGACATCCGCAACGAGGCGATCGCCCACCTTCAGCGTCTTCCGCTCTCCTACCTTGACAGCCATCCCGCGGGCGAAACGGTCAGCCGTGTGATCGCCGACGTGGATCAGTTCGCCGACGGGCTGCTGATGGGATTTACCCAGCTCTTCTCCGGTGTGCTCACCATTCTCGGCACGCTCGGCTTCATGCTCGCGATCAACCTGCAAATCGCGCTTGTGGTGCTGCTTGTCACCCCTCTCTCCCTCTTTGTGGCGAGCTTTGTCGCAAAGCGGACCTACTCGCTCTTCTTCCGCCAGTCGGAGACCCGAGCGGAGCAGACAGCTCTTATCGACGAGATGGTCGGCAACCAGAAGGTGGTGCAGGCCTTTTCCCACGAGACCGAGAGCGAGCGCGCCTTCGACGAGATCAACGACCGGCTCGAGAAGGTCTCGCTGCGCGCGATTTTTTACTCCTCGGTCACCAATCCCTCCACCCGCTTTATCAACGGGCTGGTCTACGCGGGCGTGGGGACGGTGGGGGCGCTCGTCGCCCTCGGCGGCGGGATCACCGTCGGCAGTCTCTCCGCCCTGCTCTCCTACGCAAATCAGTACACAAAACCCTTCAATGAGATCTCCGGCGTTGTGACCGAGCTGCAAAATGCGCTCGCGTGCGCCGGGCGGATCTTCGCCCTGCTCGACGAGCCGCTCGAGACGCCCGACGCCCCTGGGGCCCGAGTGCTCGACCACCCCGCGGGCGCGGTGGCGGCGCGCGGCGTCTCCTTCTCCTACCGCCCCGACCGGCCGCTCATCGAGAACTTCAACCTCTCGGTACGCCCCGGGCAGCGAATCGCCCTGGTCGGCCCCACCGGCTGCGGTAAGACGACGCTGATCAATCTGCTCATGCGGTTTTACGAGGTGACCGGCGGCTCCATCTCGGTCGACGGCACCGATATCCGGGAGATTACCCGCGAGAGTCTCCGCCGCGGCTACGGTATGGTACTGCAGGACACCTGGCTCAAGGAGGGCACCGTGCGCGAAAACATCACCCTCGGCCGGCCGGACGCCACCGAGGAGGAGCTGATCTCCGCCGCAAAGGCGGCCCACGCGCACAGCTTTATCAAAAAGCTGCCCGAGGGGTACGACACCGTCATTCCCGAGGACGGCGGCAGTCTCTCCCAGGGGCAGAAGCAGCTGCTCTGTATTGCCCGGATCATGCTCTGCGCCCCGCCGATGTTGATTCTCGACGAGGCCACAAGCTCGATCGACACCCGCACCGAGCTCAAAATTCAGGAGGCGTTTGCCAGACTGATGGAGGGACGGACCAGCTTCATCGTCGCCCACCGCCTCTCCACCATCCGCGAGGCCGATCTCATCCTGGTGATGAACAAGGGGCAGATCGTGGAGCAGGGCACCCACGAGAGTCTGCTCGCGCAGGGCGGTTTCTACGCCGAGCTCTATCAGAGTCAGTTTGCAAAATAAAAGGCCCTCACACCATTTCATCTGCTCGCCGGACGGCGCCTCTTCACGGAGGCGCCGTCCGTTTTTTCACCGTAAATCCGCATTTTTTCTCCCTCCCCAAATGGCGGCGCTTTCTCCCGCCGGCACAGAACCACCCTCGCCGCAGAGACAACCTCCATCTCATACCCCCGAAAAGAGGGACGTCGCTCACCAAAAAGGCCTCTGTACAAAATCGAGGAAGCACTCTCCGGCACAGTCCACCAAAATCCCCCTCTCCCCACAGAAAAAAGTGATATAATTGACGGTCCCAGCGAGATGCTTTTCTCTCTCCACAGGGATCAAAACAGCGCCATGCCGTGGAGAAATCTGCTCCTTCCCCAATCTGTGATTTCCCGCGAGTGCCCGCTCTCCACCGGAGTGCCCGAAAGCGGGCGGACCTTTTCCCACCTCCCGGCATAGGATAGACTGGGGCGCAGTTTTGAGGGGAGGGGAACACCCCAGTGGAAAATCAGATTCAAAATTCCCGGCTACACCCCGGCCCCGCCGGGGGACCGGAGCACTTTTCCTGCTACGGACTCACCTACGACAACTTTACCCACAACGGGTACCGCACCTGCAGCGTCACCATTCCGAATGGGGTGGCCTACACCGGCCTTTTTCTCTATGAACCGCCGATCGGCCTGCGCGGGGCGAAAGCGCTCCGCTGGGGGCTCTTTCTCCGCGCAATCGAGGTCCAGAGCGCTTCGCTCACCGCCGCCTTCTACAGCGCAGCGGACGACCTGCTTCAGACCGTCCGGCGGGAGATCGCCGGGCGGATCTGCTCCGAGTTTCGTCCGCTGCTTGAACATTTCAACTGTCCCGAGGGGGCCGAGAGCGCACATGTCTCTCTGGAGTTCTCTGGCCGGGTCACCGCCTGCACCCTCTGCGCGCCGCAGGTCTATCTCTGCTAAGTCTTCCTCCCGCACCGGCGGAGCGGGTGCGAAAGTCCTCCGCACCTCTTTGGAGCGTACGTCCCTCTCCGCGTGTGCAAAAACCCCCGGCTCAAACCGGGGGTTTTTTCTGTGCTAATTTTGGAGCCTTGAGAGCTCCCGCATCTCGCCTTTCAAATCTCCGTAGAGCGCACGGTAGATCCGGTAGTACCGGTCATAGACCGCACTTGCCTCCGGATTCGGCCGGACCGGCTCCGCCCGGGTCCGCCAGCCGCGCAGCTCCTCGAGGGTCAGGCAGCCGGTACCGAGCCCGGCGAGCATCACATCTCCGAGATTTGCCTCCACGTCGCAGAGCGGGCAGACCACCGGATATCCGGTCACATCGGCAAAGATCTGCCGCCAGAGCGGCGAGCGGCTCACCCCGCCCGCAAGCAGGATATAGTCCCCCGCGCACTCCCCCGCCGCCTCCACCGTGTGACGCAGCGAATAGGCCACCGCCTCCAGAAACGCACGGTAGATGTGCGCTCTCGTATGCGAGAGGGAGAGCCCAAAAATCACTCCCTTCGCGTCGGTGTCCCAGAGCGGGCTCCGCTCCCCCATAAAATAGGGCAGCACCACAAGCCCGCCCGAGCCGGGCGGAATCTCGGACGCCGCGCGGTCGAGCGCCGCGTAGGCGCTCTCTCCGCCCGCGCACTCCGCCTCCCGTTCCTCCGCCGCAAAGGTGTCGCGAAACCACTTGACGACCGCGCCCGCCGTCGCCCCGCCGCCGAAGGAGTAGGAAAGCCGCAGCGGGTCGAGAACATACGGCCACTCGATCAGCCCCTCCGCCGGAATCGGACGGTCGTGGATGAGCGCCGCGCACATCGAGGTCCCCACTGCCGCCACATACTCGCCCGGCTCAAACACCCCGAGCCCGAACGCGGCGACGCCGCAGTCCACCCCGCCCGCACAGACCGGCATCCCTGCGGGCAGGCCGAGTTCGCGCGCGGCCTCCGCCCGGAGCGGTCCGACCACCTCGCTCGAGGCCACCAGCCGCTCCGGCATCATTGAGCGCGGGATACCGAGCGCCTCCAGCATCTCCTCCGACCAGGCGCGCCGCTCCATGTCAAAGACGCCCCCGAGATTACCCGCCGAGGAGTAGTCGATCGCGACCTCCCCCGTGAGGCAGTAGATGACATAGGCGTTCGGCGGGAGAAAGAGCTTGATTTTCTCCCAGTTCTCCGGCTCGTGCCGTTTGATCCAGAGCTGCTTGAGATAGCCGTAGTAGGGGTCGGTCCCGTTGTGGGTAATCCGCCGCAGCCGCTTTTCCGGGATGTGTTCCCGCACCCACCGGCTCTCCTCCTCCGCGCGGCGGTCCATCCAGATGATACAGGGGCGCACCGGCCGCATCTCCCGGTCGAGCGGGACACCGGAGCCCCCGTAGAGCCCGCTGATACAGAGCCCCCGCACCCGGTTCGCGGGCACACCCGCCCGCTCCACCGTCCGGCGGATCGAGCGTTTCGCGGCCGAGAGCCACACCTCCGGCCACTGTTCCGCCCAGAGCGGCCGCGGCGTCAGCAAATCGTAGGTCACAAGCTCCTGCGCAATCAGATTTCCCCGAAGGTCCATCAGCACCGTCTTGGTACCGGACGTGCCGATGTCCGTGCCAATCAAATAGTCCATAGTCCCTCCAAAATCGCTGGAATTTCTAACAGATGGTCCACCGTGCAGTCCGCCCTCGCAAGATTCTGGACGCCTGAGGTGGGATTTCTGTAGCCAATGCAAAAAAGCCCTGCCGCCCGCGCCGCGGCGATACCTGTGCTCGAGTCCTCCACCGCGACGGCGTGCGCAGGGGCGCAGCCGCAGAGCGCGAGCGCGCGCAGATAGACGTCGGGCGCAGGCTTCTCTCCCGGCACTTCATCCCCGCAGCTGAGCGCGCAGAAACGCCTCCAAAGGCCGAGGCGGCGGAGCGCCCCCTCGCAGAGCCGGCGGGGCGAGGAGGAGGCGACAGCCGAGCGGACGCCCGCCCGCTCCAGAAAGGAGAGCAGCTCCAAAAGCCCCTCGGAGGGGCGTCCCTCCCGTTCGAGCAGCGCAAGCACCCGCTCGGTCTGTCGCTGCGCGAGCTGCTCCGGGCTCTCCCGCAGAGAAAAGCGCGTCCGCATCTCCTCCCAGAAGCGCCGGTTGCTCACGCCAACGGAGGCCGTAAGCTCCGGCAGCTCCACCTCCGCCCGTCCGAGCAGTTCGCGCTTCGCCCTCAGATGGAGCGGTTCGCTGTCAAACAGCACGCCGTCCATATCAAAGAGGACGAGCCGCCCCTCCTCAGAACCGGAGCGCAACTTTGAGCTCCCCATGCGCGCCGGCCGCCGCCTCGAAGGCCTCCGCCCACCGCTCCAGCGGGAAGATGGCCGAGACCACCCCCTCGGTCGCGAGCGAGCCGTCCGCGATGTGTTCGATGACAAACGGATAACAGTAGGGGCTGAGATGCGCCCCCAGCACATCCAGCTCCTTGCGGTCCCCGATGATCGACCAGTCGAGGGTGGCCGGCGCGCCGAAGACCGAGAACTCGACAAACCGCCCGAGCTTGCGGATCATCTGCATCCCCTGCACCACCGAGGAGGGATGCCCCGTCGCCTCGATATAGACGTCGCAGCCGTAGCCGTCCGTGAGCTCCAGGATCGCCGCTACTACGTCCATCTCCGCGGGGTTCCAGACGAGATCCGCGCCGAACTCCTTCGCTTTTTCGAGCCGCTCCGGACGCATGTCGAGCACAATCAATTTCGCCGGGTGGCGCATCTTCGCATAGGTGAGCATCCCGAGCCCGAGCGTCCCCGCCCCCGAGAGCACCACCACATCCTCGCAGCCGATCTGCGCCCGGTCGACACAGTGCTTGGAGCAGGCGTACGGTTCGATGAGCAGCGCCCGCTCGAGCGGCAGCTCCTTCGGCACCCGGTGCACCACTGCGCCCTTCGGCAATCGGACATACTCGGCCATCCCGCCGCAGCAGTCCTCAAAAAAGCCGAAGATATGGTGACGCTGGCACATCCAGTAGTGTCCATCCTTACAGAAGCGGCACTCCCCGCAGGGGACAATCTGGTCTGCCGTCACCCGGTCTCCCACCGCTACCCCTGTGACATGCGCGCCCACCGCCGCCACAACGCCGATAAATTCGTGTCCCGGAACGAAGGGCGGCTCCACCCACGCGGGCTGCACCTCGTCCCCCCAGAACATCGCGGCCCCGTGGCGGCACTTGAGATCCCCGGCGCAGATGCCGCACCCCTCGGTCTTGATCAGGATGTCGTCCGTCCCGCACTCAGGCACCGGCCACGCGGTCTCCAGCCGGTAGTCATTCGCGCTGTATGCGACCAGCGCCCGCATCGTCTTCGGAATCTGTGTCATCTCGTCTCCTCCCTTTCTGTGGGCCCGCCCCGCCGCAGGAAACGGACCGTCTGATAAGCTGATGGACTCTCCGGGAGAACACCGAAGCAGTATTCCAGCGTCCGGCACTCCCCTGTTTCAAGGCCTTCTCCCCCGATTTGCGGCGCTCAGGGGTGGAGACCCTCTCTCCGCAGCAGCGCAAGCGCCGGACGGGGATCGTTACAGGTACAGAGCTCCGCTCCGCAGTCGACCGCCCGGCGTACCTGCTGCTCGGTGTCCGGGCACCAGCACCAGGGGCGAAGCCCCTCCTCCCGCAGTTCCCGCACGAGCTCTCTTGAGAGCTCGGCAAGCCCGATCCCAACCGCATAGAAAAGCCTATAGGCGTCGGGCCTGTCGTTGATCAGCCGCCCGTGGACAAAGCCCTGCACCGGCGCGCCGAACTCCGCGCGGACATGGCGGCAGACCTCCAGATCAAAGCTTGTGATCACATAGCGCCCCGCCAGCCGGTACCGGTCGATCGTCCGCATCGTCTTTTCCACCGTCTCCCGCCGGGCGTCCTTGATCTCGAGATTTAGAAAGAGCCCGGTCCCCGCCGCCCAGTCGAGAAACGCCTCAAGCGTCGGAATTCGCAGCCCGGTGGGCCCGCCGCAGAACGGGCGGCCCGCATCCAGCGCGCGCAGCTCCCGCAGCGAGAGGTCGCACACCCGCCCCGTGCCGTCGGTCGTCCGGTCCACCCGCTCGTCATGGCAGAGCACCAGCTCCCCATCCCGCGTCATCCGGATGTCGGTCTCCAGCCCGTCTACCCCGAGTTTCTCCGCCTCCCGGAAGGCGTACATCGTATTCTCCGGCCAGAGCGCCGCCGCGCCCCGATGGCCCACCACCGGGATGATCGGTCGCTTCATCGGAATCCCTCTTTTCGTTTTATAAACTCGATTTATAAAACAGTTTATATTATGATTATAGCACCGCCCTCGTGAATGTCAAGCCGGAAACATGTATCCGAAAAAGAAAATTCCCGATTCCCTTCTGTGTTCCTATGCCGCTTCCGTCTTTACCACACAAGGCTCTGGAGACATCTGGAGCACGGAATTGAGACAGAAAAAAGCGGGTCCGCCTCAAGAGGACGGACCCGCTCACCCGGATACGGTCAGATCTCTTTTAAAAAATTCGCGACAAAACCGAGCGCCGCACCCGCGGCGATCGGCTCAGTGCGGGTGCGGCAGACGTCCACCGTCTCCGGCGGATAGTCAAAGGAGCTGCGCCGCGCCACCTTCTCCCGGAACTGCGCCAGATAGGGCGCCATCCGCGCGCCCACATAGCCGCCGAGTACCATTCTGCAATCAAATAGCAGCCGCAGATTGTTCACCACGATTGCCAGATCGTCGGTATACTTCTCCCACGCGGCGAGCGCCTCCGCCTCCGCCGCGGCGAGCCGCTCGAAAAACCGGTCGAGCTCCTCCCCGCCGGTGAGCGCCACCGCGGAGCAGTAGGGGTCCACGCAGCCCCGCTGTCCGCAGTAGCACTCCCTGCCCCCCGGATAGAGGGTCAGATGGCCCGCCTCCCCGCTGTGGATGCTCTCGCCCGGATAGACCTCCCCGCCGATCAGCACCGAGCCGCCGACATTGTTGCTCAGCATCAGATAGAAGCTGCTCTCCTGTCCGCTCCCGGCCCACACCTCCGCAAATCCCGCGGCGTTCGCGTCGTTCACAAGCGCCACCGGATATGGCAGATAGGCGGCAAATTCCTCGCGGGTCGTCCCGTCGATCTGCAAAATCTTGCCGTAGAAAACCTCCCTGTTATCCGCGGTAACCAGCGCCGGAAGCCCGATTCCAACTCCCAGAATCTGTTCCGGGCGCAGCTCTTTCCCCTCCACCAACTCCGAGACCAGCTCTCCGACGGCGCGCAGATCGGCCTCGCTGCGCGCAAACGATCTGCACATCCGCCTCGTTCCGATCACCGAACCGGTCAGATCCACAGCGACCGCCGTCAGATGGTCCGCCGTGACGTCCACGCCGACCGCCACCCGCGCCTCCGGGACAACAGAGTAGACCTTCGCCCGCCGGCCGCCGGTATTGCCGACCGAACCGGCCTCCCGGACCAGCCCCTCCTCTATCAGCTTATTCAGGTTCTGCGTCACCGTCGGCAGACAGAGCCGCAGCTCCTGCACGATATCCTGTCGGGAGAGCGCTCCGCCGCGGTGAAGCAGCTGGTAGATATGGGTGCGGTTGCTCCGTTTGATCTCCGCATTGGTAATTTTATTCATAACCGGCCCTCAACTTTTATAAAACTAATTTTATAAACTGCTTTATAAACTCATCATACGCTACTATAATAGAAGTTGCAAGGCAAACCGTTCAAATTTTTCAGCGCACAGGAGGGACCTATGAAGCGGGAACTCTTATCGAATATTTCGATCCGAAAAAAGCTGATGATCTCCTGCGCGATCATCTCTATTCTGCCGGTGCTGCTCATCACCGCACTGCTCACCGCCCGTCTGTATGAGACGTCGGTGAGCCGCCGGGTGGACGCCTCCCGCAGCAACTTTGCCCAGCTGCGCGAAAATTACTTCAACCTGTTTGAGGATCAGGTGGAGACCATCGACCTGCTTCTCTCCTATCAGCCGCTCTGGCAGTATCTCGATACGCCGCACGGCAAGCCCGCGGAGGGACTTGAGAGCTATCTCGATGTGGTCGCCCCCGTGCTTCGGCAGTACTCCAGCGGGTTCCGGCAGGAGTGACGCAGCTTTAAAATCTATAACGACAACCCCACCGTCCGCTTCTCCTCCGAGGTGAACAACCGCCTTGAGGCGCTCGAGCGGTCCAGCTGGTACGATCCCACGCGCACCGACGCACTCTATCACTGGGCCCCGGTCGACGACAGCGCCTCCCGCCTCTGTTGCTACACCGACGTCGTGCGTCCGGAGGCGCCCGCCGAGAAGATGGTGCTCGCTCTCTTTCTGGATGAACAAGCGCTCCACGCGCTCGTCAGCGAGGAGGCGGAGCACATGGTCTTTCTCGTGGATGACCGCGGCGTCATCCTCTCCTCGACCGAGCGCGAGCTGCTGGGCGCCCCGTTTGACGGGGTCCCCTTCCGCACCGCAGCTCACGTCCCCGCCGGGTATGCGGTATCCTACGGCGGAAAAAACTATATCCGTATGGAGGAGACGCTCACCCGAAACGATCTCGGTATCGCGGACTGGAAGCTGCTCTACTTCATCCCGCAGGATGATCTGCTCGCGGACTTCGGGCAGATCATCTCCTCCAGCGGACTGCTCTGTCTCGTCTGCCTCGGCCTATCCCTGCTGCTGATCGCGCTGGTCTCCGCGAGTATTACCGGACGGCTCGCAGCTCTGACCGGCAGCATCCACCGGATCGCCCGCGGCGATTTTCGCACCCGGGTGCAGGTGTCCGGCGGGGACGAGATCGGGCGGATCGGCCGGGACTTCAACTACATGGCAGAGAAGATCGACACGCTGATCCATACCGTCTACGAGGCCAATCTCCGCATCATGGAGAGCAAGCTCGCCGTACAGACAATCGAGACCGAGAAGAAAGAGGCCGAAATTCTCGCGCTCAAGGGACAGATCAACCCGCATTTCCTCTTCAACACGCTGGAATCCATCCGGATGAATCTGCTGCTGCAGGGCGACCGGAGGACCGCGGATGTGATGCAGACCTTCGCCGAGAGTATCCGCGAGTACTTAAATCCCGAGTCGGACTTCGTCACCGTGCGGGAGGAGCTGCGCTTTGTCAAGAAATATATGTCGATCCAGCGCTACCGTTTTGGAAACAGAATTCAGCTTCAAACCTATCTCTCAGAGGAGCTCGGCGCGCTCTTTCTCCCCCGGCTTATCCTGCAACCGCTGGTGGAGAACGCCGTGTTCCACGGGTTGGAGCCGAAGGAGGGGCGCGGCACAGTGGTCGTGGAGCTCGCCGAGCGCGGGGGCGCCCTCCACCTCACTGTGACGGACGACGGCGTGGGAATGTCAGAGGAGGAGCTCACCCGGCTCAAAGCGCATATCGCCGCCCCCGGTCTCTCCCCCTCGGAGGGATATACAAAGCTCGGTCTCAAAAATGTGCAAAACCGCATCCGCCTGCTCTACGGGGCGGACTACGGGATGCAGATCTGGAGCAAACAGGGGCGCGGAACCGAAATCGAGGTCACGCTCCCCGTCATTCGCACCCGGCCGGGGCCGGACAGGAAGGAGAGATTTTGATGTACCGTGTTCTGATTGTAGACGACGAGAAGGCTGTCCGACAGGGGCTCTCAAAGCTCATCCTCTGGGAGGAGTACGGCTTCACCGTCGCCGGCAGCGCGGCGAGCGGACGCCAGGCGCTCGAGCGGATTCATACCGCTCCTTTCGATCTCGTCCTCACCGACGTCCGCATGCCCGGCATCGACGGCATCCAGCTGATCGAGGCGCTCCGGCAGGAGCATTTTCCCGGAGAGATCATCATTCTCTCCGCCTTCCCCGAATTTGAATACGCCCGCCGCGCGATCGAATCCGGCGTCTCGCACTATCTGCTCAAACCGATCAACGACCATCTGCTGGTAAAGGCGCTCGAACGGGTGCGCGGCGTCCTGGCCTCCCGCGGTCCCGCGCCTGCTCCGCCGGCTCCCTCCGCCGCCTGTGAGCCGCCCTCCGTCGATCCCCCGCCGCTCGCCTCTCCCGATCTGATGAAAGCGGTTCTCCGATATATCGACGAACACTACAACCGCGACATCAGCCTCACCGCTATTGCGGACGTATTCTATATGAATGCGGTCTATCTCGGCCGTCTGTTCAAAGCTTCGACCGGACAGCGTTTCACCGACTATCTCAACACGCTGCGCATCGAACGCGCATCGGAGCTGCTGCGTCTCCCGGATCTTCGGATCTACGAGATCTCCGAAAACGTCGGCTACCATGATCTCAACTACTTCTATCGGATGTTCAAGGCAAAAACCGGCATGACCCCCACCGAATACCGAGCAACACATCTCACCTGAGACGGCAGGCCTCCCCTGCCGTCTCTTTTTTTCGAAAAGTTTAATTTTTCATGTCTTATTTGTGAACGAAGTATGTTTTTGCATGTTTCGCACAAAAATATGTTATTTTATAATTTAAATATAGACAAAATCCACAATATTCGTCCGGACAAATAAGGAGGTGCTGTTATGAAACACAAGGTAAATGATACGCTCGGCAGAGTTCTCGCCTGTGCGCTCACAGTCGTCCTAGCGGCAAGTCTCTCCGCCTGCTCAAAGGGCGAAGCCGACCCGGGTGGAGACTCCGGCACAGACGACGGCGTCTATACCGTGCAAGTGCTCGTTCCCGCCGGAGCCGCATACCCCACCAAAAGTTCTGAGACGGAGGTTGGAAAGTATATTCTCGATACCTTCGGCGTCGATTTTGAGTATATTCAGTATGCGGGCGATATGCGCGAGAAGCAGAGTCTGATGCTGGCCTCCAACGACTACGGCGAAATGCAGCAGATGCAACGCCAGGACATCGTCAAAAGCTATATCAACGCCGGCAAGCTGATCGAGCTCGACCCCTATCTCGAGGATATGCCGGAATTCACGGCGCGATTTGTAAAAAACATCCCCTACTGGCGGCTCAACAGCGACGACGGCAAGCTCTATAACTGGGAGCTTGAAATTCCAAGCGAGTCACTCGACATCTGTGATCTGCTGGTGCGCTCCGACCTGCTGGAGGAGGCCAACTGGGAGCTTCCTCTCACCACCGACGAGTGGATCGATTTTTTAAGGGAGGCAAAAGAAAACCACCCCACCACGGAGAGCGGCCAGGCGACCGTCGGCATGACGATGCCCGGCGCGGAGTCTTACGGCGTTCAGGGTATTCTGCCCATCCTCTATGAGAAGGGCGACACCTATCTCCCCATCAGTAACGACAGCTACACCTTTAACGTCAAGACAAGGAAATTCGAGGACTACTTTAAAAATCCGGAGGTCAAGGAGTCTTTCCAGTTTTTCAACAGGCTGTACCGCGAAGGGCTGCTCGACGAGGAGTGTTTCACCGACACCAACGACCGCACCATTGAGAAAGCTCAGCAGGGCGTCCCCCTCTCGATCTGGTATGTCAGTTTCGACAGCGCCCAGATCAACGAGGGACTCGTCAGCAACGGCCTCTCTGACCTGCAGTACGTCCAGGTTCCGATCCAATCCACCTCCCAGGTGGCAGCCGGTCAGAAACGTATGCTGCGCGAGGAGGTCTCCCGCCCCTACGCCTCATGGGGCCTGACCGACAAATGTAAACAGCCCGAAAAGCTGCTGGAGATCATCGAGTGGGCCTCAAGCGACGAGGGCCAGATCATGATGCGCAGCGGATTCGAGGGGGAGCACTATACGGTCGAGGACGGCAAACGCGTTCCGACCGACGCATTGCTGAAAGCCGGTACCGATTCGGTGGCTTTCATGAAGGAGACCGGCGTCTGCGTGTCGAGCACGGCCTCCATCCTCGCAGGACTTCCGATTTTCCAGACCAGGGCGGCGGACGGCCAGTTCCACGGGCTGCTCTATGAGCCGGTCTACAAAGACGAAGCGACCCTCACCGACCGTCAGAAGGAAGTCTATCAGAATCTCGGCTGGGAGAGTTCGCAGGCCTGGTGGGAACAAAACGGCACGCTGGTCTCCGCCGGAGCTGCAAGCTCGGTCTCGATTGATCCCACAAGTGATCTCGGCAAAACCGCCGCCAAGATGGTGGAAGTCCGGACCAAATGGTCCGCCCGCATGGTGCTCGCCGAATCCGAACAGGAATTTGAGCAGGTCTACAGCGACGCGATGGCAGAGTATGACAAACTCGATCACCAGTCGGTCATCGACGAGCTCAATCGGCTGTACTCCGAGATACCGGAGGAACTGCGCTGACAGCGCTCCCCTCTCAAAAAGGGGGCTGGGCGCTATCCATTTCGCCGCTCAGCTCCCTTAGAACCGTGAAAAAATGCTCCGGCAGGGACGCCGCCCCCAACCGTCTGCGTCTTTGTCCGCAAAGGAGGAGTCATCTTGTCTGTTCTCAGTTCTCAAAAAACTTCCGTCCACAGCGGGCGTTTCGGTTCCAGTCGTCTTTTTACCCGGCTCAACCGTCAGAAATATCTTCTGCTCATGCTCTGCCCGGCCTTTCTGTTAACGGCGGTACTCTGCTATCTGCCTCTCGTCGGGTGGTGGCTCGCTTTCACCGACTATCATGTGGGGGACTCCCTCTTCGGCGGAGACTTTGTAGGTCTTAGGCAGTTTTCCCGTCTTCTGTTTGAGAGCTCGGATCTCGGATATCTCATCCGAAACACGCTCGTCATCAACGGGCTCACTATTGTCATCAATATCACGGTGGCGCTCGTCCTGTCCGTTCTGTTGCGGGAACTGCTCTGGAAACCGGGAGCAAAATTTGTCCAGACCATCCTCTTTTTCCCGTATTTCATCTCCTGGGTAATCATGTATTCGATCGTCTGGGCGCTTTTCGCCGTGAACTCGGGCGCGATCAATCAGCTGCTCGTCTCGCTCGGCGTGATCGAAAAGGGCTTTAATATTCTCGGCTCCGCCAAGTATTCCTGGGGGCTTATGATCGTTTTAAACCTCTTTAAGCACACGGGATATAACTGTATCATCTTTCTCGCTACCATCAGCGGTATCCCGCAGGAACAATATGAGTCCGCCTCGCTCGACGGTGCAGGCCGGTTCGCAAAGATCTGGTATATCACGCTGCCGAATCTTATTCCAACCGCCTCTATTCTGCTCATTATGAACAGCGGTTGGATTTTCTCCAACAATCTCGAACAGTTTTTCGTCTTCACAAACGCGACCAACTGGGAGACGATGGAGGTCCTCGACATGTATATCTATAAATTCGGTCTACAGCAGCTCGACTACCCGTATGCAACAGCCGTCGGTATTCTAAAGACGCTCGTCAGTATCATCGTGCTCGTCGTGGTCAACAAGACGGTGAAGAAGTTGAGCGACACCTCGGTTTTCTAAGGGGGGGATACGATGAAAAGAAAACGGAGCGTCGGCGGAATTCTTTTTGACATACTCAACACTCTACTCATGCTCATTATCCTCGTCCTGGTACTCTATCCCTTCTGGTATGTGATCACCTGCTCGCTCAGCACTCCGAGTCAGACCACGGGCTCTCTGCTCCTCTGGCCAAAGGGATTCACTCTCGAATCGTTCAAAACAGCGTTTGAGACAGAGGCGGTCTACTCTTCGCTGCTCATCTCTGTTGAGCGCAGCGTGCTCGGTTCCGCCGGTATGCTGCTCGTCAGCGGTATGGCAGCTTATGTACTCAGCAAAACACATCTGATTGCCGGCCGGTTTTTCCGCGTCTTCATCATCTTCACCATGTACTTCAACGCGGGTACCATCCCCATCTATCTCACCTATCAGACGTTGGGACTCACCAACACGTTCTGGGTCTATATCATTCCGATGTTAGTCGTCCCCTTCAACATCGTATTGATGAAAAACTACATGGAGAGCATTCCTCCCTCGATGGAGGAGGCGGTGCTGATCGACGGCGGCAACGAGCTGACCGCTTACTTCCGGGTCATTCTCCCCATCTGCCTCCCGGTCAACGCCGCAGTGATTCTCTTCTCCGCCCTCACCCACTGGAACTCTCTGATGGATACCCAGCTCTATAACTCGATGAGTCCGCATCTCTATACCATTCAGTACGTGCTCTACAACACGGTCGCAGCGCAGATGAGTCAGACACTGGAGGGCGCTCGGAGCGCAGGCAGCGCAGCCCTCGTCAATAGCCAATCGCTCAAGATGGCGTTCACCGTCATCACCATCATTCCGGTCATGTGCGTCTATCCCTTCTTGCAAAAATACTTTGTCTCCGGCATCATGATCGGCTCGGTCAAAGAGTAAAAAGGAGGACTCCTCATGTTAAAAATCGGAATCGCCGGCGCGCGCGGGCTCTCCACTCTGCTCGGCTTTCAGGCGATCGACGGGGTGGAGGTAACCGCGATTTGCGACCTCGACGCCGCCCTCTTACAGGAGGTCAGCGAGGCCCATCACATCCCGCACACCTACCGCATTTTCGAGGATATGCTCGAGAGTGACATCGACGCCGTCGTGATCGCAACGCCGATGCAGTGCCACGTTCCACAGGCGATCGCCGCGCTCGACGCGGGCAAGCACGTCTTCTCCGAGGTGACCGCCGGGGTCACAATGGATGAGCTCTGGTGGCTGATCGAGAGCGTGGAGCGCTCTGGAAAGGTCTATATGTTCGCCGAAAACTACTGCTACAGCCCCGAGAATCAGCTCATCCGCGCCATGGTAAAAAAGGGCCTGTTCGGCGAGATCTACTACGGCGAGGGCGAGTATCTGCACGAGATCAAGGGCCTGCTTCATCAGGCCTCGCTCAAAACCGGCCTCCATAAACCCACGCCGGACGAGATACACGGCGCCTACACCTGGCGGAAATACTGGCAGCTCGGTAAGCGCGGTCTCTTCTATCCGACCCACAGCATCGGTCCGCTGATGCAGTGGTTTGAAGGGGACCGGATCGCGAGCGTCGCCACCTTCTCAAGCGGCCACCACGTCGCGCCCGAGCTGCGCCAGGAGGACACCTCGGTCACCCTCTGCCAGCTCGCGAGCGGCAAGCTGTTGCGTATCCGGCTCGACTGTCTCTCCATGCGCCCCCACAACATGGCCTACTATCAGCTCCAGGGAACCAAAGGGGTCGTCGAGGCGCCTCGCGGACTCGGCGATCAGCACAAACTCTGGCTCTCGGATTTCGATCCGGACACCGACAGCGCCAAGTGGCGGCCGCTCTCCGACTTCAGCCACCTGCTGCCCGAGCGCTATCGTAGCGCAACCGAAGAGCAGAAGGCCGCCGGTCACCACGGCGGGGACTTCTTCATCGTGCAGGATTTCGTGGACGCCGTACTCGGTAAAAAGCCGCCGGAGATCGACGTCTATCAGGCGTGCGAATGGACGGCTGCCGGCCTGCTCTCCGAGCTCTCGGTTGTCAACGGCGGCCGGACAATGGAGATGCCCCACTTTCGCAAAAACATGCCGCTCTCCGAGCAGTCGATCAAACTATAATAAAAAAGGTGTGACGAACTTTCGTCACACCTTTTTTCAACCGAAACAGCTCTGTCTCCCAGGCTCCATCTTCGGCATCGCCGCGTTTATTATCCCCATCTCTTTTTACTTCCATAAAAATTCAGAGACTGACATATTGTCTTGTTAGCGGCCGGCGCCGCGCCCCGCATACAAAAAGCCGCCTACTCGATCTGCTCCAGCAATTCCTCCGCCGTCATATCCGCCTCAACATTGATCCTGCCGAGCTCATAGAGGCTCTCTCTCTCCCCTCTCTTCAGCAGGTTCTCCCGGTGGACATCAGTGCTCACCGTCACCGAAAACCCCTCTGCGCGGACGATTCGCTCCGCGAGCTCATTGTATTTCCCTTCGGGATACGCAAGGACATAGGCCCGCCTCCCCAGCTCCGCCTCATATACCCGCTGAAACTGCCGCAAATCCTCCGTCACCACGCGGGTATAGGCCTCCTCTGTCTCGCCCGGCAGCGGCAAAATATTTTTCCGCACCGGTCCCTCCGGTTCAAACGGTTCCCACTGGTGCAGGTCATAGGTGTGACATTGTAGATCGATCACACCGGAATGCAGCATCTCTCTGCCCTGCTCCCAGCTGAAATACGGGGTCACCGGGAACTCGGTATCCTTATAGTAAGTGTGCCCCACACAGCTCCCGATCAGAAAGACCGTGGCTTTCATCCCGCAGCGCTCCAAAATCGGCCAGGCGAGCTCATAGTTGCTGAGATATCCGTCGTCCATCGTGATACAGACCGGACGCTCCGGCAGCCGCTCTCCCCGCTCCACATAGCCCACCAGCTGATCGAATGTCACCGCGGTGTACCCCGCCTTTGCAAGAGCCTCCATATGCAGCTCAAATGTCTCCGGCGAGAGCTCCACATCTTTTCCTGTCACCTCCTCTGTAATATGGTGGTAGAGCAAGATCGGGACGCGCACCTCCGCCGGAACTCCCAGCCCGCCGCTGCTCAGCCCAACAAACAGCAGACCCGCCAGGCACATCGTTATACATAGAATCCACCCGATTTTTCGGCCCGTCTGCTTTATCCCCATTTTTCTCCTCCCCTTTTGCGGCGCGCTGCGCGAAGTTTCACTCACACTTGACCATCTCTAAAAGCTGTTCCGCCGTCACGCTCTCCTCAATATTTTTCCGTCCGAGTCCGTAGAGGCTCTCCGGCTTTCCTTCAAAAATCCAGTTTTCCCGCGAGGCGTCCGAGGTCACTGTCGCCAAAAAGCCCTGTTCTCGCACAATTTTCTCCGCCTGTTCACTGTACTGTCCTCCGGGATAGGCGAGGACGTCGGCCCGTTTCCCCAGCGCTTCTCTGTAGTCGCGCTGAAATGCCTCGATATCCTCCACAAGCGCCGCCGCGTACTCCTGTTCCGATTCCCCTTCGAGCGGCAGCACATTCTCCCGCGCCGGACTCCTCTCCTCATAGGGCGCCCACTGGTGCATATCATAGGTATGACACTGTAAATCAACCGTGCCGGAGCGCACCATCTCCCGTCCCTGTTCCCAGGTGAAGTGCGGCGTGATCGGATATTCCGTATCCTTGTATCGCTCCGTATGGCCGACCGAGGACCCGATCACAAAAATGGTGGCTTTCATACCGTAGCGCTCCAAAATCGGCCAGGCGATCTCGTAGTTGCTGAGATAGCCGTCATCCATCGTAATACAGACCGGACGCTCCGGCAGTTCCCCTCTCCTCTGCACATAATTCACCAGCTGATCAAATGTCACCGCAGTGTATCCCGCCTCTGCAAGGGTTCTCATATGCAGTTCAAACGTCTCAGGCGTGACCCCACTTCCCTGCTCACTAAAGTGGTGGTAGAGCAGAATTGGAACTTGTACTCCCTCTGGCACCTCCGCGCGCACACACCCCGCCAGGCACAGGCAGCAGAGCAGACAGACCGCCATCTGTATCAGCCGTATTCGCCCGCTCCTCTGCATCAAAATCCAACTCCTATTCAACCACTTTTATGCTTTATATGCACAAAATAATATCATCTTTTCCCAAATTCGTCAAATTTGTCAAAACAAAAAAAAGACGGGAGATAGAGTTCCATCTATCTCCCGTCTGTATCACCGCTCTCCGGTGAGGCTTATTCGCCGATCACCTGAACCTGAACGGTGCGCTCACGCGGACGCGTCCAGTCAAAATCGATAAAGTAGATGTGGCCGAACTCGCCGAGATCCATTGCGCCGTCCGCAATCACGATCGACTCGCTTCTGCCCATAAACATCGAGCGCAGATGCGCGTCGGTATTGATGACTCCGGTGGAGTCCTCGCCGTGCTCCGCCGCGAACACCGTAGCCTTGGGACCCGGATGCATATACTGTCCCTCATGACGGCACTGCGGAATCATCTCCTCGAAGATATCCACCAGATCCTGCTGCATATACTCGAGTCCGGTGTACGCCATGTCGAACGAATCCTCCTGGGTCACAACCGAGCAGGTGGTGTGGTGCGAATACACCAGCACAAAACCGTTCTGAATGCCGGAGCGGGCGACGATATCCTTCACCTGATCGGTGATTTTGTGGAATGTCGGACGCATACCGGTGGACTGGGCCTTGACTGTCTCTCTAAAAATCTTCATAGTCTCCTCCATTTTTTCTGTAGGCACTCGCCGAAAGTTACCCACAGCATCATTTCCAAAGCGCAGGTGCACCGCGCAGAACCCGCAGCACAGCCCGCAAAAACAGGGCGGGACGCCCGCTTATTTTTTCTTCAGATCGTCCGCCGCTCTTCTTGTCGCGGCGACCATCTCATCCACCATCGCATAGGGGTCCGGCGCGTTGAAGATGCCCGAAGCGGAACCGGCCGCCTCAGAACCGGCCATGATGAAATCATAAACCTGCTGGCCGTTGGTAATACCCGCCGCCTGCTCGACCATGATGTTCGGGTCGATCGCCTTGATCACCTTGATCGACTCCATGACGTAGCTCATGTCGCTCGCGGTACCCGAACCGATGATATCGGTCGGCTCCGGATTGATGATATCGGGGTGCAGCTCGGCAATCGCGCGCGCCTCGGCGATCGAGTCCGCACAGGCAAAGGAGAGGAGGTCGAGCTCGTTTGCGCGGTCGATCGTCTTCTTGATCTGCGGCAGCGACATCGGCTTCTCGCAGTGGTTGACCACTACGCCGGCGGCGCCGGCCGCCTTGATCCCCTCGGGGAGGATATCCGCCATGCCGCGGCCCGGGCGCAGCGTATCCATATACGGCGCGAGCACAATCAGGTTCTTCGTGTTCTCAACGACTCTGCGCAGCTCCACACAGGGCACAATAAACAGGATATCAATGTCATACTTCTCAGCCGCCGCGTCCGCAACCTTTGCGAGCTCCAGCACCTTGTCTCCATAGACATAGTTCTTTATCCCAATTTCAAAATACGGGGTTCTGATTTTGCGCTTCATCCGAAACACTACCTTTCCTTTACAAAATTCCAATTTGTATTATCCCGAAAAAATTAACGCTCTGGGCAAATACTTCCACTTAATAATATAGGGTTCGTACCGCAAGATGTCAATGGTTTTTTCCGCTTTTGCAGCTTCTACCAATTTCTCACTCCGCAGATATGTAAAAATCGTGATTTTGCAAACAGATAACTGTCCAGCGGCCGCATGTACGCGTCAAACGAGTGCGCCGCGACATAGAGTCTCCCATCCCGTTTTGCGACGACAACCGGCGAGTGATAGAAACTGCCGTCCTCTCTCCCGAGCTGTACGATGTCTCCGGGTTCCGCTCCGCTCTCATCCACCTCCTGCGCGTAAGGCCCCACCCCGCTGTTGTTCACCAGAAAGCGGTAGAGATACTCCACCCCTGTCCAGGAGGCGGTACGGTTGCTGCTCGAGTAGTAGAACCAGCCGGTCACCGGAGTGGGATTCATTACTCCACTGCCCGCATAGATGCACTGCGAGGCATAGTTTGTGCAGTCCCCGCCGAGCGTCTCAAAATCCAGATAGGCCGGGTTTCGGCCGAACGCCCACTTCTCCGCATAGGCAAGGACCGCCTCACGGTTATAGGTCAGTTCTCTCATGTGATCACCTCCCTATATTTTATGTGCCCCCCTGTTGAAATAGAATGCGCGGGATCTGCGTCCGATCGCCGCGCAGTTTCAGTCGCAAAAAGAAGCGGGGAGCGTGCTCCCCGCTTCTCTCTCGAACCTATTCTGCAAACATAGGGGTGGACAGATAGCGCTCCCCGGTGTCCGGCAGCAGTACGACGATTCTCTTCCCCCGGTTCTCCGGCCGTTTTGCAAGCTCAGTCGCCGCCCAGACCGCAGCCCCGGAGGAGATTCCGACCAGCACGCCCTCTTTTCTCGCGAGAGTACGTCCGGTCTCAAAGGCGTCCTGATCCTCCACAGGGATAATCTCGTCGTAGACCCCGGTGTCCAGCGTATCCGGTATAAAACCGGCGCCGATCCCCTGAATTTTGTGGGGTCCGGCCGCACCTTTGGAGAGCACCGGCGAACCGGCGGGCTCGACAGCCACCACCTTGATATCCGGGTTCCTGCTCTTCAGGTATTCTCCGACCCCTGAAATTGTACCGCCGGTGCCGACGCCCGCGACAAAGATATCCACCGTCCCGTCGGTGTCCTCCCAAATCTCAGGACCCGTGGTGCCGCGGTGCACCGCCGGATTTGCCGCATTGGTAAACTGGCTGGGAATGAAGCTGTTCGGCGTCTCGGCCGCGAGCTCCTGCGCTTTTTCGATCGCGCCTCTCATCCCCTTCGCCCCTTCGGTGAGCACCAGCTCCGCCCCGTACGCCTTCAACAGATTGCGGCGCTCTACGCTCATCGTCTCCGGCATCGTCAGGATGATCCGATAGCCTCTCGATGCGGCGACCGCCGCAAGGCCAATTCCCGTGTTGCCGCTGGTCGGCTCAATGATCACCGCTCCCGGCTTCAGCAGCCCTCTCGCCTCCGCGTCGTCCACCATCGCTCTGGCGATTCTGTCCTTCACGCTTCCGGCGGGGTTGAAGTACTCCAATTTCCCATAAATGCTCGCCTCAAGCCCCTTCTCTCTGCTGTAGTTGTTCAGTTTCAGCAGCGGCGTCCCGCCGATCAAGTCTGTAATTCTATCGACAATTCTCATTCAGTTGATCTCCCTTTCCTCAAAGATAAACGGTTACTGAGCACAGACCTCACTGCAACATCGTTTCATGCCGTATTTTTGTCCCATTGCCGCCTCTCCCCCGTCTCGCCATAAACCTATATGTTTTATAGGTTTATTATAATCCGTCTGCCCTCGGCTGTCAACCCCTCTTTCAAAACGTTTCGCAGCTCGCCGGGCCAAAAGAACAGAGAGGCCGCCCATCGGCGGCCTCTCTTGAGCGGTCAGGTCGCGCTCTTTTCTCTCCGGTCTCCAATCTTTCGCGCGAGATAGAGCACCGGCGTATCGAGCAGCGAGGTGAAAATAAAAATCACATAGCTCGACAGGAAAATGGAGAACAGCGTCCCGCTGTCATAGGTTCCATAAAACGCAAACGCCGTGAACAGAAAGGTGTTCAAAAACTGACTGATCAGTGTAGAGCCGTTATTTCTCAACCAGAGAAACCGCCGTCTGTCACCGCACCGTTTCTCCGTAAACTGCCACCAGCGGTGGTAGAGCCACACATCAAACATCTGACTGATCGCATAGACCGCGAGCGACGAAATGAGCATTCTCGGCGTGTTGGAGAAGATCTCTCTGATCGGCCCCAGCGCCCAGTCCCCCTCGCTCGGGAGATAGAGCAGCCAGCTCTGACTGAGCAGCAGAAAGAACAGCGAAGCGAACAGTCCCAGCCACACCGCCCGGTTCGCAGCCCGCTTCCCCTCGCATTCTGAGAGGATATCCGTAATCAAAAAGGTCGCCGCAAACAGCACATTTCCGAGCGTCTGTTCCATTCCAAAGGCGTTTACGAGAATCAGCACCTCGATATTGGCGAGCACCGTCGCAACAACCGATACGCAGTACAGCCCCGCTCTCCCAAAAAGCCGGTAGCCGAGCAGCACTGCTGAAAAGATAAACAGCACCGATCCCGCCAGCAAGAGTTCGTTTCCCATCTCAATCCCCCACTCCAAAATCCGTATTGTTCAGCAAGATGTCCACCCGCTCGTCCTCTTTATACCGTGGGTAGAGCTCCTTTACAAAGCAGGAGATCACTCCGGCGTCCGGCCTGATTGGGGTCGAGTTTTCACACATGAGGTTGATACAGATGCGCTCGAAGTGCGCAAGCCCGAGCTCAATGTCGCGCCGCATGGACAGGAGGCTCTGTCCCTCAATTCCAAAGAGGAAATTCGCCTCGTCAAACGCCCTGCTGATCGCCGCCGCATCGCGTTCGCGTATCCCCTTTTTCAGCACGCCCTCCCGGAGCTCATAGTCAAATGTCTCAAGCCCCAGCTTCATTTTCAGCTGGAACTCTGAAAAATCCCGCCGGAGCGCTGGAATTTTCTCGCGGTAGAGCGCGTGCGCCTCAAAGTGGAGGGTTCGAATCCCTTTTTCACGGCAGATCTGTTTCAAAAGCGCAAGCGTCTCGACGTCCAGTTCAAATACGGAGCCGCTGTTGATTACCTCCAACTCCTCAAACTCCCCTGTAACCCGCCCCAGCACCGCGCGGTTCAGCTCAAAATTCTCCCGCTCATCTGCACACCGGTCCAGATGGTAGTCACAGAACGCACATCTCCGATAGACACATCCCCGTCCTCGGAGCAATACAATCTCTCTTTTTTTCTTCTCTAAAATTTTACTATATCTCTCCATACACACAAAAAGGCGCGCCCAAGGATGGGCGCACCTGTTTCGTACTTCCTTCCCTAGTTTTGATTTGGAAGGCCCGAAGCCGGGCCTCTCAGGCAGGATGGTCACGAACTGCCCGTATCCTATTTTTCTCACTGTTTTGAATCCGCCCGCTCCGTCACATCGGACGGCGTTCGGTTTCGCTCCCCCAGAAGAGAGGCGCCGATAGGGTTCGAACGTCCTTACTATAAAAGCAAGCGGTCGCGGGCCCCCTGCGGCCCGCAACACAGTGGTGCGGGCGACAGGACTTGAACCTGCACGTCGGAGACACCAGATCCTAAGTCTGGCGCGTCTGCCAATTCCGCCACGCCCGCAAATGCCTGTTTATTTTAGCAGAAACCCTAACTTTTGTCAAACAGCGTCCTTCTTTTTGGAACAATTTTTAATCCGTTCACGTCTTTCTTTTTAGAAGGTGTTATATTATAATTGTTACCACAAAAGCCTGTCAAAAGGAGGTCTTTCTATGAATCAGTTCACAAAGCGTATTCTCTCCCTCTCCCTCGGAACTGTGATGCTCGCCTCCGCGGCGCTTCCCGCCGCGGCGAGCGAGCACTTTTCCGACGTGGGGCCGGAGTTTGACTGGGCCGCTACGGCCATCGAAAAGTTTGCAAAGGCCGGCATTGTCGGCGGTATTGGAGACGGCCTGTTCGCGCCGGACAGTCCGGTCACCCGGGAGCAGCTCGCCAAAATTCTGGTGCTCGGCTTCGAGCTGCCGGAGCAGACTCCGGACACCCCGAGCTACGGGGATGTCCCCGCGGACAAGTGGTCCTACAGCTATATCGAGTCGGTCACCGAGCTGCTCCCGGGGAAAGACGGCTCCTTTGAGCCGCACCGGGACGCCACCCGCGCCGAGGTCGCCTCGTCGGCTGTGCGCGCGCTCGGTCTCTCCGGTACCAAGCCCACCGGCGACATAAGCTTCAGCGACATCTCCGACGTGCCCGAGGAGCTGCAAAACGATATTCTGATCGCCGCCTCGGCCGGCATTATTAACGGCTATGAGGACGGCACCTTCAAACCGAACGACCCGGTCACCCGCGCGGAGGCTGTCGTCATCCTCGACCGTGCGGTAGAATACATTACGACCGCCAACGAGCAGCTCGTCGCGCTCGAGGCGGCGCGTTTCGGCGACAGCGCGACCCTCCCCGCCGGTACTGAGACCGGGGATGTCACCGCGCTCATTCTGGATCAGCTCGGCACCCGGAAGGATCTGAGTGTCTCCCTTAATTTCTCTCTCAAGAGCGATCCGACCGGTCTTTTTGAGGTCAAGGACGGAGTAATCTCACTCAAATCCACCCAGCCGGGCTCAGCGACAATCACCCTTCTCTTTGTCCGCGGCGAGGTCGCGCTCTCCAAGGATGTCTCCGTGACGCTTGAGAGCGACACGGCGATAGAGACCTTCTACAACCGCTTCGCGGTATTCACCGGGGAGACGCAAACCGTCGCAGCCGGTGAAAACCAGCAGAAGCTCGGCGTACAGCTGGCTGTAAACGGAGAACTCCGCTGGTACTACTCCGAAGCCTATGACAACAGCAAGCCTTTCCCCGTTGAGAAGCTCTTCCTCAGCGACGATCCGATCACCGAGATTCCGGAGGGCGGCGTGGTCTGCGCCGAGCTCGGCGACCAGGGGACTGTTCGCAGAATTTACTACACCGAATCGGATATGAACACCGCTGTCGCCAACGGGCAGGACGGCGCCATGATCACCGACCTCAGCTCGTTTGAGATGAGCCCCACCGGCACCGGCTACACCTTCTACCGCGCCTCGCTGATTCAGGCAAACGACAATCTTCTCACCATTGCGCCGATCGGCAAGGACGGCCGCGCGGAGATCGAATCGACCGAATCTGTCTCAACCGGCACACATTACAGCTACTATTCTGATCCTGACCATTACCGCTTCATTGAGCTCTCCGACCGGGCGGTGATCACTTTGGTCGACGGGGACGTCCTCGGTGAAACGGTGACGGGCGCCTCGCTCGGAGCCAGCTCTGATCTGCTCTTCTCGGTGGACTTTTTTGAGAATTACTGTGTCGATTTTGTGGTCGACAACAACGGTGAGATCATCTATCTGATCGCCTATCTCACCCCGCAATCCAACGATTTTATTGCCTAATGTTCCCAGAAACGGGAGGGCTGTAGAGCTTGCCTCATAAAGCAGGAATTTAAACAACTGTCAAATACAGCCAGCGTTAGCGAAGGCAAAAGGCAGCGCAGAAGGCAGAAATGCTTTCCGTGCTGTCTTTTTTTCGCTTAAATGGAATTCACACATTCGCCAGGTCAAGGACTCCTTTGCTACCATGTAGGAACAGGAAGTCAAAAATGGGCAAACAGGAGCGATGGATGGTACAAGGAGACATCCGTTTATTTGAGCAGACGGGTGTTGGATATGAATACAGGGTGATTATCAAATCTCGTGCCTCGGTACAGGAGATATCTACGGACACGCCGCAGAATAATCTGCTGACCGCCTGCAAGCTGAAGGCTATCTTGCCGACATTGATAAACAGGCAGAAGAAATATTCTTCCAGCTTGTAAAACAGAGCTCGGAGCGCGAGGAAGTGACAGAAAGGCCAAAGCATGGCGTGTGTCGAATAGGCAACATTCGAACCAGAACAATGGAGATTCAACAATGACTTGATCTATAGCTGAAAGAAAGCGGTGCAGGGATGTTCCTTGCTGCTATTTTCACATTTGGGGATATTGACAAACTCATGAAATTACGATATATTACGCTTTAATTCATTCTTTTGAAAGGAGTACGGCAATGTTAGTCAGTATCTTTGCTCTTAACGTCAACACTATTACTATGCGCGGCGCACATATCCGTTATTGGGATTCATCAGTCTTGTATTGTCGTACCCAAATTCCAGTATAGTCTGTGATAGGATTATAAGGCTTTAGGATATTGACGGTGCAAGTCGAGGGAATTTTCGATTTGCACCGTTTTTGATATCTTTTGGGAGGTAGAGTCATGGAGAGAATGGAAGCACTCACAAACTACTACACTACACACAACGAAGACGCACGTCTGACTTCCAAGCGCGGTATGGTCGAGTTTCTGACTACGATTCATTATGTCGAGAAATATCTGAAACCCGGCATGCGGCTCCTTGAGATCGGCGCGGGCACCGGTCGATATTCTCACTATTTCGCACAGAAGGGGTATCACGTAGATGCCGTGGAGCTGATGGAGCGGAACATTGAAGTTTTCCGGACAAATACGAAGGATGGAGAGCACATTACGGTTCAACAAGGCGATGCCGTAAACCTTCAGAATATTGCTTCAGATCAGTATGACATCACACTTCTGTTGGGCCCTATGTATCATCTCTATACCGATGAGGATAAGTTTGCTGCTATGAGCGAGGCGATTCGTGTAACCAGGAAAGGCGGCATTGTATTTGCGGCATATTGCAATAACGATATTACCGTATATCACTTTGGTTTTCAGCGCGGCGGGTTTCAGAGCGGAAAACATAATGATTTGGTCGACTTTGAAACCTTCAAGCTCAGTTCAACTCCTAAAGAAGTATTTGCACTTTACCGACAGGAAGATGTCAACGAGCTGATGAGCCATTTCAGTACCGAAAGGCTTCACTATATAGGAACCGATATGCTGACACGTTTTATCGGAAGCGCAGTTGATGAAATGGACGAGAAAACGTTTGAGATGTATATGAAGTATCATCTTTGCATCTGTGAACGCAAAGATATGGCTGGTGCCACGGCACATATGTTAGATGTTTTCAGAAAGGAATAGAATAACCAGTTTATCAATTAAAATTACAACTCCCTCAGAAGCCGAGGAGTTATCCCAAATATAAAAAGCAACATTCAAATCCTGATACGGTGGAGAAAATACGCAAAACCCCGCAAGACTTCAAATCTGTAGCATAAACAAAAAGATACGACGCAACTTCTTTTACTGAGTTGCACCGTATCTTACATAAATACTTCTTTATCTGGTGTTGCTGTAAAGCAGCCCTCCCGTTTTATTTATTTCGCCGTAAGGAGGTCTTATGAAAAAAATCGGAATTCTCTGCGCCTCGGATGACGAGCTCGCCCCCTTTCTCCCCCGGATACGGGGAGAGCATCTCTCCCGGCACGCTATGCTCACCTTTCACGAGGGCAATATCGGCCGTACGCAGGTGGTCGCGCTCTACAGCGGCGTCTGCAAGGTGAACGCCGCGCTCGCGGCCCAGATTCTCATCGACCGCTACCGGGTGGACGCCATTCTGAGCGCGGGCACCGCCGGCGGAATGGATCCCGCGGTACAGCTTCTTGACACAGTCGTCTCCACGCACGTGGCCTATCACGACGTGGCGGACGACATTCTGACCGAGTTCCATCCCTGGATGTCTTCGATCTACTTTGAGGCGGACGCGGCGCTGCTCGCCGCCGCGAGAGCGGTGCAAAAGCGGACCGCCGCCCCTCTGCGTTTCGGCAGGACGGTCACAGGCGAGCAGTTCATCTCCGAGCGCGGCCGTGAGGAAATTCTCTCAAAATACGCCCCGCTCGCGGTCGACATGGAGAGCGCGGGGATCGCGCACGTCTGCTATGTCAACCGGATTCCCTTTCTCTCGCTGCGGGCGGTCACCGACACCGCCGACCACGCCGGACTCGCCCAGTTTGAGCAGAACTGCGCCGCCGCCACGAAGCGCTCCGCAGAGATCGTGCTGCTGCTGCTCGAGGAGTTGGAGCAGCGCTCCGCCGAATCAGCCGGAGCGCAATAAACATTCCACCCGTAGAAAAACCGCTGTGTAAAAGAGCAGCTCTTTTACACAGCGGTTTTCTCTGTCCCCATATTTCAAACACACAGCTGCTGTCCGGCAGGGAGTCCGATCCACTTCCCCTCGAGGGGGAAAGTTCTCATCTGACTTTGCAGCTGCGGTTCCACCCCCCTAAACGCCCATTGGAATCAGCCTGCTCTATAGAAGCGCTGATACACAGGCAGCCGGCGCGGCTCTTACAGAAAATTGCAGCTTCGCCCCAGCTCCGGCGCCGGTCTCCTGGCGGGACGTTCTCTGAACGCGGGATTTTCCTCTATTTTCTTCTCGACCTTGCGGAGTTTTTTCTTCCCTTTGCGGGCGCACCGCCCCCGCGCCGGGGGGCGCTCCGGCCGCTCAAAGCGGGGCCTCTCGTTCCATCTCTCGGAGCTCTCCCCCCTCTCCCGCTCTCCGGCGGCACGAGGCAGTTCGGCCCGAAACCGATCAGGTCCTCTCTGCCCGCCCTGCGCAGCGCGGTGCGGACGATCTCCCGGTTCTCCGGGCGGCTGTACTGGAGCAGCGCCCTCTGCATCGCCTTCTCCTCCGGGCTGCGCGGTACATAGACCGGCTTCATCGTCATCGGATCGAGTCCGGTGTAAAACATACAGGTTGAGATGGTCCCCGGCGTCGGATAGAAATCCTGTACCTGTTCGGGGCGCATGTTGTGCCGCTTCAGATAGAGCGCAAGCTCCACCGCCTCCCGCAGCGTGCTCCCAGGATGGGAGCTCATCAGATACGGCACGAGATATTGCTCTTTTTTATACTCTTTGCAATATTTATAGTACCGCTTTTCAAACTCGTTATAGACCCGCACCGAGGGCTTTCCCATATAGCGCAGCACCTTGTCCGAGATGTGCTCCGGCGCCACCTTCAGTTGTCCGCTCACATGGTACTGCACCAGCTCCCGGAAGAAGGAGGGGTCCTCGTCATAGGTCAGATAGTCGTAGCGGATACCCGAGCGGATAAAGACCCGTTTGACCCCCTTCAGCGCGCGCAGCTTGCGCAGCAGTTCGAGGTAGTCCCGATGGGAGACCTCCAGATTTTTGCACGGGGTGGGCGCGAGGCACTTGCGCCCCGGGCAGGCCCCGACCTCGTCCGTCTTTTTGCAGGCCGACCGGCGGAAATTCGCGGTCGGCCCGCCGACGTCGTGGATATAGCCCTTGAAGTTCTTCTTCTTCGTCAGGCGCTCCGCCTCGCGCAGCACCGACTCGTGGCTCCGCGATGTAACCGCCCGCCCCTGGTGGAAGGCGAGTGCGCAGAAGTTGCAGCTGCCGAAACAGCCCCGGTTGTGGGTGATCGAAAACTCCACCTCCTGGATGGCGGGCACGCCTCCCATCCCCTCGTAGATGGGGTGGTAGGCGTTTTGAAACGGCAGCTCATATACCGCGTCGAGCTCCTCGGTGGAGAGGGGCGGCGCGGGCGGATTCTGCCGCAGCACCCGGCGCGCTTCCCTCTCGCCGCAGAGCGGAGCCCCCGTCTGATCCTGGCAGAGCGGCTCCTCACAGTGGAAGTCCATCCGCTCATATTGCTCTTTTACCGAGCGGGCGTAGGCCGTCTTGTCCCGCGAGACCTCCAGAAAAGAGGGGCAGTTCGCCCCTCCCGCCTCCTCCACAAGCGCGCAGGTCCCGCGAATCGAGGTGAGCTTTTTTACCGGAACCCCGCGCGCGAGCAGTTTTGCGATCTCCCGGGTCTGCCGCTCCCCCATCCCGTAGATGAGAAGATCCGCGGGCGCCTCCGCGAGAATCGAGGGGCGCACCCGGTCGTCCCAGTAGTCGTAGTGGGCGAAGCGGCGCAGGCTCGCCTCGATCCCGCCGATCACAATCGCCGCATCCGGATAGAGCCGGCGCAGAATCTTCGTGTAGACAGTGACCGCCCGGTCGGGCCGCCGCCCCGCCTTTCCCCCGGGGGTGTAGAGGTCGTCGTGCCGCCGTTTTTTCGCCGCGGTGTAGTGCGCCACCATCGAGTCGATATTTCCCGCATTGACAAAAAAGCCGAGCCGCGGCGCGCCGAACCGGGTGAAATCCGCATCTTTTTTGACGTCCGGCTGAGCGATCATTCCGACTTCAAATCCCTCGCTCTCGAGCACGCGGGCGATCAGCGGCATCGCAAAGGACGGGTGATCCACATAGGCGTCTCCCGTTACGCAGATAAAGTCGAGCTGCTCGATCCCGCGCCGCTCCATATCCGCTCTTGTCACCGGCAAAAATTCAAAAGAATCCATCAAAAGCCTCCCAAACCCGCCGGACGTTATCCCTGCTCATCCAGCTTTCTCATCCGCATCTCCGCCCACTGGTCCTTCGTAATCTTGACAGTGCGCGGCTTCGACCCCTCGAAGGGACCGACGATCCCTCTCGCCTCCATCTCGTCGATCAGCCGCGAGGCCCGGGCGTAGCCGAGCTTCAGCCGGCGCTGGAGCATCGAGGTGCTCGCCATGCCGCTGTCCACCACGACGTCGATCGCCGCGTCGAGCATCTCGTCCTCCTCGCCGTCGCCGCTGGAGGCCGCAGCACCGCTCCCCTTCTCCGCCGAGGCGTTGATCGAGTCGATCACCGTCTGGTCATACTCCGCGCCCGCGCTCGCCTTAACAAAGCCGACCACATTCTCCACCTCGCCGTCGCTGACGAAGCACCCCTGTACCCGGATGGGCTTCGCCGCCCCCACGGGATAGTAGAGCATATCGCCCTTGCCGAGCAGCTTCTCCGCGCCGCCCATGTCGAGAATGGTGCGCGAGTCCACCGCCGAGGAGACGGCAAACGCAATTCTCGAGGGGATGTTCGCCTTGATCGTACCGGTGATGACGTCCACCGAGGGGCGCTGGGTCGCGATTACGAGGTGCATTCCCGCGGCGCGCGCCTTCTGCGCGAGCCGGCAGATCGCGTCCTCCACATCCTTCGGCGAGGTCATCATCAGGTCGGCAAGCTCGTCGATGATAATCACAATGTGGGGCATGGTCGAGAGCTCCTCATCCCCCACTGCGAGCTGATTGTATCCCTTGAGATCACGCACCCCTTTCTCCGCGAACAGCTTATAGCGCCGCTCCATTTCGCCGAGACTCCAGTTGAGCGCGCCCGCCGCCTTTTTCGGTTCGGTCACCACCGGAATCAGCAGATGCGGGATGCCGTTATAGACCCCGAGCTCCACCACCTTTGGGTCGACCATCACCAGCCGCACCTCCTCGGGCGACGCCTTATAGAGCAGACTCGTGATCAGCGTATTGATACAGACCGATTTTCCGGACCCGGTCGCACCCGCAATCAGCATGTGCGGCATCTTGCCAATATCCCCCACGATATCCTGGCCCGCCAAGTCCTCGCCGATGGCGAAGGTGAGCTTGCTCTGCGCATTTTTGAACGCCGCCGACTCCAGGAGATCCCGGATATAGACGGTGTTCACCTTCTTGTTCGGCACCTCGATTCCCACCGCAGCCTTACCGGGGATCGGTGCCTCAATCCGCACGCCGACCGCCGCGAGCGAGAGGGCGATGTCGTCCGCAAGCGAGGTGATCTTACTGATCTTCACGCCGACGCTCGGCTGCAGCTCATAGCGGGTGACCGCCGGCCCCTTCGCGACGTTGATGATCTTGGTTTCCACCCCGAAGCTCTTCAGCGTCTCGACGATCTTGGTCGCATTTGCCCTCAGCTCGTCCGCCGAGCCGCGATCCCCGCCGCTCGTATCCTGGCACAGCAGATCGGTCGACGGATAGAGATAGACCGGCCGCTCGCTCTCCGCCGCGCGGGAGAGCTCGTCCGCAATCTTCATCTCCTCCCCTTTGATCTCCTCCTTGGTGATCTTGGGCTCCTTCGGCTCCAGCGCGCGGGCAAAGAGCGCGTCGTACTCCGCCTCCGGCTGTTTTTCGGCGGGTTCCGGCGTCACAGGCTCCGGCTCCGCCGGGTGCGGCTCATCCGCCAGCGGGAAGGGCGCCACATCGTCCTCCACAGGGGCCGGACGCGGACGCTTCTTCCTCCCGTCGAGCGGGATATCAATACGCGGCTTTTTCTTGCCTCTGGTGAGCCGCACCGGGGCAAAGTCCGGCTCCGCCGCCCGTCTCGGGCGCTCCGGTTCCTCCAACTCCTCCGGCTCGTCCCCCTCTTTCGGAAAAAAGAAGTCTGTAATCCGCTCGAGTGTGAGTCCCGAGAGCAGAATGAGGTCCACAAGGCAGAGTACCACCAGTACAATCACCGACCCCACCACATCGAACAACTTGAGAAGTCCCGCGCCGATCAGACCTCCCACAACGCCGCCCGAGGCGCACTGCTGCCCGAGACGGTAGAGCTCCGAAAGAAATCCGCCGAAGTCGGCGCTCGCGGGGAGCGGATGGAAAATCTGCAAAATCGTCGGGATGAGCAGCTGCAGCGCGAGCGCGGCATAGAGCTTCACAAGCGAGCCCTTTCGCTCCCGGCCCACCGCGAGAAACACGCCTCCAAAAATGAGCACAAGCGGGAAGGGGTATGCCCCTCCGCCGAACAGACCGAGCAGCAAATTTTTAAAAAAGCTGCCGAACAGGCCCGTGCTGTCAAATACCAGGCCGAGCAAAATCAAAACGCCCGCCACAATAATGCAGAGCGCCGCGATCTGACGCCCCGCTCTGTTGTCCCCTTTTCTCCGCCGTCCTGCGGGTCTCTTCGCCGGGGCCTTCTTTCCCCGTGTCGCGCCGCGCTTCGGCGCACTTTTCTTCGCTGCCATCCGAGGGCTCCCTCCTCCATCTCATCCGGGTTCTCCCCGGACAGTTCTCCTCCAGACCACGCCGCACCTCTCCGCCGTAGCCTCTGCTGCCCACACGGCTTTACACGGCCGTTTCGTCTCCGCCGCTCTGCACAGAACAGGTACGCTTCCCCCACGCACAGCGATTCCGCCGCAGGGCGGGCGGCAGTTATTCCTATATCACAAATGTTTATTATAACACAAAAGTTCGGTTTTGGGTACTCCTTCTCACAATTTCTAACGCGAAAAGAGCAGAGACGCCGCTACTCACGGCGTCTCTGCTCTGTGCTTTTCAAAAAACGGTTGTGGAGTCTCCGTGGAAATTGTTCATCCCGCTCTCCGATCGCCAGAGCCACCTGTCTCCAGCTCAGATTTTCCGCGTAGCGGAGCGAGAGAATCAGCCGTATCCTGCTGTCCTCCACCGAGGAGAGAAAGCGCTCCAGCCGCAGGAGCTCCCGACAGCATCGCTCCCGGCGCTCAAACAGCGTCCGATAAAGTTTGGGCAGCTCCGCGCTCTCTTTTTTTCCCCCGAGTCGCTCCAAATTGCAGAGCCGGTATTCAAGCTCCGCAATCTCGACACGGAGATAGCCATATTGCGAGAGTTCTTCCTTTGTCATGCACGGTGATACTCCCTGCGGATCTCGTTCCACCGGCCTGAAAACCACTTGCGAAACTGGCTGCACCGCTTATAGTTTGTACAGTTTCTCACACATCCCTCACAGGGACTGCGCCTCTGAGCAAATTCCTTTTCCATCATCTTTTTCCCTCCCGAGGTCACATTCCTCCGCCCGCTTCCGTCTCGCTTTCCCGCACACAAGTGCATAGTGACACGCATAGAGCTCAAACGAGCCGAGCGGCCGCCAGTAGATGCACCTCTCACACCTATTTTTCATTCACTTTCCTCGAATCTCCGGGAGATTTGTTGCGCTGCGCAACTATAGGATACCCAATTTGCCACAATCTGTCAACCCATAGTCAGCCCTGTCGACACCCACCCCTGTTGTTGCAATATGAAATAAATCGGGGTATAATGGGCTTATTGCGAGACGAAATATTGTTCCGGAAAGCGTTTTTTCTCCTCTCCCGAGGCTGCGGGTGACGGGATACGAAGCGCTCTGAATTGTGATATAATCATTTCACAAAAGATTGAGCACATCAGGGGTTTTGGACCGTTTGGAGAACATCCCCCGCAAAAATCCGGAAGCTCTCATCCGCTCCGAAAGACCTCTCTTATCTCTGCGGCGTTCTCTTTTTGTGATATAATGAAATTACTTTTGAAAAACCGAGGTGCGACGTGACGACAGAACAGATGGGCGCCCGTATTGCTGCGGCGCGCAGGGCGCAAAATCTCACACAGCAGCAGGTGGCGGACCGAATTCAGGTTACAAAGTCCACCATATCCCGCTACGAGAGCGGTGAGATCCGGCGGCCAAAATTCCCCGTTCTCACCGCGATCGCAGAAGTGCTCGGCGTCTCCCCGGTCTGGATTTTAAACGGCGAGTGCCTCCCCTCCGCCTCTCTAGCGGAACCTCCCGAGGAGCTGCCGGTGATCTCCGGGCCTGAAGGTCCGTTTCCCCCGATTGGGCAGCTGTTTGCTGTGCGGATCACGGATGACGATATGCGCATAAAGCGTGCTCAAACCGGTGATTTTTTAATCGTACGGCGAAACTCTGCCCCGGCGGCGGATGCGCTCTGCCTGCTCAACCGGGCCGGATACTTTTCGATCGGCACCGCGGCGCAGGGCACTCCGCTCGGCGTGGTGATCGGCTGCTATCTCCCTCTCTAAATTACACTTTTTAAGATCAAATAAAACAACGGCCGGTTGACAATCGGCCGTTGTTTTTTTATAATAGTGTCCTGCCGCACTACATTTGTAGATTCTCACTGCTCACAAGCTCTCTCGTGCCGGGCAAAAAAGCGGGTCATCCGCTCCCGGACCACCTTGAGCGTACTGATCTCGGGCAGATAGGTCATACGGAAGTGATCGTTTCCGGGGAAGTTGAATCCGCTGCCCGGCACAACCAGTATCTTCTCCTCCCGGAGCAGAGCGAGTGCCATAGCCTCATCCGTCTCAAAATCGAACCGCTCTCTGTCATACTTTGGGAATATATAAAAGGCCGCTTTCGGTTTCACCACCGAGAGTCCAGGAATCTCGGTGAGCATACGGTAAGCGAACTCCCTCTGCTCATAGAGCCGTCCTCCCGGCGCGATAAATTCCCTGACCGACTGGTACCCCCCGATGCAGGTCTGAATGATGTACTGTGCGGGCGCATTACTGCAGAGCCGCATGGACGCCATCAGATTCATCCCGTCGAGATAGTCGCGGCCGCGCTCCCGGTTGCCCGAGAAGACAATCCACCCCGAGCGGAAGCCGGTCACCCGGTGCGACTTTGAGACGCCTCCGAGCGTCGCGCAGAAGAGATCGGGCGCGAGCGACGCCGCAGAACAGAACTCGGCGCCGTCCATCAGCAGATGATCATAAATCTCATCCGAGAAGAGCATCAGGTCAAACTCCCGCGCGAGCTCTACAATCCGCTCCAGCGTCTCCCTCGGGTAGAACGCCCCGGTCGGATTGTTCGGATTGATGAGAATGATTCCCCGCGTGCGCGGCGTAATCTTCGCGCGCATATCCTCCACCGACGGCTGGAACTCATCCCGCTCCTCGCAGCGGTAGTGCACCGCGCGGCCGCCGGCCAGTGTTACCGCCGCCGTCCAAAGCGGATAGTCCGGGGAGGGCACCAGCATCTCGTCCTCGGGATTCAAAAGAGCCTGCATCGACATGATGATCATCTCAGAGCTCCCGTTTCCGATATAGATATCGTCGATATCGAGATTCGGCAGATGCTGCAGCTGATAGTACTGCATGATCGCCTTTCTCGCGGAGAAAATCCCTTTCGATTCGGTGTATCCCTGCGCCTTGCGGAGATTGAGCAGCATATCCCCGATTACCTCGCTCGGCGCGTCAAATCCGTAGGGCGCGAGATTGCCGATGTTGAGCTTGATGATGCTCTCCCCCTCGCGCTCCATCCGTGCGGCGAGATCGGCCACCGCTCCCCGGATCTCATACCGTACTCCCTGCAGCTTTTCCGATTTTTTAATCTCCTTCATTCTCTTCTCTCCCCTCGATGAGCGCAATGTTTCGCAGCAGCGGCCGAATTCCCCGGTAGGAAAAAGCCCTGTCGGCATATTTTTTGCGGAACTGCCGGTCGGATAACTCGACAAGTCCAGAAAAATCGGGGTCCTTCTCCCCCGGACGTTCCACATTCAGCGGGCAGACCTGCTGGCAGATATCACAGCCCCAGATGCTCCCCACGCTTCGCACCAGCTCCTGCTCCTCGACGGTCAGCTCACGGCGCTGCTGGGTCACCCCCGAGAGGCAGTGCTCAAACCCCCGCTCAAGCGCGCCGGAGGGACAGGCCGCAACACAGCGGCCGCAGTTCCGGCAGGGGTTTTCCATCGCACGCACATCCGTCTCCCCGTCCAGTGGACGGTCCATCACAAGCTCCCCTATGAGACAGTAGGTTCCACACCCCTCCACATAGAGCAGCCCGTTGCGCAGCCGCGCTCCGAGGCCCGCGCGCGCTGCGGCCTCCACCTCGCGGTAGGGGGAGATATCCGTATATCCGCGGCACTGCAACTGCGGAAACCGGGATGCCAAGCGCTCCGCCGCCCGCCCCAGCAGTTCAGGCAGCACCCTGTGGTAATCCCGGCCGCGCGCATAGCGCGCGACCCGGCCCGGCCCGCCCCCATACGGCAGCGCGACAAATGCGACCGAGCGCGGGGAAAACGGCAGTGTGTACCCCTGTAGCACACAGTCCGCCACCCGCGCCGCATCGCAGACCGCCGCATATGGCAGCCCCACCGCACGCAGCTCCCACAGCACAAACTGCTCAAACGGCGGCATCGATCACCCCTCCTCCAGCGAGCGTATCCCCCCGATAGAGCGCCGCCACCTGTCCCGGCGTCAGCGCCCGCTGCGCCTCGTCAAACACGATACGCGCCCCGCGCTCCGTGCGAAAAAAACGTGCCGGCGCCGGTCGGGCGTTGTACCGCGGCTGTGCCAGAATCCGTTCCCCATCTTCGAGGGGGAGGTGCAAATTGAGCGCGGAAAGCACCATCTCCCGGCCGTACAGTCGTTCCGACGGCACCAGCACCACTTGGTTCGCCGCGGCGTCGATCCGTCCGACGAAGCGCGGCTCCGGCAGCGCAAGGCCGAGCCCCTTTCGCTGTCCCACTGTATAGTGTATGATCCCCCGGTGGCGTCCCAGCACCGCGCCGTTCTCATCCAGGAACTCCCCCTCAGGAAGCACGCCGCACCGCCGCTCGATCCAGCCGGTGTAATCGTTGTCCTCAATAAAGCAGATCTCCTGGCTGTCCGCCTTCTCCGCCACAGGCAGCCGGTAGCGTTTCGCAGCCGCACGGATCTCCTCTTTGGGATATGCTCCGCAGGGCAGCAGCAGATGGGAGAGCACCTCCCGCTCCACCAGCGCAAACACATAGGTCTGTTCCTTTTTCGCCCGCTCCGGCCGGCGGACAAGCCCCCCCTCTATCCGGGCGTAATGTCCGGTTGCAATCCGTTCAAATCCCGCCTCTCTCGCCGCTGTGTAGAACGCGCCGAATTTGATCTCCCGGTTGCAGTACATGCAGGGGTTCGGCGTTCTCCCCCGCAGATATTCGCTCAAAAACGGCTCCATAACACAGCGCGCGAAAGGGACGCGCAGGTCGAGCACCCGGTGCGGAATGCCGAGCACAGCGCAGACCGACTCCGCGTCCTGTACCGCTGTTCTCTCCCCCGCGCCGCCGTGCAGAAGCATCGTAGCCCCTTCCACTTCCTGTCCCGCGTCAAGCAGCAGCGCAGCGGCGACCGAGCTGTCCACTCCACCGCTCATCGCAACCAACACCCTCCCCATCGCTGTACCTCCATTCCGATCTATTTTGTACCGACAGCCCCCCACTGAGAGGGCAATTTTTACCCTAAAAATCCCAAAAAAGTAAGTTACTGGTAATGTAGACAAACGTAATATTTTTAAACTACAAAATTCAGGATACACTACGAATAGATAATCTTATAAACTCCAAATTGTTGTAAAAGCAGGTGATACTATGGACGAAAAGAAAGAGAAATTTGTTGTGCATCCCCGGAAGCTCTACGGCGAGAGCAAAGTGGTGTCCGCACGCCTGCCCGCCTCCCTGATTCGGGAGTTAGACGATGTGGCAATCAAAACCGGACGTACCCGCAACGAGCTTATCTCGCTGTGCATCCACTACGCCTTAAAGAATCTGGAGATCAGCAAAGATTAAGCATTTGACTCTGACAGCACTGTGATTGCAACCAAAAAGGGCGTGGGCCTTTCTAAATCAGATGAAAACACCCGGGTGGTTCACCCGGGTGTTTTCTCTCTCGGAAACCGTCATCGGATGGCGCCGCTCCAAAATTATTTGTTCTCCAGCCGGTCTAAAATCTTCTGGAGCAGATTCACAATCTCCCCCAGACCGAAGAGCAGTACGGTGACGATCGCAGTTAGGAATACGCCGCTCAGAAGATAGGTGACATTCTCCGACGCCCGCAGCAAACTCACTAAGAATCCGAGCATCGCCGCGATAATCCCACAGATATAGAGCGCCCGTGCCACCGGATTTTTGGACTTCATAGAGACCCCTCCCGCACCAAATTATATTTACTATAGCACACCGTCCCGAGCAAAACAAGTCCTCCTCAACAGGAGGACGCATCACAGAGAGTCCTCAGAGGGGGCTCCAGCCTTCTTACTCCGTGCCGCTCCTCAGAGCGCATCCACGCGGGAGACGTTATCTTCTCGCACCGGCTCTTTCTGTGAATTGGAAGCAGATGCAAAAGGTCCTCACACAGTCCCTGTCCGTTTTCTCCCGCGTCCGGCGATCGCTCATCCGTCCTTTCCCCTACGGGTGTTTTTGCTTTTGCCGGTCACAGTGAAAACCGTAATTCAGCCCGAGCTAGCGTACACAGCGACTTTTTCACTCTCTCCACTTCACCTCCCGGCTTTTCCCAAACTGCACGGGCGGTATACTGTCCTTTCCCGGCACACATATGCGCCTCTCCGCTCCGAACAGAGCGGTACGAGAATCGGGCCGCCGGCCGGTCCACCGATTTCTCCCACAGCGGGACAGAGCTCCCCATCTTGAAGCTCAACGATCATTGCCCCATCGCTTTCAAGCACCGCCCTCCGGGCATAAAGCAACATACGCCGAAAAGCATCCGCTTTTCGGCGTATTCCCCCACAATACCTTCTCCGGTCGGGAGGGCCATCCGCTATTCGTCGTCCTTGACTTTCGCCCGCTTCATTCGTGCGACCGTCCACAGCTTCCCCGCCCTTCCGCCATCTGATATGCCGCCTGTCTCACCCAAATGCTCTCACACAGCAGGTACACCGCCCGCAATTTATCGCACGATTTGCCCCAAAAAGCGGTCGAAAACAATGACTGTTAACGAGGTCTTCAAGCGATTCAGGGGATAACGATATGCAAAAGAGCGCGCTTTGATGAATTCCAAAGCACGCTCTTTTCTTGTCGTCCCAGCCAAGACAGGTGAGATTTTTTACGGTGATTCCACCGGAGGGAATTACTCCTCGTTGATCTTCACCTACTTAAATCCCCTCTTTCCTCCAGTTATTTAGTCCGTCGTCCACGACTCCCCCGCCCCCTTATCGTCCGATATGCCGGCCAGCATCGGACGAACGAGACAGTACGATACCATATCGCTCGCTGTATATCGAACGATATGGTGAGGTAAATGGTCGAATACGATGATTATCGGTGGATTTTCAAACATTTTCGAGATTATCGACAAATAAAAAGCGCGTGCTTTGAAATTCTTCAAAGCACGCGCTTCCCTTTTCGAAACGAAAATAATTACTGGGAAAATCACAGGTTTTTAAGTGGAGGGAATTACTCCTCGTCCTCGTTCTCCCAGTTGTGCCAGACGTTCTGCACGTCGTCGTTGTCATCGAGCATGTCAATCAGCCGGCGCATCAGCTTGAGGTTGTCCTCTCCCTCCACACGGGAGTAAGTCGAAGGGATCTTCTCCACCTCGGAGGAGAGCAGAGTGTACCCCTTCGCCTCGAGCGCCTCACGCACCGCGCCCACGTCCGCCGGCTCGGTCACAATCTCGAACACCTCGTCCTCCTCATTGAAGTCCGCCGCCCCGGAGTCGAGCGCGTCCATCATCACTGTGTCCGCATCCAGCCCCGCCTTCTCGATAACAATCATCCCCCGGTCGGTAAACATCCAGGAGACCGAGCCGTTCGCACCGAGATTGCCGCCGTTCTTATCGAAGTAGTGGCGCAGGTCGCCCGCCGTACGGTTGCGGTTGTCTGTCAGCGTCTCGACGATCATCGCCACACCGCAGGGGCCGTACCCCTCGTAGAAGATCACCTCGTAATCCTCCCCGCCGACCGAGGCCGCCTTTTTAATCAGCCGCTCGATATTGTCGTTTGGGACGTTGTTCTGCTTGGCCTTCGCGATGAGGTCGCGCAGCTTCCCGTTGACCGCAGGGTCGCCACCGCCCGCCTTCACCGCCATTGAAATCTCACGGCCGATCTTGGTGAACACCTTGGCCCGCTGGGCGTCGGTCTTCTCCTTCTTGTGCTTTATATTATTCCACTTCGAATGTCCTGACATAGTCACCGCTCCATCTTCTCAAAATCAAACGTAAATTATTTTATCAGAAAAAGTTCTATTTCGCAAGGGTGCGCAGCCCCTTGGGATACCGATTTTTGAGACAGCCGCCGCTCGCCTTGCCGAAGCCGAGCGGAAGCCCCTCATACCGGACTCCGCAGTATCCCTTCTCCCCGCAGGGGAGGGTCTCCCCCCGGAGGAAGCGGTCCACATCCTCCCCCTCGAGATCAATCCAGCGGAGCACCCGCTCCCCAAACGCCTTGAAGAGGTGGTGGCAGGGTTCCAGCCGCCCCCTCTCGCAGCGCGCCAGCTGCACCCCCGGCCAGATCGTCCCGATCTGCTCGGGCGCGGGCAACTCCTCGGGGTAGGCGTAGAGATACTCCCCGAACCGGATCGGCTTACAGCGGAGTCCGCCCCCTGTGAGCTCCGCCGAGAGCCGCTCCCACTGGGCGAGCCGTTCTTTTGCGAGCGGCTCCGCCCGCCGGAGACGTATCCGCTCCGCGGGCGCGTCCCCCTTTCTCAGCCGGGCGACAAAGTGTCCCTCCCCCGGCTGCCGGTGCGGAAAGATCCGGGCGCAGCGGGCGATCTCCTCCGGTATGCCGGGAAGCCGTAATCCCGGCGAGTGTGGAAACGCCGTGATCTCCTCAAGCGTATATCCGCGCTCGGCAGCAAAGGCCGCCACCACCGCCTCATTCTCCTCCGGCGCGAAGGTGCAGGTGGAGTAGACCAGTACTCCGCCCGGCCGCAGCGCGCGGTCGGCGCTGCGCAGGATGAAGCTCTGGCGGCGCGCACAGGCCTCCACATGCGCCTCGCTCCAGTCGGACACCGCCCCCTCATCCTTGCGGAACATCCCCTCGCCCGAGCAGGGCGCGTCCACCATCACCCGGTCAAAAAACTGGGGCAGCGCCTCCGCCAACCGCTCCGGCTCCGCCGAGGTGACAACCGCCCGCGCCCCCATCCGCTCGAGATTGGAGGCGAGTACCCTCGCCCGCCCGCGCTGGATCTCATTTGCGACGAGCAGTCCCTCCCGGCCGATTCTCCCCGCGAGCCGGCACGCCTTGCCCCCCGGCGCAGCGCAGAGGTCGAGCACCCGCTCGCCCGGTTCCGCCCCGAGCGCCTCCGCCGCGCACATGGCGGACGGCTCCTGGACATAGTAGGCCCCCGCGGCAAACAGCGGATGCGCCCCCGGACGTCCCCCCTCCTCCACCAGAAAGGCGTCCGGCGAATAGGGGGACGGGAGAAGCGAAAAAGGGATCAGCTCCTTCAGCCGCTCCGCCCTGAGCAGCAGGCGGTTGACATACAGCCCCTTCTGGGGCGCCCGGTTAAGCGCCGCAAAAAAGGCCGGGGCTTCCGCCCCCAAGAGGCGCTCCATCCGCGCCACAAACTCTTTTGGCAACATCTAAAAATTCCCTCAAAAAATCAGATTCCGTCACGTATAGGCGTCCCCATTCTGCGCAAAATAGGCCTATAAAGTGAGGTGAAAAAAATGAGTAGACAGGCAAGCAACGCAAGCAATTGCACAAACAGCAAGGCGAAGAAGGCGCAGAATGCCCAGAACGCCCAGAACCGCGCGTCGAACAAGGCGCAGAACGCCAAGAACGCCAGCAACTGCAAGTAAATCCCATCCGTTTGACTTTGTCAGATCTATGGACGCCATGGATGTGACAAGAGGGCGCGCCATATCGCGCCCTCTTTACATATCACCGCCGGAGCGCCTCTGTGATCACGTCGAAGAGCGCCTCCAGCCGCTCCGTCTCCCCTCTCAGATGGAGATAGCCGAAGAGCGCCTCCAGTCCGGTCGCGTGGCAGTGGGCCGCAGGGTCGTGGCTCTTGCCGCCGGAGAGCTTCGCATTGCGTCCGCGGGCAAACACCGCTTCCTCCTCCGCAGTCAGCAGCGGAGCGACCGCCCGATACGCCTCAAACTGCGCGGGCGCCGACACCAGCGCGAGCGCCTTCTTGTGGAGCTTTGCCGGCTTCTCCACCGCCTCTGACAGCAGATAGTCCCGCACCAGCAGCTCGTAGACCGCGTCCCCGAGATAGGCGAGCGTCAGCCCGTCGAGCTCACGCGCGGCCTCCGGCCTCAGGCGCGGTGCCATTTGACGCCGTCCTTCGTGTCCTCCATGACGATTCCCATCGCCGTGAGCTCGTCGCGCAGCCGGTCCGCGCGGGCGAAGTCCTTCGCCGCGCGTGCCTCGGCGCGCTCCTTCACCATCGCCTCGATCTTCTCGTCCTCGTCGCCTCTCTCCTCGGGGCGTACCACGCCCAGCACATCGCAGAGCCGGAGGAATTTCGCGAGCGCCGTCTCCAAAAAGGCGCGGCTCCTTCTCTCCTCGGTCGCGATGTTGAGCTCCCGGGCGAAGTCGAAGAGGACCGAGACGGCGTCCGCCGTGTTCAGGTCGTCGTCCATCACCTCGCAGAACCGCGTCTCAAACCGGTCAAATCCGTCGAGCAGCCGCTTCTCCTCCGCGGTGAGCTCTCCCTCGGCGCCCCCGAGCAGAAATTCGAGATTTCTCCGGCAGTTTTTCAGTCGCTCAAGTCCCGCCGCCGCGCTCTTTAAGATCTCCTCGCTGAAGTTGATCGGGCTCCTGTAGTGGGAGGAGAGCATGAAGAAGCGGATCACCTCGTAGCCGTACTTCTCCGAGACCTCCCGCACGGTGAAGAAGTTTCCTTTCGACTTGCTCATCTTCTGATTGTCGATATTGATGTAGGCGTTGTGCATCCAGTAGTGGGCAAACGGCACGCCGTTTGCGGCCTCGCTCTGCGCGATCTCATTCTCGTGGTGCGGGAAGGAGAGATCCATCCCGCCGCTGTGGATGTCGATCGTCTTTCCGAGATACTTATTTGCCATCGCGGAGCACTCGATGTGCCAGCCCGGCCGCCCCTCGCCGAAGGGGGACTCCCAGAAGGGCTCACCCTCCTTCTTCCCCTTCCAGAGCGCGAAATCCAGCGGATCCTCCTTCACGTCCGAGACATCGATCCGCGCGCCCGCCTCCAGGTCCTCGATCGGCATATGTGAGAGCTTGCCATACTCCGCAAATTTTCTCGTGCGGTAGTAGACGTCGCCGTTCTTCTCGTAGGCGTACCCCTTCTCGATCAGTTTCTCAATAATATCGATGATCGCGTCGATGTTCTCGGTGGCGCGGGGGTGCACGGTCGCCTCCTTAATGCCGAGCCCCTGCGCGTCTTTGAAATACTCGGCGATAAACCGGTCCGCGAGCTCCTTGACCGTGATGCCCTCCTCGTTGGCGCGGTTGATCATCTTATCGTCGATATCGGTGAAGTTCTGCACAAAGTTCACCTTGTATCCGCGGAACTCCAGATATCTCCGCAGACAGTCGAACAGGATAAACGGCCGCGCATTTCCGAGATGGAAGTAGTTGTAAACAGTCGGCCCGCAGGAATAGATCGAGATCTCTCCCTCCTTGATCGGGATCAACTCTTCCTTTTTTCGGGTCTGTGAATTGTAAACTCTCATGTTCTCTCTTCTCCCTTATTTAAAATCTATACAGGTTCGCATCCGCGCCGCAGTCCCTGCGGTATGTCCTCCCGCGTCTCACTGTATCTGTCCGCAGGGCCGTCTGACACGCCGCAGCGCTCCGGGGCCGTAGTGCTTCTTTCACATATCTCCGCCAGTCTTTTCCCGCAGCTGCTCCACCTCGAGCTGGAGCGCGTCCAGCCGGGCCAGCATCCGGCAGAATTCCTGCGAGACCGGATCGGGAATGTGCACATGGTCGAGGCAGGATGCCGCGCTCACTTTCACCCCGTTTCTGCGGACAATCCGCGCCGGGACGCCGACTGCGGTGCTGTTCTTCGGCACCTCCGAGAGCACCACCGCCCCCGCGGCGATCCGCGCGTTCTCCCCCACGGTGAACGGGCCGAGCACCTTGGCACCCGCACCGACCGTCACTCCGTTTTCCAGCGTGGGGTGGCGCTTGCCCTTCTCCTTGCCGGTGCCGCCGAGAGTCACCCCCTGGTAGATGGTACAGTAGTCGCCGATCTCGGCGGTCTCCCCGATCACAACTCCCATCCCGTGGTCGATGAAAAGGCCCCGCCCGATGGTCGCCCCCGGATGAATCTCGATCCCGGTGAACCACCGCCCGAGCTGGGAGGTCAGCCTCGCCAGAAATTTCAGGTGCAGCCGCCAGAAAAAATGTCCGATCCGATACCAGATCAGCGCGTGTACTCCGGTGTACAAAAGCAGGATTTCAAATCCGTTACGCGCCGCCGGGTCCCGCTCCTTGATCGACCGGATATCGTGTATCAGTCCCATCTCCCTCTCCCTTCTAAAAAACGCCTCCGGCCGCGGGTCTCCCCGCGGCCGGAGGCGTTCATCACGCGGTTCCACTCCGACTTTTTTCTCAAATCGCCCCTTAACGCGGGGAGACGCCCATCCCTACTGCTCTGTTCAAGACGGGGGCAAACGGAGGCACTTCGCCGGCTCTTCGCAGCGGGACGCTCTCAGCGCGCGTCGTCCCTCTCTGTGCTGTGGGCTGCCGGTTACTCTCACCGCTTCTCGCCTATTTCAAAACTTCTCTGTTTTTATAGATATAGTTCACACCCGACAAAATGGTGACGCCGGTCGCAATCCAGAGCACCACCGTACCGATCAGGTAGCTGCCCGGCCAGATGATCCACTCGACGAGCAGGCAGAGCACCGCCGCCATCTGCAAAACCGTCTTAATCTTGCCCCAGATATCCGCCGCGAGCGTCACACCCTTGCCCATCGCGATGATACGGAAGGAGGTCACCACCAGCTCCCGCGCAACGATGATCACAACAAGGTAGCTCGCCGCCATTCCCTTCTCAACCATGCAGATAAGCGCCGCGAGCACCAGCAGCTTGTCGGCCAGCGGATCAAGAAATTTTCCGAGCGTCGAAATCTGGTCGTACTTCCGGGCGATATGTCCGTCCAGCTTGTCGGTCAGCGCCGCAAGCAAAAAGACAACTCCCGCCGCCACCGAACACCAGTAGTTCCCTGCGAGAAAGAGCGCCATAAAAACCGGAGTCATCAGAATGCGGGCAACCGTTATTTTATTTGCCGTGTTCATCCGCGCTCCCCCTCTCTCCCCCGCCGCACCAAAAGGCCGGGATATGTATTATCAATTATATGTCCCTCTCTCCGCCTTGTCAACCGAGGAAACGGTCGATTTCCGCCGGTTACACGAGTTCGCCGAAGAGATCGTAGTCCACCGCACTACTCACCCGTACGGTGACATATTCTCCCTCCGCGGGCCGTCCTCCGGTAAAGAACACCTTGCCGTCCACTTCCGGCGCGTCCGCCCGGCTGCGGCCGAATGAACACTCGGCGATCCGGTCGTACCCCTCACAGAGCACCTCGATCTCCTGTCCCACCATCCGCGCGTTCTTCTGCTCCACGATGGCGTACTGCTCCTCCATGATCACCTCGCTGCGGCGCTCCTTGGTGCGCTCGCTCACCACGCCGCTCATCTGCGCCGCAGGAGTTCCCTCCTCCGGCGAGTAGCAGAATACCCCGAGCCGGTCAAACTTGAGCAGCTTCACCCCCTCCGAGAGCTCGTTGAAGTCCTCGGTCGTCTCGCCGGGGAAGCCGACAATCAGCGTGGTGCGCAGCGTGATGTCCGGGATGCGCTCCCGCAGCTTCTTTACAAGCGCGACAATCTCCGCCTTGGTGTCCCTGCGGTTCATCAGCTTTAGAATCCGGTCGCTCAGGTGCTGAACCGGCATATCAATATATTTGCAGAGCTTCTCCTCGGTGGCAAACACCTCGATGAGCTCGTCGGTCAGCCGGTCAGCATAGCAGTAGAGCACCCGGATCCAGTGCAGTCCCTCGATCTTGCAGAGCTCCCGCAGCAGAGGCGCAAGTCGCGGCTCCCCGTAGAGATCCTCCCCGTAGCGGGTGGTGTCCTGCGCCACGAGCGTGAGCTCCGAGACGCCGTGCTCCGCGAGCCATTTCGCCTCCTCCAGAAGCTCCGGGAGCGGGCGGCTGCGGAGTGCTCCCCGGATGGCCGGGATCGCACAGTAGCTGCACCGGTTGTTGCAGCCGTCCGAGATCTTGAGATAGGCGGAGTAGGGCGGCGTAGTCAGAATCCGTTTCCCTCCGAGGCCGCCCCGCTCCGGGCAATCAAACGCGGAAAACTTCTCCGCCCCGGCTGCCGCGCGCACCGCCTCCACGATTCTGTCCATCGTGCCGACGCCGATCACTGCGTCGATCTCCGGCAGCTCGCTCTGCAGCTCCTCCCGGTACCGCTCCGAGAGGCAGCCCGAGACCACGATTCCCTTTATCTTGCCCTCTTTTTTCAGCTCGGCCATCTCGAGGATGTTCTCGATCGCCTCCGCCTTCGCGCTCTCGATAAAGCCGCAGGTGTTGATCACCACCACATCGCTCTCCGAGGGTTCGGAACAGAGCTCCATCCCCGCCTCACGCAGCGTCGACAGCATAACCTCGGCGTCCACCTGGTTTTTGGAACACCCGAGCAAAATAAACGATACCTTCGTCAAACAAACTTCCCCTTTCCTGCGGTCCCGCAGAGGGGGGCGTCCGCCGGATCGGCTGACGTCCCCCTTTTCTTATTCAAAATCGTCCGCCCCATCGAAGAGGCGCGCAAGCGCTCCCCGGATCTCCTCGTAACCGTAGCCCGCGCGCTGGAGCGCGGCGCTCGCCTTTCGGCGGCCCTTCTCATCGCGCGGGAGGGAGCGGAATTTTTTCTCACAGTACCCGTCGATGTCGTACCGGCTCCCCTCGAGCAGCTCGTCGATCAGCTCCCGCGGTACTCCGCGGCGGTAGAGTTCCTCCCGCACCCGGCGCGGCCCAAAGCAGCGCTCATCGCGGTAGACGCGCACCATCCGCTCGGCGAAATTCCGGTCGGAGAGGTACCCCTTCTCCGTGAGCTCCTGCACCGCGCGCGCTGCGTCCTCGGGGCGCACCCCCTTTTCGCGCAGGCGGCGGGTAAGCCCCGCCTCGGAGAAGTCGGCGTGCGCCAATGAGCGAAAGGCGCTCTCCCGCGCCGCCCGCAGGTCGGAGAGCGCCATGATCTCCTCCCAGAGTTCGCGCGGGAGCTCCATCCCCTCGGAGAGCCCCAGCTCTTGCACCTTTGGAAAATCGAGACTCGCCGCCCGTTTGCCGTCAATCTCGAGCAGGCACTCGCCGCTCGGGAGCAGCGTAAGTCCGCTGAGAATCATTTAAAAATCCTCGGCCGAGATGTCGAGGTCCGCGTCGGACACTTTGGTCCGCGCTGCGCGCCCCGCGCTCTTCTCCGGCGCGGGCGCAGGGGCCGGTGTCTCCTTCGGGGTCGCGGCCTTCGCGGGAACCGCCTCCTCCGGGTCCTCCCCGTGCATCGCGGCGCGGAGCTTCCGCTCGATCTCGTCGGCGATCTCCGGATTGTTCTTCAAAAACTCGCGCGAGTTGTCCTTGCCCTGGCCGAGACGGCCCTCCCCGTAGTTGAACCAGGAACCCGCCTTATCGACGATACCATACTTCACGCCGAGGTCCAGAAGCTCGCCCTCGTGAGAGATGCCGGTGCCGTACATGATGTCGAACTCCGCCTGCTTGAAGGGCGGCGCCACCTTGTTTTTGACCACCTTGACCTTGGTGCGGTTGCCGACGATCTCGGTGCCGTTCTTGATCGCCTCCACCCGGCGCACCTCCATGCGCACCGAGGAGTAGAACTTGAGCGCCCGGCCGCCGGTGGTGACCTCCGGATTGCCGTAGACCACGCCCACCTTCTCGCGCAGCTGGTTGATGAAGATCGCGCAGCAGTTGCTCTTGGCGATCGCGCCCGCGAGTTTCCGCAGCGCCTGGCTCATCAGACGCGCCTGCAGGCCGACGTGGCTGTCGCCCATCTCGCCCTCGATCTCCGCCTTCGGCACCAGCGCCGCGACCGAGTCGACAACCAGCACCTCGATCGCCCCGCTGCGTACCAGCGCCTCCGCGATCTCCAGCGCCTGCTCGCCGGTGTCCGGCTGGGAGACGAGCAGCGAGTCGACGTCCACCCCGAGCGCCTTGGCATAGACCGGGTCGAGCGCGTGCTCCGCGTCGATAAAGGCGACATCGCTGCCCATCTTCTGCGCCTCCGCGATGATGTGCAGCGAGACGGTCGTCTTACCCGAGGACTCCGGCCCGTAGATCTCGACAATGCGCCCCTTCGGCACGCCGCCGATCCCGAGCGCCTCGTCAAGCGCAACCGACCCCGTGGGGATGCAGTCCACATTCATCCCCACATTCTCTCCGAGCTTCATCACCGCGCCTTTTCCAAACTGCTTCTCAATCTGAGAGAGCGCCGTCTCCAGCGCCTTTTTCTTGTCCACCATCGTCTCATTCCCCTTTACCGCTATTTGCTCGGCGGTCTCCCCGCCAGAGAGTCTTTCCGTTTTACCGCCGGCATCTCCGGCGTCCTCTTCAGTTTACCACACCGGCGTACAAAAATCAACAAATGTTCGATTTTGCCGTCCCCCGAAATCTGCCAACTACCACCCGGTCGTGCCCGCCGTAGTCCCGCAGCCGCAAGAGGTCGGAAAAGCGCGGTTCCATCAGCCGCTCCACCGCGTCGCCCTGGCTCGCCCCGATCTCAAAGAGCAGCACGCCTGCACGCTCCAAAAAGCAGTCCGCAAGTTCTACAAGCCGCCGGTAGAAGAAAAGGCCTCCCTCCGGCGCAAAGAGCGCCTGCGGAGGCTCAAACCGTGTCACCTCAGCGGAGAGCCGTTCGTCATAGGCGATATAGGGCGGATTGCAGACCACAACTGCAAACCGCTCTCCGAGCTCAAACGGTCGGGTCACATCCGCCCGGACGGTACGCGCGGCAACTCCGTAGAGCGCGGCGTTCTCCGCCGCGAGCGCGAGCGCCGGCTCCGAGATGTCCACCAGAGTCGCCCGGACGCCGCTCAGCTTCGCCGCCGCGAGGCCGACCGCGCCGCTCCCGCAGCAGAGGTCGAGAATCCTACCGGCTCCCAGCCTGCGCGCCCACTCGGCGCCCGCCCGCGCGAGGTGCTCGCTGTCCCCGCGGGGGATGAGCACCCCGGGACGCACCTTCGTCGGAAACCCGCAGAACTCCCACTCCCCGAGGATATACTGGAGCGGCTCGCCCGACAGCCGCCGCTCGAGCGCCGCCGCAAACGCGCGCTCCTCCTCCTCTGAGAGCTCCCGGTCGGAGAGCAGCAGCTCCTCTCGCCTCACCCCGCAGAAGGCGCGCATCAGCTCGCCCGCGACAAGCTCCGCGTCGCTCACGGACATCGCTGCGAGTCTCGCCCGCGCCTCCCGGTAGAGGGAGCGCGCGGTCAAGTCTCCTCCCCCGGCTGTTTCTCGATCGCAAACTCTCTTGTACAGCCCTCCCGCACCTCGGGGAAGCTCTCCACGCCCTCGTGGTCGAGCACCAGCTTGAGCGCGGTGATCGCGCACTCGATCTCGCTCTCGTCCGGCTCATTGGTGGTCAGCTTCTGCATCCACTTGCCGGGCGCGGAGATCGCCCGTGTCACCGGATTGTCGTATTTCCCCGCCAGCCGGATGAGCTCATATGCGAGCCCCATCGTCAGCGGCAGAGTCACCACCTTAAGCGCCACCCGGATGAGCACGTTGTCCCAGGTTACAAGCGAGGACACAAGGATACTCACAATCAATGTCAAAATAAGAAAGCTTGTGCCGCAGCGCGGGTGATAACGGGTGTACTTCTTCACGTTTTCGGGGGTGAGCTCCTCCCCGTGTTCATAGCAGTGAATGGTCTTGTGCTCCGCGCCGTGGTATTCAAACACCCGGTGAATCTCTTTCATCCGCGAGACAAGAAAGAGATAGAGCACAAAGATCAAAATCTTCACCAGTCCCTCAATCACCGTCAACAGCCAGCCGGGCAGCACTCCGGCACCAAATCCCACCACCTTTGCCGGCAGAAACAAAAACAGAAACAGCGCGAGCGCCACGCCGATCACACCCGCGACCCCCATCACCACATTCATCATCGATACGCCGCACTTCTCAGTGAGGAAGGTCTCCACCTTGCCGGGTTTTGCCTCCTCCTCAAGGCCTGAGACCTCGGCCGAGTAGTTGAGCGTCTGAAAGCCGAGCTTCAGCATCTCGATAAAATTCACAACGCCGCGCAGCACCGGCAGCTTTAGAATTTTCACCCGGTCTTTGGCGCTCTTCTGTTCGCTGATCGTCTTTTTGATCTCCCCGTCGGGCGACCGCACCGCACAGGCACAGCTGTGGGTCCCCTTCATCATGACCCCTTCGAGCAGCGCCTGCCCGCCGTAGAAAACCGCCGGACAACTCTTTTTATCTCTCACTCCGATACTCCATTCTTTTTCAGTCTAGCGCAAATTTTCGCTTTAGAATATTATAAGCTCCCCCGAAACAAAAAGCAATTAAGAGTTTATTAACGCAGGAAAACATGATAAAATAGAAAAGAATCTGTTTTTAGGGGGTATTCCCGATGACCGCTTTGCTCGGCCGGTTGCTCTCACCCGATCGGCTGGTCCCTCCCTCAAAGCGATGCGGTGCGCTCCCAGGCGCCAAGAGCGCTGTACAGACGCTGATGCGCATCGCCTGGCCCTCGATGCTCGAGATGGTACTGGTGACGCTAGTCGGGATGGTCGACATGATGATGGTCGGCGGTCTCGGCTCCTACGCAATCTCATCCGTCGGGCTCACCACCCAGCCAAAGCTCATTTTTCTCACCCTCTTTTTTGCCATCAATGTCGGCTGCACCTCCATTATCGCCCGGCGGAAAGGCGAGGGCGACCGGGATGGCGCCGGCCGCTGCCTGCGTCAGACGCTGATGCTTTCCGCCGGATTCTCATTGCTGCTTACCGGCGTCGCAATTCTCTTCGCTCCGCAGGTGATGGCCGCCGCCGGGGCAAACAGGGACACGCTGGGCCCCTCCTCAACCTATTTTCGCATCGTGATGGCCTCCCTCTTTTTTCATGCGATTTCACTCAATATTTCGGCCGCCCAACGCGGCTGCGGGCAAACCCGGGTTGCAATGAAAATCAACCTGACGGCAAACGCAGTCAATATTGCGCTCAACTATTTACTGATCGAAGGCAATCTCGGCTTTCCTCGAATGGGGGTGGCGGGCGCGGCACTTGCCACTTCCATCGGTACGGCGGCGGGTTGCGTCGTTGCGGTACGTTCACTCTTCCATCGGGATGGGTTTCTCTCCCTCTCCGCCCGTATCCGTTGGCGGTTTGACCGAAAAACGCTTCGCTCCCTCTGGAACCTGTCGAGCAACGCTCTGCTCGAACAGATCGCTATGCGCACCGGCTTTTTTCTCTATGCGGTGATGGTTGCAAACCTCGGTACCGAGGCCTTTGCCTCCTACCAGATCACCGCACAGATACTCTCTCTGAGCTACACGTTCGGCGACGGGATCGGGGTAGCGGCCACCTCTCTCGTCGGTCAAAATTTAGGCGCCCGCAGGCCCGACCTCTCGGTGCTCTATACCAAGCTCGCCCAGCGGTTGGGATACGCAGTCTCCGGATTGCTCATTCTGCTCTTCTGCACCTTCCGGTACCCCATCGTCGGAATGTTCACAGACGACTCCGCGCTGATCGGAATGACCGTCCCGATGATTCTGCTTGCCGCCGTCGCCATTCCGATGCAGAACGCCCAACCGATCACAAGCGGTTGTCTTCGCGGCGCCGGGGACACCCGTTTTGTCGCATGGACCATGTTGATTTCCATCATGCTTGTGCGGCCGCTTTCCTGCGCACTTTTCCTCTATTGCTTTGGCTGGGGACTGCCAGGCGCCTGGCTCTCCTTTATCCTCGACCAGCACGTTCGCGTACCCATTCTCATCCATCGTCTCTCGGGCGACCGGTGGCTCACCATCAAAATTTAGTACAATCTACAAAGGAGTTTTCCCCTATGATTCTCACCGTATCCCTCAACCCCGCCGTTGACCGCACCTCAGTACTCGAGGAGCTCATCCCGGGCACTGTTATGCGCACCCGATCCACCGTCACCCGCGCAGGCGGAAAGGGGATCAACGTCGCGCGCGCGGTGTGTGCCGCCGGGGGAGAGGCGCTCGCCCTCTATCTGGCCGGCGGCTACACAGGTTCGCAGCTCTCCGCCCTGCTCGCGGAGGAGGGCGTTCCCGCCCGCGCAGTCCCCTGTGTAACAGAGACCCGCATCAGTCTCCAGATCGCCGAGCAGAGCGGCCGCTTCTCCAACATCAACGACCGGGGAGGCCCAGTCTCCACTACTGAGATCGACGCGCTGCTCACCCTCACCCGGGAGCTGCTCGGGCCGGAGGACACGCTGGTGCTCGGCGGCGCGCTCCCGCACGGCGCGCCCGACGACAGCTACGCCCGCTTTGTGCGCGAGTTCTCCCCGTCCTGCCGGGCGGTCGCGGTGGACGCGGACGGCGCCGCCCTCCGCGCCGCGGTGGAGGCGGGTCCCACTCTGCTCAAGCCAAATGCGGAGGAGCTCGCCCGCTACGCGGAGCTCTCCTGTCCCACAGAGGAAGAGCTGCTCGATGCCGCCCGCGCGCTCGCCGGACGGACCGGCGGCGCGGTGCTTCTCTCGCTGGGTGCGGACGGCGCGGCGCTTGTCACAGCAAACCAGCTGCTGCGCGCGCTTCCCACGGGCGCGCGGGCGATCAGTACTGTGGGCGCGGGCGACAGTCTGCTCGCCGGCTTTCTGCTCCGTCAGGAGACGGGCGGCTCCCCCGCCGAGTGTCTGCGCTTCGGTTCGGCGGTCGCCACCGCCAAGGTGGAGTGTCCCGGCCCCACCATGCCGGAGACTGCTCAGATTCTCGCCTGGGAGAAAAAAATTAAGATTGTATCGCTCAGGCGGAGCGGGAGTCGGTAGATATACCGGTTCCCGCTCCGTTCTTATTTGCCGAGGAGTTTGTGCGCCGCAGCAAGGCGGAGTTCAGCGAGGCTTTCGACGTCAAAACCGCCAGAAGCTATTGGCCGGATATCCCCTTCCCCTTCTATGGATCAAGCACCTCTCAGAATGTCGCTTAAAAAATTCGCAGGGGTGGTCAGAACCGCCCCTGCACAACACTCTCTATCTCAGCGCCCCGAGCGAGGCGCTTTTTTTATTCCCGCACCAAAAAAAGTGTTCCATCCCATCCGGAAGTGAGGGCAGCTCTTTTGCCACCGCCACCGGATAGAGGATAATCTCCCGCGGCCGGTCAAGCGATATCCAGCAAAATTTAAGCGGATGTAGTCCCCCTCCATCTCATCCCCCCCCGAACGGGATCTGGCGCTCATCCGCAAGCTCCACCTCGTAATAGAGATGCCTGCCGGCAAGGGCATCCCGTCCGTCCAGGAAAAAAGTTCTCTCCGATGAGCGCCAGCCGCCGCCCCATCTCCTCACAAAATTCCCGGACGAGCGTCTCCTCGTCTCTCCGAAAGCGACATGCCCGCCGGGACTCACACAGAAGCCGCTACCCGCCGCTCTCTGGAGCAGCCCCCTCCCTCCGTGGAACAGCAGCCTGCCCGGTGAGAAAAACAAAGTCCTCACCGCGAAAAAATGAGATCTCTTTGTATTCTATTCTCCTCTCATCTTCTCACACATCCGTTCATACCGCTCCCGCAGGCGGGGAAAGAGACGCAGTGCGTTGCGGTAGAGAATATTTTTCTTCTCCTCGTCGCCAATCTGCGCACAGTCGACGCGCGCCCGCTGCATTGGGCTGAAGTAGCAGCCCGCATCGGTGCCGAAGAGAATCCGCTCCGATCCGATCTCCCGCACTGCGCGCTCCAAAAGGTTGCAGAAGAGCGACTTTCCGCTCGATGTGTCGGTATAGAGATTGCCGTGCACGCTCCTCTGAACAGCGCGGATCTGGTGGTCAAAGGCGCCGTCATAGCCGCAGCCCAGATGGGAGACAATAGTCGTCACCTCGGGGTAGCGGTTGGCAAACACCGCAAACTCCTCCGGCATGCTGAGCGCCTCGCCGCTGTGGGTGTCGATCACCGCGCGATGCTTCGCCGCGAACTCGTAGATGCGCTCCCCGTAGTCCGCAATCGGATAGCGGTGCTCCTCCGGATGCAGCTTGATGCCGATACACTTCGGGTGCAACAGAAGCGCTTCCACCTGCGCAAAGCTCTCCGGTTGAAGCGGATTTAAAATCGCCCACATGAGCAGATTCTCCTCCCGCTCCACCGCCGCCACGCAGCGCCGGTTCCCCTCCACCGCATCCCCTCCGCCGCGCGGAAAAATTCCGTAGAAATGGGAATTTACCGAGAGCGCGATGTTGGAAAGCCGCATCTGCTCTCTCAGTTCCGCCCTCCCACCCGCGATCAGCTCCCGGCCCGGCTCGCGCGCCGCGTCCCGCTCCCACTCGCCGAAGTGGCTGTGGATGTCGATCGCCGGAATCGCGCGGATCTCGGAAAGGGTCATACAACATCCCTCCCTAAAAAAGAAGCGCTATCCCAAATTAGAGATAGCGCAAACTTCATTCTCCCATCAACTTGACCATGACGGCCTTCTGCGCGTGGAGGCGGTTCTCCGCCTCGTCGAAGATCTCCCGCGCGTGCGCCTCAAAGACGTCGGCCGTGATCTCCTCCCCGCGGTGCGCGGGCAGACAGTGCTGCACCATCGCACCCTTCGCCGCGGCGGCCATCACCTTGTCATTGATCTGGTACACGCCCTCGAACACCCGGCGGCGCTCCTCGGCCTCCTCCTCCTGGCCCATCGAGGCCCAGACGTCGGTGAAGAGCACGTCCGCGTCTCTCGCCGCCTCGAGGACGTCGGCCGTCAGCGTAAATCTGCCGGTGCCCTCCGCATAGGCGCGCACGCTCGCGTCCGGCTCATAGCCCGCCGGACTCGCGCAGGCGACTTCCATCCCCACCTTGAGCCCGCCGACGATCAGCGAATTCGCCATGTTGTTCCCGTCGCCGATGTAGGCCATCTTCAGCCCCTCGAGCTTGCCCTTGTGCTCTCTGACCGTCTGCAGATCCGCCAGCACCTGGCAGGGGTGTGCGAGGTCGGTCAGCCCATTGATCACCGGCACCGAGGCGTACTTCGCAAGGTTCTCCACCCGGTCGTGCCCGAAGGTGCGGATCATAATTCCGTCGAGATACCGCGAGAGCACCCGGGCGGTGTCCTCAATCGGCTCGCCGCGGCCGAGCTGCGAGTGGGAGCTCGCCAAAAAGAGCGGGTACCCCCCGAGCTGGTGCACTCCGACCTCAAACGAAACTCTCGTGCGGGTGGACGACTTTTCAAAAATCAGCCCGACCGACTTGCCTGCAAGCGCATTGCACTTCTCGCCGCCCTTCAGCCGGTCCGCGAGCTCCAGAATCTCCAGAATATCATCACGCTCCAGGTCCAGGAGCTTCAAAAAGTCCTTCTTTCCTGCGATCATTTTTCCATTCCTTTCAGCGTCTTTCCAAGAATTTTTACGCCGCGCTCGATCTCGCTCTCGCTGATGATAAGCGGCGGCAGCAGTCTCAGCGTATTTCCGCCCGCGGTCAGCGTCACAAGGCCCGCCGCGAGCAGTTTCTTCGAGAGCTCGGCGGCCTCGATCCCCTCGAGCGCGAGCCCGAGCATCAGCCCGCGGCCGCGGACCTCCTTCACATAGGGGGAGTGAATCTCCGCCACAAAGCTCCGGATGAGCGCGCCCTTCTTCGCCACCTCGTCGAGGAAGGCCGGCTGCGACACCCGGCGCACCACCTCGCACGCCCCGGCGCAGACCACCGGATTCCCGCCAAAAGTGCTCCCCTGGTCGCCATAGCCGAAGACCCGCTCCACTTTCTCGCCGAGCAGCGTCGCGCCGATCGGCAGCCCGCCGCCGAGGCCCTTGGCGAGGCTCACAATGTCCGGCTTCACCTCAAAGTGCTCGAATCCGAAGAATTTCTCGGTGCGGCCGATACCGGTCTGCACCTCGTCCATAATGAGAAGGATGTCCCGCTTCGCCGCCTCCTTCGCCACCGCGCGCACATAGTCTCCGGAGAGCGGCAGCACGCCGCCCTCCCCCTGCACCGGCTCGAGCATCACGGCGCAGACCGTATCGTCCATCGCCGCCACCGTGCCGCCGACGTCGTTCGCGTCCACATAGCGAAAGCCCTCGGTAAAGGGAAAAAAATAGTTGTGGAACTTGTCCTGTCCGGTCGCGGCAAGGGTGGTCACCGTCCGCCCGTGGAAAGAATTCCGAAGGGTGAGAACCGTGCTCCGTCCCTCCCCGTACTTATCAAAGCTGTACTTCCTCGCCGCCTTGATGGCGCACTCGTTGGCCTCCGCGCCCGAGTTCGAGAAGAACACTTTCTTCATCCCCGAGAGCTGGCAGAGCTGCGCTGCGAGCCGTCCGTCCGGCGCCGTGTAAAAGAGGTTGGAGCTGTGGCAGAGCTTTCCGAGCTGTTTTAAGACCGCTTTCAAATACTGCTTGTCCCCGTAGCCAAGGCTGGAAACCCCGATCCCGCTCGCGAAGTCGATATACTCGCGGTTCTGGTCGTCATAGAGTCGCGCGCCGCGTCCCTTCTTAAACCAGACGTCCTGCCGGTTGTAGCTGTTTGCGATATACTCCTTGTCCCGCGCCTTAATACTTTTAAAATCCATCTTTCTCTCTCCCGTCTCGCCGCGTCCTCGCTTTTTACACGCCCAAAGCGCGCGGGCTTTTTGGCCCAGCCGCACTTTACAAAGCGGTTCTACCGCAAAACATCGCTGTACTCTCAGTCTCTGTCCCTCGGCAGAACTCCTCCAAAACGGTCAAAATCTTCAATTTTGTTCCCGCCTTTTGAGACTATTATAGCACACCCGACTCATCCGGCGCATCAAAAAAATCCGTCTCAGTGGATCATTGTACCGATGCCCTCGTCCGACAGAAGCTCGATCAGAATCGAGTGGGGAATCCGTCCGTCGATGATATGGGCCCGGCGCACTCCCGACTCGATCGCGTCCACGCAGCACTCGATCTTCGGAATCATCCCGCCCTTGATGACACCGCTCTCCTCGAGCCCCTTTACCTCGTCGGTGCGGATCACCGGGATGAGACTCTTCTCGTCGGACGGATCGCGCATCACGCCCTGGATATCGGTCAACAGGATCAGTTTGACCGCCCCCACCGCCGCCGCGATCTTCGCCGCCGCGGTGTCGGCGTTGATGTTGTAGGTCTCGCCGTCCTCCCCCTCGGCCACCGTCGCGACCACCGGGATATACCCGTCGGAGAAGGCGTTTAAAATCACGTCGGGATTGACGTCGGTCACCTCGCCGACAAAGCCGAGATCCTCCGACGCCTCAAGCTTTCTCGCCTTGATGAGCGA
>CAJFTX010000011.1 GCA_904420075.1 uncultured Clostridia bacterium | reverse complement strand
GCGGGCAACCGAGCGGAGCGAGGCTCTTGGCCCGTCGTAGGCGCGTGCAAGCGAGCAACCGGGCAAAGCCCGGCTCTTGAGCTCGTCGCAGGCGTGACTGTGCGCCCGAGCCGTCGTGAGCAGGACGCCTGGGGCTCAGTCGTTCTTTCGGCTCTGTCGAAAGAACCTCCGCTGGAGAGATAAGGCTTCGGGCCTGGTGCGCAGGGACCTGTTTTGACGTCCGGGAGCGACCGGGCAGCGGGAGGAACTGAGAAAGGGGAGAGGACAGGTGCATACGATTGAGCTCGGGCACCCGAGCGCCAAACAGAGGGAGTTCTTCCTCGCGAGGGAGCGGTTTGTGGCCTATGGCGGTGCGCGCGGCGGGGGCAAGAGCTGGGCGGTGCGCAAAAAAGCGCTGCTGCTCGCGCTGCGCTATGACGGGATCCGAATTCTGATTCTGCGGCGGACCTTCCCGGAGCTGCGGGAGAACCACATCCTGCCGCTGCGGGCGGAGCTCCTCGGAGTGGCGGACTACAAGGAGACGGAGAAGAGCTTCCGCTTCCCGAACGGGTCGCGGCTGAAATTCGGCTACTGCGCGACCGAGAGCGATGTGCTCCAGTACCAGGGGCAGGAGTACGACGTGATCTTCATCGACGAGGCGACCCAGTTCACCGAGTTCCAGTTCTCGACGCTGACCGCCTGCCTACGGGGCGCGAACGACTTTCCGAAGCGGATGTATCTCACCTGTAACCCGGGCGGTGTGGGGCACGGCTGGGTCAAGCGGCTGTTTGTGGAGCGGAGCTACCGCGGAAACGAGCGGGCTTCGGACTACCGGTTCATCCGGGCGCAGGTGTACGACAACCGGGCGCTTTTAGAGAGCGACCCCGGCTATCTGCGGATGCTGGAGAATCTGCCGGAGGACCTGCGGCGGGCGTGGCTGCTCGGGGACTGGGAGGTGTTCGCGGGGCAGTACTTCAAGATGTGGGACCCGGCGGTGCACCTTCTGGACCCGTTCCCGATTCCGGCGCGGTGGCGGCGGTATCTCAGCCTCGACTACGGGCTCGACATGCTGGCGGCCTACTGGATCGCGGTCTCGGAGGAGGGGCTCGCCTATGTCTACCGGGAGGTGTATCAGAGCGGGCTTGTGATCTCGGAGGCGGCCGAGCTGCTGCGGGTGAGCGGGGCGGCGGAGGCGGAGATCCTGCTCGCGCCGCCCGACCTCTGGAACCGGCGGCAGGACACCGGCAAGAGCGTGGCGGACATCTTCGCCGAGTACGGGCTCTATCTCCAGAAGGCGGACAACCGGCGGGTGCAGGGCTGGTACGACCTCGCGGAGTGGCTGCGAGTGCGCCCGCAGGCGCGTGCAAGCGAGCAACCGACGCAAGGCGGCACTTGGCGAGTCGCAGGCGTGACTGAAAGAAGTGCGCCCGAGCAGCCGGACAGCTCTGTAGTGAGCCCGGCGCGGAACCGCGAAGAGCGTGCGCAGCACGCTTACAGCGGTTTCGTGAAGGGGGAGCAGCAGAGCGTGAGTCCGGCGTCGCGAGGCGTGACTGAGCCGGAGGGAGGTGAGCGCTATGCGAACCTGCGGATATTTAAAACCTGTGAAAACCTCGCGCGGTGTCTGCCGCTTTTGCAGTTTGACGCCAAGAACCCAAACGACGTCGCAACAGAGCCGCACGAGATAACCCACGGGCCGGACGCGATCCGCTACTTTGTGGCGGGGCGGCCGCAGCCCGCGGAGGAGAGACCGCCGGAGAACGGGGGGCTTCAGAGCTTCCTCTCTTACGGCGGATGACAGGAGGACAGGATGGAAGCGATTTTTTGTATCATCAGTTTTTTGGCGGGGGCGGGGGTCGCGCTGCTCGCGGGCGGACGGAGAGGGCCGGAGCGCCCGCCGGAGCCCCCGCAGAGAGAGACGGACCCGGCGCTTGCCGAGGACATTGCGCTCATCCGCCAGTGGGGCAATCTGCTCCGCTACGACGGCAGAGAGCAGGGGGAGAGTGAGGAGTAATGGCGACAAAAAAGACGGCGCTGCCCGAGCTGTGGCAGGAATTTGAGCGGGCGAAACACTACAACTACTCGATCGGCCTCTATGAGACGGTCAAGCAGAACGAGAACTTCTATATCGGCAAACAGTGGGAGGGGGTCCGCGCAGAGGGGCTCGACAAGCCGGTGCTCAACATGCTCCGGCGGGTGGTAACCTATTTTATCTCGATGATTGTGACGGACGACATTGCGGCGGTGTTCACCCCGTTTGACTCCTACCGGCATCTGGAGGCGGAGATCCTCTCCTCCGAGGTGGACCGGGTGATCGAGCAGACCAAGTTCAAGTCGAAGTGCCGGGAGCTGCTGCGCAACGCGGCGGTGGACGGGGACGGCTGCTTCTACTTCCACTTCGACCCGGAGGTGAGAACCGGCCAGGCGGCGAAGGGGGACATCCGGGTGGAGAACCTCGACAACACAAACGTCCTCTTCGGCAACCCGCACAGCGCGGAGGTGCAGGAGCAGCCCTATCTGCTCATCGCGATGCGCCGCACGGTGGAGGAGGTGCGCCGGGAGATGAAGCGGTTCGGCAGGGGGGCGGATGCGGAGCTCGTCCGGCCGGACGCCGAGAACGCCTACTTCGAGGAGAAGGAGAGCGAGGGGAAGCTCTCGACGGTGGTTGTGAAGCTGTTCAAGAATGAGAGCGGCACGGTGAGCGCGGTCAAGTACACCAAGGACGCGATCGTCCGCCCCGAGTGGGACACGGGGCTCTCGCTCTACCCGGTCGCCTTTATGAACTGGGAGAGCGTGAAGAGCTGCTACCACGGACAGTCGCCGATCACCGGTCTGATCCCAAACCAGATCTTTGTCAACAAGCTGTTTGCGATGGCGATGCAGGCGGTCAAGCTGATGGCCTTCCCGAAGGTGATCTTCAACCGGAACCTGATCGGCGAGTGGTCGAACAAGCTGGACGACGCGATCGGGGTCAATGGCGACCCGAACCAGCAGATCTTCTCCGGCTGGCGCGCGCCGGACATGTCGAGCCAGGTGATGACCCTGATCGACAAGACCATCTCCTACACGCGGGACTTCATGGGCGCGTCGGACGCGGCGCTCGGCAACGTGCGGCCGGACAACACCTCCGCGATCATCGCGGTGCAGAAGGCGTCGGCAGCGCCGCTGGAGCTGCAGAAGCTCGGGTTCTACCAGTTTGTGGAGGACTCGGTGCGGATTTTGGCGGATATGATGGCCACCTACTACGGCGCGCGGTATGTGAAGCTCTCGGACGAGGCCACGGGCGAGAACTATATGAGCCTCTTCGACTTTGGGACGCTGCGCGACCTCGCGATGCAGCTCAAGGTGGACGTGGGTGCGGCCTCCTACTGGTCGGAGGTGGCCCAGCTCCAGACGCTCGACAACCTCTTTGAGAAGGGGGTCATCACCGACGCGGCGACCTATCTCGAGGGGATTCCGGACAGCTACATCCGCGGCAAGCAGAAGATTCTCCGGAAGCTCCGGGAGCAGGCGGAGATAAGTGCGCCCGAGCAGCCGGGAGCAGCGGCACAGTGACCCCCGCAGACGAAAAAACAGGTGCCGACGCAGTCGGCGCGGATTTTTCGCGAGGAGGGAACAGTGCCGCGTCTGCGGAGGCTGCGAGGCGTGACTGTGCGCCCGAGCAGCCGGGAGCAGACATGAGCGGCCTTGGCGGGCTGCGGGGGCAGAACGCCTAGGGGCTCAGTCGTTCTTTCGGCTCCGCCGAAAGAACCTCCGACAAAAGAGATAAAAATTTAGACTTGGAGCGGAGGCGCGGCGGGAGCGCCTCCGGAGGAAAACACCCCCAAAGCGCGCCGGATGTGGAAGTGGAAATGGCGGGTGTGCAGCGGGGTTCTAAGATAGATGGTTTTGCCCGCGGGTGCGGGCGGTGGAGGGGTGGGATGGGGGCGAGTTTCGCGGACAGGTGGCAAGCGTCGCGCGGGAGGAGCCCCGGGAAACGGAGACAGGAGAGGAGTTTTGAGAGATGGAAGAGTATTCGATGGAGACCGTTCAGGAAGAGCAGGTGGAGGAGGCGTGCGAGCTGCCGCTCGAGGAGGCGGAGACGCCGGAGGAGGATCTGACCCTCGAGGTGGAGGAGCAGGAGCCTCTGCCGGAGCCCGTGGAGCCGGAACAGCGGACGGAGGAGCAGCCGGAACAGCAGGCCGCGGAGCGGCCCGAGAGCGACGCGCGCGAGAACCGGGTTCGCGCGGTCGGGGCGGAGGCGCTGCGCAACAGCCTCGCGGCCTTTTCGGCGCGGCATCCGGAGCTGTCCCCCGAGCTGATGCGGGAGATCGCCGTATTGACGGCGGAGGAGCGGCACCGGGCGAATGTGGAGTTCTCGGTCCGGCGGGAGAGTGCCGAGCGGCAGCGCCGGGAGAGGAGCTACGCCGCCTTTGTGGAGAACTATCCGGAGATTACCGACTTCGAGCGGGAGATTCCAAAGGAAGTTTTTGAGAAGGTGCGCGCGGGGGAGGACATCGTCTCCGCCTACCGCGCCTATGAGAACCGGAAGCTCCGCGAGGAGCTCGAGGCGCTGAAGACCGAGCAGAAGAACCGGGCGGCGAGTCTCGGCAGCGCGCGCGGCGCGGGCGAGGACGAGTACGACGAATTTCTCGAGGGCTTTTTCTCCTGAGTAAGTGCGCTGAGCCGCGCAGCAGGAGAATAACGGCTGCGCAGCGGAAAAACACTGCGACCCGCAGGGAGCGTACATGCGAGCAACCCGCCGGAGGCGGGCTCTTGGCGAGTCGGAGGCGCCGCCTGTAAGCGGCGCGGATTTTTCGCGAGTAGGCTGTTATTTTCCGTTAGCGGAGCGGCGGAAAGCGTGACTGAGAGAGCGCCCGAACACCCGGGAGCAGGCATGAGCGACCTTGGCGGACTGCATAAGCAGGACGCCCAGGGGCTCAGCCGTTCTTTCGGCAAAGCCGAAAGAACCTCCGCTAAAAACGGCACAGCAAAAAAACACTGCGAGCCGCAGGGAGCGTGCAAGCGAGCAACCCGCCGCAAGGCGGGCTCTTGGGCCGTCGTAGGGGCATGCAAGTGAGCAACCGCCGCTGGGAGGCGCCTGTGCCCTTTGGGTGCGAGACGTGACTGGCTGTGCAGCCGCCCGCGGACGGGGCGACCAGGAGAAAACCTCCGCTTTCCCCGTGTCCCGACGGGGCGCGACGCCCGGCTCCGGCCGGAGCCGGAACAGTTACCGGGGGAGCGGCGGCGTAAGTTCCGCCGCCCCACACCGCAACAGACGAAATAGAGAAAGGATGAGAGACCTATGGCAATCAATTTAGCGACAAAGAATTCGGACAGAATCGCGAGCTATTTCACCAAGAGCTCGTTTGTCAAGGGCAAGACGAGCGAGGAGTACGACTTCACGGGAAGCAAGACGCTGAAGATCTACACCCCCGTGACCGTGCCGGAGAACGACTACGTGAGAAGCGGGATGAACCGCTACGGCGAGCCCACCGAGATGCAGGACATCGTCCAGGAGCTCGTGATGAGCCAGGACAAGGCGTTCACCCTTACCATCGATAAGGGCAACAACCGCGACCAGATGAACGTCAAGGGCGCGGCGAAGATGCTGAAGCTCCAGCTCAACGAGCAGTCGATCCCGGCGGCCGACCGCTACGCATTCTCCCAGTTTGTGTGCCACGCGGGCACCGTCAAGGGGCTCGACAAGGCGCCGACCAAGGACACCATCATCGGGCTGATCGCGGACGCGGTGGCCGAGCTCGACAACAACCTCGTGGACGAGGAGCACCGCTACATCGCGGTGACCGGCGACGTGTTCAAGCTCATCAAGCTCTCGCCCGAGTTTGTGGGCGTCGAGACGCTGGGCAGGAAGTCGATCGGCAAGGGGATCGTCGGCGAGGTGCAGGGGCTGAAGGTCGTGAAGGTGCCGAACACCTATCTGCCGAAGGACTGCTATTTCTTAATCTGGGTGCCGGCGGCGGTCATGTTCCCCTATAAGATCAGTGATGCGAAGTACCACAAGGACCCGCCGGGACTGTCGGGCGACCTGCTGGAGGGCCGTCACTACTACGACGCCTTCGTGCTGGGGGCGAAATCGGCCGGCGTCTACGCCGCGGTGCTCGGCGCCTCGCAGCAGGCGGCGCCGAGCGTCTCCTATGCGACCGACAAGCTCACCGTGACGGCGGAGGGCGCGACCGAGATCCGGGTCACCCTGGACGGCAGCGACCCGCGCTACAGCGACTCGGCGGTGATCTACTCCACCCCGATCGCGACGACCGCGCTCGGCAGCGGCAGCCATCTCGCCAGGGCGGTCGCCTACAAGGACGGCGGCTTTACCTCGAACGTGACCGATTACACGTTCACAAAGTAGTGGGGAGCGGGGCGGGCCCTCTGCCCGCCCCTTCTTCTCCCGGAAGGAGGAGTATGTATGACAGCGGGTGAGATTTACCGGCGGGCGCTCAGCTATCTCTACGACAGAGAGGGCAGAGACCCCGAATTTCAGCGGTGTTTCCCCGATTTTTTAAACGCGCTGCTTGTGGAGGCGCTCCCCTGCCAGAACAGCAGGCGCGCGGCGGCGGGCCTGCCGCCGCTCACGGCGCCGGAGGTGCGCGCCGCGGAGGACGAGATCGACTATGACGACGAGCTCTGCGCGCTCGCGCTGCCCTATGGACTCGCGGCCTACTTCTTCGCGGACGAGGGCGAGGACGGCAAGGCGGCCGCCTACCGCGAGCGGTTCATCGCGGCGCTCTCGGACCTCTCAAGGGCTGCTCCGGCGGAGAGCGCCGACTGCTACTAGGGGGTGACGGGATGAGACTGACCGATACGGGAACGGACAACCCGGTCCGCCGCTTTGAGATCGGCACCAAGGAGACGCCGATCTCGGGCGGGCTCAACACGGCGGACCCCGAGTATCTGCTCGCGGACAACCAGAGTCCGAGGATGAAAAACGTGTGGTTTGACGGGCGGACCCTCTCGAAGCGGCCCGGACAGCGGGCGGTGGCGGCCCCGCCGGGGGAGGCGGAGCTCGGCGCGATGATCGAATTTGGGGGCGCGCTCTATGCGGTCGCGGGGAGCAAGCTCTACCGCTTTGAGGAGGAGTTCTGCGAGCTCTACGACGGGATTGCGGACAGCGAGGGGACGCTCTTCCGGTTCGGCAGCGCGATCTACTACCTCTCGAAGAAGGAGTATCTCCGCTGCGACGGGGAGACGGTGGAGGCGGTGGAGCCTTATGTGCCGACCATCGTCATCAACCGGCCGCCAGACGGCGAGGGCGGCGATCTCGCCGCGGGCTACAACCGCCTCGGCGGCAAATTTACAAACAGCTTTCACGGCGACGGGGAGAGCACCGTCTATCAGCTGACCGACAGGGGACTCGACGAGGGGTTCTGCGAGGTGGTGGTGGACGGCGAGCGGCTGGAGGGCGGCTGGACGGCGGACTACACGCTGGGCAGAGTCACCTTCACCTCGCCTCCCCCCAAGGGGACCAACAACGTGGAGATCACCGTCTCCAAACTGGACGCGGAGCTGAGAGACAAGCTCTACGCCTGCCGGGTGACGGCGAACTTCGGCGGTACGGGCGGGACCCGGCTGTTCCTCGCGGGCGGGGACGGGGCCACCTACTACTACTCGGAGCTGCTGGACCCGAGCTACTTCCCCGACAACAACTACAACACCGTCGGCTCGGGCGGCGGGGTGATCACCGGTATGGCCGAGCAGTACGGCGTTCTGATCGTCTTTCTGGAGCGGGAGATCTGGCAGGTCTCCTACAGCTACGACGGCACGGCGGACGGGCGGGTGAGCTTTCCGCAGCGGGCGGTCAACCGCACGATCGGCTGCGACGCCCCCGGCAGCATCCAGCTGGTGAATAACTCGCTCGTCTTTTTGAACAGCGCGCGCGGGGTGCACATTCTGCTCTCGACCGACATCGCCGAGGAGCGCAACGTGCAGCTGCTCTCGCGCAATATCAACCGCGGGAAGGACAGCCCGGGCCTGCTCGACTGCGAGGGGCTAAAGGACGCGGTCTCGCTCGACTGGGAGGGGCGCTACTGGCTCTGCGTCGGGGAGCGGGCCTTCCTCTGGGACTACGCGGCGAGCCCCTACGCCCTCGGGAACAACCCGGACGCGGCGGCGAAGAAGCTCTCGTGGTTCTACTTCGACGGGATCGCGGCGAAGGGCTTTGCGGAGCGCGCGGGCGAGCTCTATTTCCGCTATGCGGGCGGGCTCGGACAGTTTGACAGGCGCGACTTCTGCGACTTTGAACAGCCGTATGAGGCGCTCTGGCGGATGCCGATCCGGCATTTCAACGCGCTGGACTCCAAAAAGACGGCGCTCGAGCTGTTTGTGACGATGCGAACCGACACCAGCTCCTACGCGGAGCTGCGGTATATCACCGAGCAGCACAGCTCGGGGGAGGGGGAGCTGCAACCGGTCTGGGCCGGCTCCTTCTCGTTTGAAAATTTCCGGTGGGACGCGTTCACCTTCGGGGTGAACAACTATTTTTACACCTATCGGCGCCGCCCGAGAAAACGCAAGAGCCTCTACTTCGCGGTGGAGTTCCGCTCCTGCGAGCCGGGACGGGATCTGAACATCTCGGCGCTCGCGCTCACCTACCGGGTGGCAAAAAAGATCAGATGAGCGCGAGCGCCCCGCAGAGTGCGTGCAAGCGGGCAGCCGGGCAGGCGCATCGGAGGGAGCCGCAGAAGGCGGCTCCCTGCGAGTTGCAGACGTGACAGGGCGGTGCGCGGAAGGGAGAAGAGGAGGAAAAAAGGATGCAGATAATACAGAAGCGGCAGACGGGGGAGAGCGCGATTCCCGCGTCGCTATCCTACGGGGAGATCGCGATTGACAAGCGCGGGCGGCTGCACACAGCGGACGAGACGGGGACGGTGGTGGACCCGCTGGAGCCGGTGACATGGGTGCAGTACGACGTAAAGATGCTGCAACTACAGGAGATTCTGGAGAAGAAGGAGCCGCCGATGCTGGGGGGCTTTGTCGAGGCGTTCGGGGACACAAAGAAGCGGTACTCGGCGACGAAGTGCACAGTGGACACGACGGCGCATCAGCTGAAGTTTGACGGGACGGACGGCGGCGCGGTGGACTGGAGCTGTTACGCGGGGGTGGAACATCTGGCGACCTATCAGAGCGAGCAGGTGACGGCGCTGGCGCATTTCGCACAGGAGGCGGATAGCGTTGAGGAGGTCAGGTTTTCACTGGAGACCTCGGTCAACGAGACCTGGCCGCCGGAGACGCTCACGGGCGCCATCTACGGCAGAGCGAGCGCGGGCGGCGCGCGGACAAAGCTTTCGAGCACGGTGACGACGGAGCTGAGAATGGTGCATGTGACGGCGGCGAGTCCGGCGAAGTATGCGTACTATGAGCTGGAGCTGACGGGCAGCTCGGGATACAGCTATCAGGGATATCTGCGGGAGGACGGTCTTGGAGATTTCGAGAGCCTGTCGGACGACGGGAACGGAGTGTACCCGGCGGTGACGGCGACAGTGAAGGCAACCAAGGCATCGACCCAGGCGGAGGACGGGAGCTATATCACGAAGGTGATCGAGCTCGGTGTGCCGGTGGAGAGTGGAGAGGTGTATCTGCACTACCCGGCGCTGCCGGAGGGGGCGACCCTTGCGGTGAAGCTGGGGACGGACACAAAGAACCATGTGGCGCTTTCGCCGGAGGGCGAGGAGCGGACGGTGACGCTCGGGAGCACGACGCTGAAGGAGCGGAAGTATCTGATCCCGCCGTTTGCAGAGGCGGTGAACGGAGTGTCGGTGCAGATCGACGGGCACCGGGAGCAGCTCGAGGATGTGCTGGCGGTGAATGATATCTGTGTTTGTATGCGGTAAAGAGAGTGCGCCCGAGCCGTCGTGAGCAGCGGGATAAGGCTGGCGGAGCGGAAAAGCAGGGCGCGCCTGCTGGCGCAGCGGAGTAGCATGACGGCCGTCGTCCGTCGTGAGGCGTGATTGAGGTAGTGCGCCGAGTCCAACCGCAGCCGTGTAGTGACCTCGGCGGGGAACCGCGGAGAGCGTGCACAGCACGCTTGCAGCGGTTTCACGAAGGAGGAACCAGTGAAACTGGTGACGGACTGCGCTCCGCACTGCGAGCCGCAGCGAGCGTACAAGCGGGCAACCGAGCGAAGCTCGGCTCTTAAGCGAGTCGGAGGCGCGTGCAAGCGAGCAACCGAGCGAAGCTCGGCTCTTGGCGAGTCGCAAATACTGGGAGGCCCGCACTGCACCCCGCAGGGTGCGTACAAGCGGTGGGCGCGCCGAAGGCGGGCTCTTAGGCCGTCGTAGGCCGAGACAGTAAAGAGGGAACAGCACGGCGTCAGCGGGTGGCGCTCGAGACGTGATTGGAGGAGTTTTTATGTTTGACAGAGACGGAGTATACCACTTGGAAGCGGATATAAGAGGCGCATTTATCCGGGCGAAGATGCGGGAGCGGTACCCGAGGATTGAGGACGAGTTCGCCGTGGCGGTCTACGGCACGGCGGAGGAGAGAGCCGCCCACGCCGCTTGGCGCGATGAGGTGAAAGCCGAGGCGGATCGAAGATTTCCGAAAGTGGAAGCTTGAGTGAGGAGGAGACCTATGAAAAACATTTTTAGTAAAAACAAGAAACTGATTGGCGATATCGCGAGAAAATACGGGTGCACGCTGGACGTGGCGAAGGACCGGCTGAGGGCGGACCTGCTCTCGGGCGGGGACGGGGAGACCGGCGGGCTCATCCCGGCGGAGCTGCACGCGGAGGCAGACGCCATCGGCCCGGACGCGATCCGGCGGATGAACGCGGAGTATTTCGAGGCGACGAAGGGGAACTTCGGCGAGCCCTACGACGTGAGCGACTATCAGTAAAAGGCCGCCCGATCACGGGAAAGGAGAGAAGAGATGCTGACAAAACTACAATTTGAGCCGGAGACCGGCCTTGCCGACCACACGGCCTATCTGACCGCTCCGGACAGCGAGGACGCCGCCCGAGAGCAGCTGCAGCGGCCGCACAACCAGACGCGCGACTATCTGAACGACGTGCTGCTGGCGGAGCTGCAGGAGAGCGGCGCCTCGGAGCTGGGCGCGGGGCCGCTCTATGCCGGGGACACGGCGGGCAGCGTGATGGAGAAGCTGCTCGCGCTGCGGGCGGCGATCGACGAGATCGTGTCGGCGGGCGTGCCGGACGGGAGCATCACGACCGACAAGCTCTCGGGCGACCTTGTAATCGATGGGGGTGAATACTAAATGGCACTGACAGAGACGGATAAGAGAAGACTCAACCAGAAGCAACAGCAGGAGGTGCTCGCCGCCACCTCCGACTGGGAGAAGGCGGACGCCGCGGGGGACGAGGCCGGGAAACAGGCGGCGCACGAGCGCGCGGAGCGTGCGAGAAACGGCGCCGCCTGGGGCTATACCTCGAACGATGACGGCAGCTTCCAGTCGAACATCGGCAACGGCACCGGAGTGAGGACCGAGGCGTACAGCACCCCCTCGGAGATCGAGGCGCTGCAGAGGGCGAAGAAGCAGGCGGCGCTGGCGCAGCTTCAGTCGGCGGTGAACAAGCAGGTCTCCGGCTACGAGGAGCAGATCGCGGGACTCGAGCCGCAGTATCAGAGCTTGCGCAGCCAGAGCGAGGTGGAGCGGTACAAATCGCAGAAGGCGCTGCGGGAGAACCTGGCAAACTCCGGCGAGCTCACCGGCGGACAGGGGCGTCAGGACACGCTGAATTTGCAGAACGCCTACGCAAGTCAGATCGGCGCGCTCAACGCGCAGCAGCAGTCGCAGACCGAGAGCTACCGCCGCGCGATTGCGGACGCGATCAGTGAGGGGGATTTGAGCGCGGCGATGCTCGCCGCGCAGTACGACGCGGCGGCGGCCGAGATGGGGCTCTCCGACCGGCGCGACTGGGAGAAATTCCAGTATCAGAAGCTCGCCGACGAGCGGGACTACTTCCTCCAGGAGGCGGGACTCACCGGCTATCTAAACGGGCAGTCCACCCTCGCCAACCGGCAGTTTGAGGAGAGCCAGCGGCAGTACAATCAGGACTACCTGCTCCAGGAGGCGGGGCTCACGGGGTACTTGAACGGCAATCCGACCCTCGACCGGGACCGCTTCCAGGAGGAGGTCCGCAACAACGACCGGGACTACCTGCTCCAGGAGGCGGACCGGACCGGGTATTTAAACGGCAACCCGACCCTCGACAACCAGAAGTTCCAGTTTGACTCGAAGGTCACGCTGGCGGAGCTGATGGGCTATCTCGACGGGATGCCCACCCTCGAGCGGGAGCAGTTCCTGGAGAAGATCCGGGAGTTCAACGAGAAAAACAGACAGTAAGCGCGTGCGGGCGTCCGGGACAGGGCGCCCGCCTCCGTGAAAGGGGGAGAGGCTGTGCTGCACAAAGACAGAGAGGGCGGCTATCTCACCGTCTCCAACCGCCCGCTGCGCGACGGCGCGCTTTCCCTGAAGGCGAAGGGGCTGTTTGCGCTGATGGCCTCGCTCCCGCCCGGCTGGCGGTACAGCGTCGAGGGCCTCGCCGCCATCTGTAAGGAGGGGCGGGACGCGGTGCGCGCGGGGGTGCGGGAGCTCGAGCGGGCGGGCTATCTGCGGCGGGGGCCGGACGGCTACGAGCTGTTCGAGCGCCCGCAGAGAGACAACGCCCGTCTGATCTGATAGAATAGAGCCATCTGAGGGAAGAGGAGGAAGAGATATGATCTACACGCCGTACACCCTCGAGGCGATGCGCCTCTCTTACGCGGCGCACCACGGACAGCTCGACCGGGCGGGCGCGCCCTATATCTTTCACCCGTTTCACCTGGCGGAACAGATGAAAAGCGAGCAGGCCGTCTGCGTCGCGCTGCTGCACGACGTCTTGGAGGACACCGGGCTCACCGAGCGGGAGCTCGCGGCCCGCTTCCCGGAGGAGGTGGTCCGGGCGGTGCGGCTGCTGACCCGTTTCCCCGGGGAGGACTATTTTCTCTATCTCGGGAGAATCCGGGAGAACCCGCTGGCCAGAGAGGTGAAGCTCTGCGACCTCGCGCACAATCTCGACCGGAGCAGGCTTGCCGCCGCGGGTCTCGCGCCGGACAGCGCGCGGGTGGAGAAATATGAGCGGGCGCGGGCCTTTCTGCTCGGGGAGAGGGGATAGCGCGCGGAGACGCGCAGGCAGCCGGATATGCTACCGCCCGCGAGAGTAAATCCATCGAGGAGTGAGTGGCCCGGAGACCCGGTAAAATCAAGGGCTTCCGGTGATATGGGCGTGTCGCTCGGCTGGGAGCGCCCGTGCTCCGGCGCGGCGCCGGACAGGACATGGCTGAACCGGCCTGCGGGCGCGCGGCTTTGCGTGGAGGGAAAGGGGCGTTGGAACGGCCTGAGAGGGCGGGAGACCTCATTTTACAGACGACCGCACCGACCGCGGGACAGCAGAGCGCCGGGAGGAAAAATTTCCTCCCGGCGCTCGTATATTCTCCGGTGACAGCACCGCCCCGGTATAGACTGGATACCCGGGCGCGGGCTCAGCTCTCTTTCCCAGCCGCCGCTTGCCGCATGGGCGGCCCTCGCCCGGTGGAAGTACTCTCCGGCGTAGCTTTTGCCGGGCGACTTTAAAGCGCGGGGCGTCCGCCGCGGCTCCGGCGGAGCTCTTGTCCGGTGTTCAGCGCACGCGGAGAGCCGGTGTCCCCGGATGGGAGGACCGCTCCCGCGAGGCGTCTGCCGCCGTTTTGAATATCTTCTCGTCCGGGGCGATTGGCCCGGATTGTGGTGATGGCCTCCCTGCCGTCACCCCGCACAGAGTACTTCGGTCGAGCGCCGCACACCTTGCTGGCGCCTACCGGTTCCCCGCGGAGCGGTGCAGCTCAGCGGAGACGCCCGGCCGGCTTTGAAGTTTTCATCAACAACACTGCGCCCAGCCCCAACAGCAGGAGCTGCGCCGCGATCACCGGCACCGGGAGGGTAAATCCCGGGTCCAGCGTCCCCAGGGAGAGGGGATAGGTTGTAAAGAAACTGCCGTTCCAGAGCCCCAGGGCCTCCGGCAGGGGCAGGGCCGCCAGCAGGAGAGGTGCCGCCATCCAGACATACAGCAGCCAGGGCCGGAGCTGTCCCAGAAGCCACCCGCTGCCCATGGCGAATATCAGCGGCGGCAGGAGGGTCGCCAGCGCCGGGAGCGCGAGGCTGCCCCAGCCGTACCAGCCGAACATCCGGCCGTAGAACACCGCGGCCTCCCCCGTGCACAGCAGGGTCAGCAGCAGGCCGCCGGTGAGCGCCGCGGCGCAGCGGGCCAGGGCGTAGGTCCGGGGCGGCATGGGCGTGGCGTCCGTGAGCACCGCCGCCCGCCGGGCCCTGCCGGAGGTGAAAAAGGTAAGGAGGAACAGCGTCCCGATCCACAGCAGGGGGAGCATCCGGGAGAGGTAGTCCCCAAAGCTCCAGGGGGAGAAGGGGGCGGTGTGGGCCACGCCCAGAATGGTCGCACCGTGGAGCACCAGGGCCCCGTAGAGGAGCAGCACCGCCGCCAATCCCACAAAAAACTTGTTCCACAGCAGTCTCCTGCACTCGTATCTGTAAATTTTACTCAAGGTTCAGCTCCTCCTCCGTCAGAGCGCAGGCGCTCAGAAATTCCTCATAGGTGAGATAGGGGTACATGGGGTCCAGCTCCCGGTTGAACAGGCTGTACAGGATCTTGTCCATGGCCTCCTCGCCGCCCACCAGCTGCTCCGCCCGCAAAATCTTGAGGGGCATCTCGCTGTACTGCCGCACGCCGGACAGGCTGTTGGAGATGGACAGCTGCTCGCTCTCCGGCAGCAGCTCCAGATACTCCGGGTGACGGACGTAGAAATTCAGGTAGTAGTCGTCCACCGCGCGCTGCCACTGGTCCACATAGTGCTCCCGGGCGTAGGCCTCGCCGTAGAGCTCCTTGACGATGCGGTAGGTGGTGTAGACGGTCAGTCCCTCGGCCGACCAGGGGCCGGCGGGGTCGGCGGCGTCGAACATGTTGCCGAGGCCCCACCACTGGTGGACCAGCTCGTGGATGAACGTCTCTCCGGGGGCGGCCCCCTTGCCGGTATCGCCCAGGTTGGCGGCGGTGAAGTCCGCCTCGTCCAGCAGGCTTGCGCCGTCGGCGGCGTATCCGCCGCCGGCCACCCGGCTCTGGATCAGCTTCAGGGTCTCCCCGGAGCCGAAGGAGAGCATCCCGTAGTGCCGGGTGCAGTAGTCCACCACGGCCCTCACAGCCTCCACGGCTCCCACCTCCTCCATGACAGCCTGATGCTTGCGGCCGTAGTAGAACTGGATGGTCATCCCCCCGGCCTCGATGTCCTCCCGGACGTAGTCGCCGGCGTAGAGAATGCCGCCGGTGCCGTTGTCCTCCCAGCGCCAGGTTCTGGCGCCGCTCTCGTCCTGCGAGACCACTTCCGCCTGAGCGGAGCCGAAGGGGACGGCCGTCATGTTCGCCGGAAGGGTGATCTCGAGTTCGGCGGGGTAGCCGTTCTCTCCGGGCAGCACGTTCAGCAGCCGGGGCGAGAGGGCGGCGTTTTCCAGGCAGAGGTATTCCGAGCTGAGCTCCTTGCCCCCCTGCATCGTCGGGATGCTCTCCTGGGGGAGGCCGCTGTACTCCATGGTCACCTCCACCACCTCCTCCGCGGGGACGGTGACCTCCAGCAGGGCTTCATTGTACTCCTGGTAGTCGCTCACCGAGAAGGGGACGTCCGCGCCGTTGGCCCGCACGTGGGAGACCGCATAGCCGGGATTGATGCCGAAGGAGATGCGCTGCTCCCGCCCGGAGGCGTTCCGGAGCCGGTAGGAGGCCCGGCCGGTCACCGTCCCCGCGGAGGTGTCCGGGAACACCTGGGCGCTGCGGCTGAGGAAGGTGACGTCCTGCGCATAGGGGATCTCATAGAAGGACATCACCGTCAGGTCCGGATTGCTGTGGTCGATGAAGGGCTGGGCGAGGTGGACGGCGCAGGAGCAGGCCAGCAGCGCCAGGGCGACCGCCGGACGGTAGGCCCGCCGGGCGCTCCGGGCCAGAGAGCCGAGCGCGCCCTTGCCGTGCTGCCGGACGCACAGCCAGGAGAGCGTCCACACCCCGGACAGGGCGAGAAGCCAGGTCAGACGCATCCAGGCCACCGAGCAGAAGACGCGGAAATTGGAAAAGTCGTCGGACAGGGCCCACACGCAGGGATTCAGCCAGCACAGCTGCCAGTCGCCCGCCCACACCGTCAGGCTGAGGGCCGCAAAGACGGCCAGCAGTACGCCGGACAGGTCCGCCCGGCGGGTGAACTGATAGGCGCAGGACGCCGCCAGGATGCCCAGGGGCAGAGCGGCCCCCATCAGCAGCAGATAGGCCAGGAGATAGTCCGTCCCGTCGAACACCGCGCCGGTCAGACCGGCGCTGACGGGAAGCCACAGCAGCGCGGTGAGCGCCACGGTCAAAACCGCGGCGGCGAGCAGGGCCAGCAGACGCGCCAGCGCCGTGCAGAGCGGGGAGACCGCGGCGTCCGTCAGGACGTCCATGCGGCTCCGTCTGGCCCGGTCCAGCTCAAAGATCGCCAGTAGGCCGAACAGGATACCGCCCACCACGCCGCCGGCGATGGCCGGATTGGCCAGATAGATGGAGTTCATGGTGGCGGCTGTGGCCGGCTTATAGAGAAACAGGCCCGCCGCGGGGCCGAGGACGGTCAGCAGCATGACCAGCCATGTCAGGCGGCTCTGAAGCAGCCGGCCCAGCTCCAGGGGCAGCAGTCGAATCGTCTTCATCGGGCCGCCTCCCTGGAGATCAGATAGAGGTAGGCGTCCTCCAGGGTGGGCTCCTCCACCTGGGCGAAGGCCGGGAGCACGTCCGCCACCGCCCGGCAGCGGACGCCCTTGCCGGTGTTTACTCGGGCGGTGATGTGGAGCCCCCTCTCCTGAGCGGCCTCCTGCGCATAGAACGCGCCCACATGGCCGGCGGCGGACTGAATCAGCTCCTCCGGCGTGCCGGTGAACAGGATCTGCCCGCGGTGGATGACCACGATCTGGTCGCAGACCGACTGTACGTCCTCGATGATGTGGGTGGAGAGCAGCACCAGCCGGTTCTGGGCCGTACGGGAGAACAGATTGCGAAAGTGGATGCGCTCCTCCGGGTCCAGCCCCACCGTGGGCTCGTCGAAGATCAGCAGGGACGGGTCCCCCAGCAGGGCCTGGGCGATGCCCACCCGCTGGCGCTGGCCGCCGGAGAGGGTGCGGATCTTCGCCTTTGCTTTTTCCTCCAGATTGACCGCCGCGATCACCTCCTGGATGGCCGCCTTTGGGTTGGGCAGCCCCTTGAGGGCGGCCATATAGTCCAGAAACTGGGTGACGCTCAGCTCGTCGAACAGGCCGAAGTCCTGGGGCAGATAGCCGAGATTGGCCTTCAGCGTCCGCTCGGCCCTGGCCAGCGGCTTCCCGTCCGCCAGGATACAGCCTCCCGTGGGCAGGAGGGCCGTCACCAGCAGCTTCATCAGGGTGGACTTGCCCGCCCCGTTGGGGCCCAGCAGGCCGATGAGGCTGGGGGATTTCAGCTCCAGATTCAGCCCTTTCAGAGCCTGCTTCCCGCTGGGATAGGTCATAGTGACATTTTGAATTTTGAGTTCCATATTGCCGTTTCCTTTCTGCTTGGGATAGAAAAAGAATACCGCGGCAGTGTGGAACGGAGATGGAGAAACTGTGTGGTTTTTGTGGAGCGGGCCGGCTGAGCCGTTTCGGCGTATTGGGGGATTGGGCTCGCTGCCCCTGCGGACAGCCGGCGGCCCCGCGGGGACGAAGAGAGGCGGCGGAGCCGTTTGGCTCCGCCGCCTTCTGATCGGCTGTCCCTCCCGCGGGACGGCCTTAGGGGTGGGAGGCGTAAAACTGGTTGAGCTGTTCCGCCAGGGCCGCGGGGCTGTCCTCGTTCACCGCGTGACCGCTCCGCCGGAGATACCGCAGCTGCGCGCCTTTGATAGTTTGCGCGAAGAACTGCGCGGACTTGAGATTTGCGCGGTCCCTCTCCCCGCAGAGGATCAGGACAGGGCACCGGATGGCGCCCACCCGGGCGCTGAAATCCAGATGTTTCATGGAGCGTCCCAGGGCGAAGGTGCCGCTCTTGTCAAAGGCCATGGTGTCAAAGACGGAGCGGGGCAGAAAGCGAAAGACCGCGTTTTGGACGGCAAAGGCGGCCTTTGGGATCCTGTGGGGCATCCCGATCAGGACCAGGGTCTTGACCTTCTCCGGGAAGTCCAGGGCGTAGTTCAGCGCCAGGATGCCGCCCAGGGAGAGACCGCACAGGTGGACCGGCCCGCCGATGCTGTCGCAGTACCGGGCCACCGCCGCATACAGCTCGGGATAGCCGGCAGCTCTCCCGCTCAGAAGGGCGGCGAGCTCCGGGCAGAGGGCCTCCTCCCGGTTTTTCAGATAGGAGACCGTTTTGTCCCAGCTCGCCGCCCTGTGGCCGGAGCCGTGGAGCAGAATGATTTTTTCCATAGATGCACCTTTCCGATTGGATGGCCTGTGTTTCCAGAGTTCATCTTACCACATCGTTTTCCGGCGGTCCAGAGCCGGCGCGGGCTTCAAAGCGCACCACGGCCCGGACGCCCTTCTCCGTATTCCCGATGGTGCAGGTCGCCCCGTGCCGCTCCAGGATCATCTTTACCAGATACAGCCCCAGACCGCTGCCGCCGGTGGCCCGGTTCCGGGAGCGCTCCTCCCGGTAAAAGGCCTCGAACAGGTGGGGCAGGGCCTCCTCGTCGATGTGGGCCCCGGCGTTCTCCACGGAGAGGGCCGGGCGGCCGTCCAGGAGTCCGCACCACACCCGGATCTCCGCCCCCGGCCGGGAGTAGAGGGAGGCGTTGGACAGCAGGTTCCCCACGACCTTTCCCAGCAGGGAGGCGTCCCCGGCGACGGCGACCCCCGGCGTCAGCTCCCTGACCAGCCGCTGCCCTCGCTGCTCCAGAAGCGGCGCGTCCAGAGCCAGCTGCCGCTCCGCCAGCGAGGACAGCTCCACCGGACTCCGTCTCACGGCGACCGGGCCGGTCTCCATGCGGGAGATGGCCAGCATCTCCTGGACCAGGCTCTCGATCCGCCCCGTCACCTGTAGAGAGCGCAGCAGATACTTGTCCCGGTTCTGGTAAACGCCCACCCCCTCCAGCATTCCGGAGAGCTGTCCCTTCAGGATGGTCACCGGTGTTTTCAGCTCGTGGGAGGCGGCGTTAAAGAAGGACATCCGCTGGCGGTCCAGCTCCCGCTCCCGCTCCACCTCCCCCTGGAGGGCGCGGTTGGCGCTCTCCAGGTCGGTGAGGGCCGTGTCCAGCCGCCGGGCCAGCTGGTCGAGGCTGCGCCCCAGCCTGCCGATCTCGTCCCGGCGTCTCCCGCCGCACTCCCATTGGAAGTTGAGCTCCGCCATCTTCCCGGCGATGTCGCTCATGCGCACGATCGGGCGGGTGATGTATCGGGAGTAGAGGAGGGCGCACAGCAGGGAGAAAGCCAGCAGCACCAGCAGCAGCCAGGGGACCATCTGCGCCAGCGCCCGCACGGCCAGGTTCTCCGCCTCAATCCGCGGGGTGACATAGAGCATATAGGCCCCGTCCAGGCCGGAAAACCGCACTTCGGCGGCGACGGTGGCCTGCTCCGACATGGTGACAGCCACCGCGCTGTTCATGTCGTCCGCCCGGTCGCGGTGGCCGGCCGCGCCGTCATCCTCGGAGGAGGTGACGAGCACGCTGTCGCCCTCGTACACCGCCTGAACTGTCAATTTTGCTCCGGTGTCCACCGCCCGCCCATCCGGCCCCACCAGTATGGCGCTGGCCCCGGAGGAGAGGACAAACTCGTCCAGCAGCGCCCCGCAGGTCTGCGGGGTGGTGCCCGCCAGCCGCTCCGCCAGGGCGTCCACCTGGGCGGTGAGGTCGTCATTCGCCACGGCGGTGTAGGTGCTGGGGGTGGCCCAGGCGATACAGCCGAAGGTGACCGCCCCGGCGAAGAGCAGGATACCGGCGGTGATGAGGAAGATGCGGGCGGTCAGACTCTCAGCGATCCTCTTTAACAGCACGGTACCCGACCCCCCTGACTGTTTCGATGTAGTCCCGCCCCAGCTTGCGGCGCAGGTTTTTGATATGGCTGTCCACCACGCGCTCGTCCCCGTAAAAATCGTAGCCCCACAGCTTGGCGAGCAGCATCTCCCGGGTGAATACCCGGCCGGGCGCGGACAGGAAGGTGTGGAGCAGTTCAAACTCCCGGGCGGTCAGCTCCAGCGGCCGCCCCGCAAGCAGCGCCTCTCTGCTGTCCAAATCCAGGGACAGGTCCCGGTAGGCCAGACGGCGGCTCTCCTCCCCGGCGCCTCCCCTGCGGCGGAGGATCACCCGGATCTTTTCCAGCAGCACCGGCATCGAAAAGGGCTTGGTCACATAGTCGTCGATGTCCATGCCGAAGCCCCGGAGCTGCTGCTCCTCCCCGTCTAGGGCGGTGAGCATGAGAACCGGCACCTGGGACTGCTGGCGGATCAGCTCGCAGACGCTGAAGCCGTCGATCTTGGGCAGCATCAGGTCGAGCAGGACGAGGTCGAAGGGCCGTGTTCCAAACAGAGCCAGGGCCTCCACCCCATCCCCGGCCGTGACGGTTTTGTAGCCGGCGTCCTCCAGGTAGGTCCGCAGCAGCTCCTGAATGTCCGGCTCGTCTTCTACAATTAAAATATACTTCATAAACAATCACCTGTTTGTAGTATATCATGGGATTGTGAATTTATTGTGGAGAAGAGGCATTTGACCGCGGCTGCGCCGGGGCGAATAAAAATAAAAATATATCGTCTGTTCGGTTCCGCGTCGCTCCCGCATATTCCCCGGACGGATGGAAGAGAGGGGGCGGAGAGACGCCCCCGCACGGCGCCGCGGGAGGTGCGTCCGCCGCGGCGCGTCGCCGATACCGCGGGAAAAGCAGATGAAAAATAAAAAAGGGAGACTGTGCCGAAGCACAGCCCCCTCCACAGGAACAAATATTAAGGTGCGCGGGCAGATTCCAAAACGGTCCCTTCCGCGGCGGGAGAAGCCGGGACGCTTTAGAGCAGCTCGATCTTCTCGATCGTCTGGTCGGTCACGGGCTTGTCGCGCGGGTCGGTCGGGGTGTTTGCAATCTCGTCGACCGTCTCCATGCCGCTTGTCACCTTGCCGAAAGCGGCGTAGCTCCCGTCGAGATGCGGGGCGTCCTCGTGCATGATGAAGAACTGGCTCCCGGCTGAGTTCGGGTCCATCGCCCGGGCCATCGAGAGCACGCCGCGGGTGTGCTTCAAGTCGTTGGGCACGCCGTTGCGGGCAAATTCGCCCTTGATCTGCCAGCCGGGCCCGCCCATGCCGGTCCCCTCCGGGCAGCCGCCCTGGATCATAAAGCCGGGGATGACCCGGTGGAAAATGAGGCCGTTGTAGAACCCCTCGGAGATGAGCTTTTTGAAATTCTCGACGGTGATGGGCGCGATCTCGGGGTAGAGCTCCGCCTCGATGACGCCGCCCGATTTCATGGTGATGCGAATACGATCTGACATGGTTGTGACCTCCTTTTTTGCTTAAATCCTAGTATACCAGATGGGAGCCGGAAAGAAAAGCGGCTTCTTTTTTGTCGGAATTTCAGATTTTGTTCACAATTTTGACATAATATGGGATATTTTCTGTATAGTTTGTATAAAATATGTGGACAAAAATATGGCATAATGTTAAAATAATACCAGAAAATGGATATTACTACCTGGAAGTGAGGACAGAGGATGTGCTGAGATTACAAGAGAGAAGATGGACGGACGAGGAGCGGCGCCTGTTTGCGGAGGGCCGACTCACGGAGGGGTTTGAGCTGTTCGGCGCGCACCCGGCGGCGGTGGAGGGACGCTATGGGCACCGGTTCACCGTCTGGGCTCCGGGGGCGAGGTCGGTCCGGGTGACCGGCTCCTTCTGCGACTGGGACCCCGGGCGGTACCCGATGGAGGAGCGGGACGGGATCTGGAGCCTCTTTGTACCCGGGACGGAGGAGGGCGAGCTCTACAAATTTGTCGTCGAGACGGCGGCGGGCGAGCTGCTCTACAAGGCGGACCCCTACGCCTGCTCCGCGCAGCGGCCGCCCGAGACGGCCTCCCGGCTCTACGACCTCGAGGGCTACCGGTGGAGAGACGGGCTCTGGCTCGCGCGGCGGGCGCGCACCCGCCACCTGCGCCGCCCGCTCAATATCTACGAGGTGCACCTCGGCTCCTGGCGGCGGCACGAGGACGGCGGCTACTACAGCTACCGGGAGCTCGCGGAGACGCTGGTGCCCTACGCGGTCGAGATGGGGTACACCCACCTCGAGCTGATGCCGGTGATGGAGCACCCGTTCGACGGCTCCTGGGGCTATCAGATCACCGGCTACTTCGCGCCCACCTCCCGCTACGGGGAGCCGAAGGACTTCATGTACTTTGTGGACTGCTGCCACCGGGCGGGGCTCGGGGTGATTCTGGACTGGGTGCCGGGGCACTTCTGCCGGGACGCGCACGGCCTCGCGGCGTTCACGGGGGAGCGGCTCTACGAGAAGGAGGGCCACCCCAACTGGGGGACGCTCAAATTCGACCTCGAGCGGGGCGAGGTGCGCAGCTTCCTGCGCTCCAACCTCTGCTTCTGGCTTTCGAAGTACCACATAGACGGGGTCCGGGTGGACGGGGTGACCAGCATGCTCTATCTGAACTTCGGCGTGGACGACCCGGCGCGGAAAAAATATAACGAGAGGGGGACCGAGGAGGACCTCGTCGCGATCGAGTTTCTAAAGGAGCTCAACCGCGCGGTGGGCACGGCGCACCCGGACGTGCTGCTGATCGCTGAGGAGAGCACGGCGTGGCCGCTCGTGACCTACCCGCCGGAGGACGGGGGGCTCGGCTTCCACTACAAGTGGGACATGGGCTGGATGCACGACACCTTACATTATATGCAGACCGACTTCCCCTTCCGCCCGGGGAACCACAATCTTCTGACCTTCTCGATGATGTACGCCTTCGACGAGAACTTCGTGCTCGCGCTGTCGCACGACGAGGTGGTGCACGGCAAGTGCTCGCTGATCGGCCGGATGCCGGGGGACTACTGGCGGCAGTTCGCGGGGCTGCGGCTGCTCGCGCTCTACCAGATCTGCCACCCGGGGGCGAAGCTGAACTTCATGGGCAACGAGATCGGGCAGTTTGTCGAGTGGCGGTACGGCGAGGGGCTGGAGTGGTTTCTGCTCGACTACGAGACGCACCGGAAACACCAGGCGTATTGTAAGGCTTTAAACGCGCTCTACCGGAGCGAGCGGGGCCTCTTTGAGCGGGGGTACTCCTGGGAGGGCTTCCAGTGGCTGGACGCGGACAACGCGGCGCAGTCCACCCTGCTCTTCCTGCGCCGCGGGGAGCGGCCGATCGACGAGCTCGTGGTGCTTTTAAACTTCGCGCCCGAGACCTGCGACGAGTACCGGATCGGCGTGCCGCGGAAGGGGAGCTACCGGGAGCTCCTGAACTCCGACGCCGGGGCCTTCGGCGGCTCGGGGCGGGAGAACCCGGGCGAGCTTGTGAGCGAGCCCGTGCCCTGCCACGGGATGGCGCACTCGGTGGTGCTGCGCACCCCGCCGGTCGGCGGCCTGATTTTAAAGCGGGTGGGACATAAAAGCGGTTCCGCGGGAAGGACTGAGCGGGTGAAACAGAAGGAGGACATATGTTCAGAGACAGAGAAGAATTCTTAAGAGAGCTGGAGGAGAGCGCCCGCGCCTCCCTCGGCCGCACCTTTGCGGAGTGCGGCCGGCGGGAGAAGTATCTGGCGCTTGTGAACCTGATCGCGGAGCGGGCGCGCGAGCGCCAGGCGGAGAGCGAGGCCCGCGCGGCGCAGCAGAAGAAGGTCTACTACTTCTCGATGGAGTTTATGATCGGCCGGCTGCTGCGCAACTACCTGATGAACTTCGGGGTTTTGGAGCTTGTGGAGGGGGCGCTCCGGGAGGCGGGGGTGGAGCTCTCGGAGCTCTGTCTCGAGGAGCGGGACCCGGGCCTCGGCAACGGGGGCCTCGGGCGGCTCGCGGCCTGTTTTCTCGACTCGCTGGCGAGCCTCGGCTACGCGGGCCACGGGATGGGCATCCGCTACCGGTACGGCCTCTTCCGCCAGCGGATCGAGGAAGGAAGGCAGATCGCCCTGCCGGACGACTGGCTCGAAAGCGGCTACCCCTGGGAGGTGCGGCGGCCGGAGGAGGCGGTGCTGGTCCGGTTCGGCGGGGAGGTGATCCGCCGGTATGAGAACGGCGCGCTCTCCTGCGACTGGGAGGGGGGCGAGCAGGTCGTCGCGATGCCCTACGATATCCCCATTGTGGGCTACGGCGGGGGGACGGTCAACAACCTGCGCATCTGGGGGGCGGAGCCCTGCGAGGAGCGGTTCGACATGGACGCCTTCAACCGCGGGGACTACGCCGGCGCGGTCAAATACCGGGCGGACGTGGAGGCGATCACCAGCATCCTCTACCCGGAGGACAGCGCCGACCCCGGCAAGGTGCTGCGGCTCAAGCAGGAGTATCTCTTCGTGGCGGCGGGGGTGGCGACCATCGTGCGCGCCTTCAAGGCGGAGCACGGAACTGATTTTTCGCGGTTTGCGGACTGTGTCGCCATCCACACCAACGACACCCACCCCGCCCTCTGCGCGCCGGAGCTGATGCGGGTGCTGATCGACGAGGAGGGCCTCGGCTGGGACGAGGCGTGGGAGATCGCGCGCAGCGCCGTCTCCTATACCAACCACACCATCCTGCCGGAGGCGATGGAGAGCTGGCCGATCGACCTCTTCCGCTCGCTTTTGCCGCGGGTCTACGACTTTGTGGAGGAGATCGACCGGCGCTACCGCGAGAGCTTCCCGAAGGAGCGGGCGAACTGGCAGGAGCTGCTCAAGAACACCGCCATCCTCTGGGACGGGCGGGTACGCATGGCGAACCTCTCGGTCATCGCGGGCCACGCGGTCAACGGCGTGGCGGCGCTGCACACCGAGATTTTGAAGAAACGGGTGCTGGGGGGCTTCTATCAGCTCGCGCCCGAGAAATTTCAAAATAAGACAAACGGCGTCTCCCACCGCCGGTTTCTGGCGGAGGCCAACCCCTCCTACGCGGCGCTCATCACCGAGGCGATCGGGGACGGGTGGCTCGCGGACGCGGGAGAGCTTGTAAAGCTTGAAGCCTTTGTAAAGGATTCGGCCTTTCTGGAGCGCGCGGCGCGCAGCAAGCGGGAGAACAAGGAGCGGCTCGCGCGCTACGTCCGGGAGCGGACGGGGCTCACGCTCGACCCCGGCTCGATCTTCGACGTCCAGGTCAAGCGGTTCCACGCATACAAGCGGCAGCTTCTGAATATCTTCAAAGTGATGGACCTCTACAACCGCATCACCGAGGACAGCGGTTTTGCTCCGGAACCTGTGACCTTTCTCTTCGCGGGGAAGGCGGCGCAGGGATACGAGTTTGCCAAGGATGTGATCCGGCTCATTCACTCAGTTGCGCAGGTGGTAAACGGCGATCCGCGCGCCCGCGGGAAGCTCGCGGTCGCCTTTCTGCCGGACTTCTCGGTCTCGAGCGCCCAGCTGATCTATCCGGCGGCGGAGCTGAGCGAGCAGATCTCGACGGCGGGGATGGAGGCCTCGGGCACTGGAAATATGAAATTTATGATGAACGGAGCGCTCACCCTCGGCACACTGGACGGCTCCACCGTGGAGATCGCCGAGCGGCTGGAGGAGGGGGACATCGCGCTCTTCGGCCTGCGTGTGGAGGAGATCGAGGCGCTCCGACGGGCGGGAAACTACCTCGCCTGGGATGAGTACCACGGCGACGCGCGGCTCGCGCGGGTGGTGGATCAGCTCGTGGACGGGACCTACGCCGCCCTCTCGGGCGACTTCCCGCTCCTCCACGACGCGCTGCTGCGCAGCAACGACGAGTTCTTCGTACTGAGGGATTTTCGCTCCTATCTGGAGGCGTGGGAGCGTCTTGTGCGGCTGCACGGCGACCGGGCGGCCTTCTGGGAGCGCTCGGTGCGCAACACGGCGCGCTCGGGCTTCTTCTCGAGCGACCGGACCATCCGGGAGTACGCCGGGGAGATCTGGCATCTGTAGTGCGCCCGAGCAGCCGGGAGCAGGAAAATAAGGCCGGCGGAGCAAAAAAACAGGTGCCGCCGCAGGCGGCGCGGCATTTTTTGCGAGCAAGGACTTATTTTCCGTCGCGGAGGCTGCGAGGCGTGACTGGGGGGCGCGTAGCCACCGGGAGCAGGAAGCGATACCCCTCTGGGGCACAGGCGGCCGGCGGAGGAGGAACCAGTGAAACTGGTGACGGACTGCGCCCGCAGGCGCGTGTAAGCGGCTAACCCGCCGCAGGCGGGCGCTTAGGCCGTCGCAAATACTGGGAGCGCCGCAGCGCGAGACAGTAGAGCAAAAAACAGGTGCCGCCGCAGGCGGCACGGCATTTTTTGCGAGCGAGAGCTTATTTTCCGCCGCGGAGGCTGCGGCTGCGCTCCGCAGCGAGCGTGCGTGTGAGCAGCCGCCCGCAGGGCGGCGCCTGTGCCCTTTGGGTGCTTGGCGAATCGTAGGCGCGACTGAGGTAAGTGCGTCCGAGCAGCCGGACAGCTCTGTAGTGACTCCGGCGCAGAAGCGCGGAGACCGCGGGAGGCGGTTTTATAAAGGGGGAGCAGTAGAGCAAGACCGGCGTGGGAGGCGTAACCGGAAGCAGCGCCTCCGTACCAAAATGGGCCCGAGAGGGCTGGCAACGAGAAAAAGAGCCCGGCCGGGGGCCGGACAGTACACAGAATCTATAAAAGGGAGACTTACACCGTGAGAAAGAAAAAAGAGTGTATCGCCATGCTGCTCGCCGGAGGTCAGGGGAGCAGGCTGGGGGCGCTGACCCGACACATCGCAAAGCCCGCCGTCTCGTTCGGTGGCAAATACCGCATTATAGACTTTCCGCTCTCCAACTGTGCCAATTCCAAGATCGACACGGTGGGGGTGCTCACCCAGTACCGGCCGTATCTTTTGAACTCCTATATCGGCACGGGCAGCGCCTGGGACCTCGACGCGGGCGGGGGCGGGGTGTCCATCCTGCCGCCGTACGCCACCGAGAAGGGCGGCGAGTGGTACAAGGGCACGGCCGACGCGATCTACCAGAACCTCGCCTACATCGAGCTCTACGACCCGGACTATGTGCTCATCCTCTCGGGGGACCACCTCTACCGGATGGACTACCGCAAGATGCTGCGCCGCCACATCGAGGCGGGGGCGGAGCTCACCGTGTCGGTGATGGAGGTGCCGGTCGAGGAGGCGTCCCGCTTCGGCATCGTCACGACCGACGGGGACGGCCGGATCACAAAATTCACCGAGAAGCCGAAGCAGCCGGACTCCAACCTCGCCTCGATGGGCATCTATGTCTTCAGCACCGCGGTGCTCCGCGAGGCGCTCGCGCGCGACAGCGAGAACCCCGCCTCCTCGCACGACTTCGGCAAGGACGTGATCCCGACTCTGCTGCGGGAGGGGGCAAAGCTTTACAGCTACCGCTTCTCCGGATTCTGGCGGGACATCGGGACCATCCAGAGCTACCACGAGACCAGCATGGAGCTGCTCGACCCGGAGCCGGGCTTCGACCTGCTCGCGGACGAGTTTCCGGTCCGCAGCCGGGAGAACATCCAGCCCCCGCAGTATATCGGGCCGGAGGGGTGCGTGCGGGAGTGCTTCGTCGGCAACGGCAGCCGCATCTTCGGCGCGGCGCAGCACTCGATTCTGAGCATCAACAGCTACATAGGCGAGGGCGCGCGGGTGCGCGACTCGGTGCTGCTGCCTGGCGCCCGGGTGGAGCGCGGCGCGACGGTGACGCGCGCGATCCTCGGCGAGGGGGCGGTGGTCGCGGAGGGCGCGTCGTTCGGCAGCGAGAATTTAGACATTGAGATTGCGGTCGCGGGCAACGGGGCCGTCGTGGAACAGTAGGAAAGGGGTACAGAATGAACAGAGTGATAGGGATTATCGCCGCAAACTACGCGACCGAGAAGCTGGGCAGGCTCACCGAGGAGCGGACGATCGCCTCCCTGCCGTACGGCGGCAGATACCGGATGATCGACTTCGCGCTCTCCAATATGGTGAACTCCGGCATCGACACGGTGGGGGTCATCACCCCCTATAAGTACCGCTCGATCCTCGACCACGTCGGCGCGGGCAAGGCGTGGGGGCTGGACCGGAAGCGGGGCGGCCTCTTCATCCTGCCGGGCTCGGTGTACGGCGTCGCGCAGGCGGATTTCGCGCTGACGCTGCGGGACCTGCGGCGCAACCTCGTCTATCTCATGCGCTCGCCCGCGGAGTATGTGCTGCTGACGTCGGTGAGCGTCGTGTGCAACATGGACTACCGCGCGCTGCTCCAGAGGCACATCGAGACCGGGGCGGATCTCACCGTCGCCTACAACATCGCGGACGCCGCCGACCCCGCCCAGATGGCCTTCCAGATGGACGGGGAGCGGGTGACCTCGCTGCGGCGGGGCGTCGAGGCGGGGGACCGGGCGTTTCTTGACTGCTTTGTCATCAGCCGCGCGCTCCTTTTGCGGATGCTCGACTGGTACAAGGCGGTGGACTACCTCGACTTCTTCGAGGCGCTCACGGGTGACCTCGAGAAGTACCGGATCTGCGCCATGCGGTTCGACGGCTACGCCCGCAGCATCCAAAACCTCCAGGAGTACTTCCGCTACAGCATGGACCTGCTCGACACCCGGGTGTCGGATGAGCTCTTCTCGGAGGAGGCGCCGATCATGACCAAGATGCAGGACTCGCCCCCGACCAAATACCTGCACGACGCCCGCGTACAGAATTCGCTCATCCCGGCCGGCTGCGTGATCGAGGGCACGGTGGAGGGGAGCATCCTCTTCCGCGGGGTGAAGGTCGGCCGCGGCGCGGTGGTGAAAAACAGCATCATCATGCAGTCCTGCGTGCTGGAGGAGGGGGCCTGCGTGGAGAACGCGATGATCGACCGGGGCAATGTCATCGCCGCGGGTACGGTCATCCGCGGCACGGCGGGGGCCGCTTTTGTCAAGGAGAAGGCGCCCACCGTCACGGAGATTACAAGAGGAGGCCTACGCGTCCATGAGAAGAACGCTTAACATCCTGTTTGCGGCTTTCGAGGCAGTCCCGTTTTTAAAGACGGGCGGCCTCGGGGACGTGGCGGGCTCGCTGCCCGCGGCGCTGCGTGGAGATGGATACGAAGTGCGGGTGATGCTCCCGAAGTTCGACGCAATTCCTCCGGAGTACCGGGCGCGGATGACCCACCTTGCGGACTTCCGGGTGCGCCTCGGCTGGCGGGATCTCTACTGCGGGATTGAGACGCTCGAGGAGGGCGGCGTCACCTGCTACTTCATCGACAACGAGTACTACTTCAAGCGGGGCGGGCCCTACGGCTACTTCGACGACGGAGAGCGGATCGCCTTCTTTTCAAAGGCCGTGGTCGAGAGCCTGCAGTACCTGCCGGATTTTCGCTGCGACGTGCTGCACTGCAACGACTGGCACACGGCGCTCGCCCCCGTCTTTCTGCGGGAGTTCTACCAGGGGCTGCCGCTCTACGAGAATGTAAAAACGGTGCTCACCGTGCACAATCTGAAATTTCAGGGGCAGATGTCCGACTCCGTCCTCGGGGACATTTTGGGCCTTGCGCACATTCCGGCCGCCGCCCGCCAGCTCCGGTCGGACAGCGGCTCGGTCAACTTCCTGAAAGGCGGCCTCTGCTACAGCGACCTGCTCACCACCGTCAGCCCGACCTACGCGGAGGAAATCAAGTCCGCCTTCTACGGCGAGCGGCTCGACGAGGTGTTCCGCCGCCGGGCGGACGTGCTCTCCGGCATCCGAAACGGGATCGACACCGCGCGCTACGACCCCGCGAGCGACCCGCAGCTCGCGGCCCGCTTCAGCCGGGACGAGCTCTCGGGCAAGGCGGTCTGCAAGGCGGCGCTCCAGCGGGAGCTCGGCCTTCCGGAGGAGGAGAGGATGCCGCTTGTCATCCTGGTCGGGCGGCTCACCGAGCAGAAGGGGCTCGACCTGCTGCAGCGGGTGCTTGACGAGCTGCTCGCGCAGCCGGTACAGCTGGCGGTGCTCGGCACCGGGGAGCGGCGGTACGAGGATATGCTGCGCTACTTCGCGTGGAAGTACGGGGAGAAGATGCGGGCGCTGCTCACCTTCGACGAGCCGCTCTCCCGCCGGATGTACGCGGGCGCGGATCTGCTGCTGATGCCGTCGCTCTTCGAGCCGTGCGGCCTTGCGCAGATGATCGCGATGCGCTACGGGACGCTGCCGGTCGTCCGGGAGACCGGCGGACTGCGCGACAGCGTGCAGCCCTATAACCGGTTCACCGGGGAGGGCACGGGTTTCAGCTTTGCAAACTACAACGCGCACGAGATGAAGGACGCGCTCTGCCGGGCGCTCCTGCTCTACCGGGAGGAGCCGGAGCGGTTCCGCGCGCTCGTGCGAAACGCGATGGCAGCAGATTTCTCCTGGGACCGCGCGGCGCGGGAGTACCGCGCGCTCTACCGGCGGCTCCACCCGGAGGTGGAGCCCTGTGAGACGGCGGAGGCCCTGCGAGAGGATACCGTCTCCCGCTCCGAGACGGAGGGGCCTGCCGCACCCGGGCGGGGAGGAGAATCCGTCCCGCCGGGGGGAGAGCGGCGCGCCTCCGCGGCGGACGCATCCGGGACGGACCCGATGCCCGCCGCGGGGCCGGGGCGCGCGGAAAATTCTCCTTCCGAGCCGGAACGCGCCGCCTCAGAGGCGGGCGGCCGGACAAAAAGAAGGAGAGGGAGCAACCTGGCAGAGACAGGGACCGCTCCGCGGAGGGCCGCTCAGCCCTCCGGGAAGGCGCGGGGGGAGCCGGCGCCGCCGGACGTCCCGGGTTCGGAGCGCGCTCCCTCGACAGAGGAGCGTGCGCCCTCCGCTGCGAAAGCCGCGTCCGAGCCGCGCGGGACAGGAGCGGCTCCGAGCGACCCCGAGGGGAGCGCGCCGGAAGAGACGCCCTCCCACGCGGAGAATGCGCCCTCCTCCAAGCGGCGCACAGCGGGGGAGCCACGGGAGCGCACGCCCTCGACGGAGGAAAAGGGCTCCCCGCCCACCCTCTCGGAGGACCGAGCGCAAACCGCCCGCAAAACCAAAAAAGAGGAGTGAGAACACCGCGAGATGAGACTCTATCACAACACGAGAGAACAGGACTACAGAAGCCCGTTCGGTGCGGTCCGCGCGGGGACGCGGGTCACGCTCGCGCTCGACGTCCGGGACGCCGCGGGGGCGAGATGCGCCTGCCGCACCTGGGTGGACGGCAGGGGGGAGCGGCTGCTTCCGATGGAGCCGCAGCCCTGCGGGGAGGGGGTGCGCTTCCGCTGCGAGCTGCCGGCGGAGGAGCCGGCGCTGCTCTGGTACTACTTTGTGCTCACCCTGCCGGACGGCGGGACGGTGCGCTACGGCGCGCAGGAGGGGCGCACCGGCGGGGAGGGGGCCGCCTACGAGCGCGAGCCGCCCTCCTTTCAGATCACCGTCTACCGGGAGCGGGCGCTCCCCGACTGGTACAAAAACGCGGTTGTCTACCAGATCTTTCCCGACCGGTTCGCCCGCGGGGCGGACTTTCCGGAGCGTGTAAAGTCGCTCGAGGCGCCCCGCGGCGGCCCCGGGCGGACCCTCTGCGCGGACTGGGAGCAGCCGCCCGCCTACGAGCGGGACGAGCGGGGAAAGATCCGCTCCTGGAGCTTCTACGGCGGGACGCTCGAGGGCGTCCGGGAGAAGCTGCCCTATCTTGCGGACCTCGGGATCACGGCGCTCTACCTAAACCCGATCTTCGAGGCGGCGAGCAACCACCGGTACGACACCGGGGACTACCTTCGAATCGACCCGCTGCTCGGGGACGAGGCCTCCTTCACCCGGCTCGCGCGGGAGGCGGAGGCGCAGGGCATCTCCCTCATCCTCGACGGCGTATTCAACCACACCGGCTGCGACAGCCGCTACTTCAACCGCTACGGCAACTACGAGGGCCCCGGCGCCTATGAGAGCGAGGACTCCCCCTTCCGGGAGTGGTACCGCTTTGACGACAGCGCCGCGGGCTACCGCTGCTGGTGGGGCGTCTCCGACCTGCCCGCGGTGCGGGCGGAGTGCGAGAGCTACCGGGCGTTCATCTGCCGCGGGGAGGAGAGCGTCGTGCGGCGCTGGCTGCGGGCGGGCGCGCGCGGCTGGCGGCTGGACGTCGCGGACGAACTGCCGGACGACTTCATCGCGGAGCTCAAGTCCGCAATCCTCGCGGAGCGGCCGGAGGACGGGCTGCTGCTCGGCGAGGTGTGGGAGGATGCGTCCAACAAGGTGAGCTACGGGCAGCTGCGGCGCTATCTGCTCGGGGAGGAGCTCGACTGCGCGATGAACTACCCGCTGCGTGACGCACTCCTCGCCTTCTTGCGGGAGGAGCTCCCGGCGGCGGCGCTCTGCGAGACGCTCCGGACGCTGCAGGAGAACTACCCGCCGGAGGCGTTCTTCGGGGCGCTGAACCTGCTCGGCAGCCACGACCGGCCGCGGCTTTTGACCCTGCTCGGCGGCGCGCCGGAGGAGGGCACCCTCTCCGACCGGGAGCGGCGGACGTACCGCCTGCCGGAGGGGGCGCGGGCGCTTGGAAAGGCGCGGGCGTGGCTCGCGGCGCTTTTACAGATGACCCTGCCGGGGGTGCCCTGCGTCTACTACGGGGACGAGGCGGGGCTCGAGGGCTACTCCGACCCCTACAACCGCGCCGCTTTCCCCTGGGGTCGGGAGGACGCGGACCTCTTCGCCATCTACCGGAATGCGATCGCGCTGCGCCGGCTCTCGCCCCTCTTTGTGGAGGGGGACTTTGTCCCCTTCGCCTCAGGGGAGCGGGTGTTCGGCTTCTGGCGGACCGGGGCGGAGGGGCGGATCGCGGTGATTGTCAATGCGAGCCGCACCGGGAGCGCCTCTCTCACCCTTCCGCTGGAGCCCGGGGAGCGCGCGGCGGAGCTCGTCTCCGGCGGCGCGCTCGAGCGGGACGGGGCGGGCGTGCGCCTTTCGCTGCCGCCGCTCGGCTCGGCTGTGGTGTATCTCACGAGGGAGGGCCTCGCCCCTCCCATGCCGCGGGGGATGGGGGTGCTCTGCCACATCACCTCGCTGCCGGAGGGCAACCTCGGGGAGGGCGCCCGGCGCTTTGTCGACCTGCTCGCAGACGCCGGGCAGACCTACTGGCAGATGCTGCCTCTGAACCCGACCGACGAGCACGGCTCGCCCTATGCGGGCGCCTCCGCCTTCGCGGGGAACCTCGCCCTCCTGCCGGAGGACGAGGGGGAGCTGCGCGCGCGGTTTGCAGCGTTTCGGCCGGACGCGGACTTCGCGGCGTTCTGCGAGGCGGAGGCCGGGTGGCTTGTGCCCTACACGGCGTTTGCCGCGCTGCGCCGGCGGTTTGAGGGGCGGCCCTTCTCCGAGTGGCCGGAGGCCTACCGGAGATACCGCCCCGGACTTCTGAGCCCGGAGGATGCGCGGGAGGCGGAGTTCTTCGCCTTCTGCCAGTACCGGTTCGACCGGACACTGCGGGCGCTGCGGACCTACGCAAACGAAAAGGGGGTGTGGCTGATCGGCGACCTGCCGATCTATGTCTCGGCCGACTCGGCCGACCTCTGGGCCGCACCCGAGCTCTTTGACAGGGCGCATGTGGCGGGCGTCCCGCCCGACTTCTTCTCGAGGGAGGGGCAGCGCTGGGGCAATCCGCTCTACGACTGGGCAGAGATGGAGCGGGACGGCTACGCCTGGTGGCTGCGCCGCCTGCGGCGGGCGATATCTCTCTATGATTTTGTGAGACTCGACCACTTTCGAGCGTTTGAGTCCTACTGGGCGATTCCGTCAGGGGAGAGCGCCGCGGCGGGCTTCTGGCGCTCCGGCCCCGGGGTGGCGCTCTTTCTGCGGGCGCGGGAGTGCCTCGGGCCGCTGCCGGTGGTGGCGGAGGACCTCGGGAGCCTGACGCCCGCGGTGCGCGGACTTGTGGCCCGGTGTGGATTTCCGGGGACGGATGTGCTACAATTCTATAATAAGGATCCGTCTCTCGGCTACGCCCCGCCCGCGGGCAAGGTCGTCTACACCGGCACCCACGACAATCAGACGCTGCGCTCCTGGTGCGCCGCGCGCTACCCCGGGCGGGACGCGCGGGAGACGGCGCAGGCGCTCATGGAGCGGGCGGTGACAAGCGGCGCGGAGGTCGTGATCCTGCCGCTGCAGGACCTGCTGGACCTTACCGACGCCGCGCGGATGAACACGCCCGGCACGGTGGGGCAGAACTGGCTCTGGCGGGCGGACGGCGCGGCGCTGCCCGAGGCGGGAGCGCGGCTGCGAGAGCTTGCGGCACTGTTTGAGACACAGCGCGGGGAGGGCCCCGCCTCTACGATAAAAAAGTGAGGAGTTTTACTATGGATGCCTGGACCTGTTTGAAAAATTGTGTGTTGTATTCGCCCGAGACCGGGCTGATGGCCGACTGGAGCGGGATGGACCTCTCGGAGGAGTACCTCCGCTCGATGGAGGGGAAGATCGGCGCGGCGCTCGACGCGATGGAGGCGCTGGAGGGCGGCGCGATCGCGAATCCCGACGAGAACCGGATGGTGGGGCACTACTGGCTGCGCGCCCCGGAGCTCGCGCCGACGGAGGAGCTCCGGCGGGAGATTGCGGACTGCCTTGCAAAGGTGAAGGCCTTCGCGGCCGACGTGCACGCGGGGCGGATTCGCTCCGAGCGGGGCGAGACCTTCCAAAATGTGCTGGTCGCCGGGATCGGCGGCAGCAGCTTAGGGCCGGTCTTTGTCTCGAAGGCGCTCGGCACGCCGGAGGACAAGATGAAGCTCTATTTCCTCGACAACACCGACCCCGCGGGGATGGACGCGGTGTTCGAGGCGGTGCGGGGGGAGCTCTCACGCACCCTTGTGATCGTCATCTCGAAGAGCGGCGGCACCATCGAGACCCGCAACTGCATGGAGGAGGCGCGCGCCGTCTACGAGGCGGAGGGGCTCTCATTTGCGCGCCACGCGGTCTGCGTCACCGGGGCGGGCAGCAAGCTCGACCGGACGGCGGATGAGGCGGGCTTTCTCGCGCACTTCCCGATGTGGGACTTCGTGGGCGGGCGCACCTCGGTGATGAGCGCGGTGGGGCTGCTGCCGCTCGCGCTCCAGGGGCTGGATATCGACGGCTTCCTCCGCGGGGCGGCGGCCTGCGACGCGCTCGGCCGGACGCGGGAGGTGCGGCGCAATCCCGCGCTTGTGATGGCGCTCTGCTGGCACCGGTGCAGCGGCGGCGAGGGCGGCACCACCAACGTCGTGCTGCCGTATAAGGACTCGCTCGAGCTGCTCGCGAAATACCTCCAGCAGCTGACGATGGAGTCGCTCGGCAAGGAGCTCGACCTCGACGGCAAGAAGGTCTGCCAGGGGCTCGCGGTGATGGGCAACAAGGGCACCAGCGACCAGCACTCCTATGTGCAGCAGCTGGTGGGCGGCCCCTCGAATATCTTCGTCACCTTCATCCAGGTGCTGCGCGACCGGGCGGGCCGCTCGATCACCGTCGGCGAGGAGAGCACCAGCGGCGACTACTTAAACGCTTTCATGCTCGGCACCAAGAAGGCGCTCGAGTCCCACGGCAAACATACGATGATCTTCACCGTGCCGGAGGTGTCGGCCTACCACGTGGGTCAGCTGATCGCGCTGTTCGAGCGGGCGGTGGGGATCTACGCCCGGTTTGTGAACATCAACGCCTACCACCAGCCGGCGGTGGAGTTCGGCAAGAGGGCGGCGGGCGGCCTGATCGAGACGAAGAACGCGGCGGCGCGGGCGCTGCTCGCGGCCGGCCGTCCGATGACGGCGGAGGAGCTCGCGCGCGAGATCGGCGCCGACCCGGCGGACGTCCTGCGCCTGATGCTGCACCTCACGGCAAACGACCCGCGCTTTGCAGCGGAGCTCCGGCCGGAGCTGCCGGAGAGCACCTTTTTCGCAGTGTAAAAGAAGCGCCTGCGGGCCGCCCTTCTGGGCGGCCCGCTTTGGCGTCCGGCGCCGGAGAAACGTCTGTACAAGGCTTATGGGCCGCACGTTTGCTGCACTACACAGAGGAGGGCGTCAATAGACCCCTCCCGCGCGGCGAAAAATCAGGAGCGGCGGCCGGTTTTGTGTCCGGCGACTGGAAAATGGCGAACCGTCTATGACCGGCAGAGCCGCGCCCGGCGGAAGGAGAAAAAGACGCCGTACTTGGCGCGTTTTGGCAAAATGCCGCCAAGTTTTATGGAGAACCGATTGAAGCTTCCTGAGTTGGGTCTGGTTCCGGGCCGTGTGCGAAAGAGAAAAGCAGCCGTTTCTGAACCGAAAAGGCTGCTTTTTTGATTCAACTGGAAAAGTGCGGCGCAGCCCTGTGCATTTGACGGCGATCGGCCGGTGGAGTATCGGCGGCATTGTTGCCCCAGCTCTTTTTTCGCATGGAGAAAAGCTCCCCGGGACATCTGTTCCGGGGAGCTCCTGCGTCTGTTTGGGAAAAGGGGGCGTGCGGCGTCACCGCCGCTTTCGCGTCAGAAACGCTCCGACGGCCGCCCCGATCAGGAGGAGCGGCGCCGCCCGGACAAACAGCCATTCCGCCGCGTGAAGCAGCGTTCCGGCGACGGCCATTTCGGGGTCGTGGTAATCGAAGCCCAAATAGGGGCTGTTGAGCGCGACCATGGCCGCGAAGAGGAGAAGAAGAAGCGCGCACAGCGAGAGAAAGAGCCAGTGGAGCAGGTTGCGTCTTGCGGCGTTCCTCCGCGCGAGCTGCAGATTGAGCGTCTCCAGTTTTTCAGAGATCGCCTTTAGGTCGTCGGCCCTCGTCTCCGGGACAGTCTCTCCGAGCAGGGTGCCGACAGGCGTCTCGAGCGCTTCCGACAGGGCGACCAGCAGGTCGGAGTCGGGGACGGAGAGCCCCTGCTCCCATTTGGAGACGGTCTGCCGCACGACATTCAGCTTGACGGCGAGGTCCTCCTGCGAGAGGCCCTTTGATTTTCGGATTGTCTTTATATTTTCGCTTAGCATAGGGGATGCACTCCTTTCGGTTCACGTGATTGCAGGCGTCTGCGAAACTCTGAAAACCACGTAATTTTTTAGAGGATAGCTCTGTATCTCCTCAGAGAGGTTCGGCCTACGCCTCCTCCGGTGCCTGTGAAACTGTGGATTGCTTTCTCTTGCCCCATTTCGTCCGGGCTGTCGTTTCGCCGAAACGGTGAAACATGGTCCGCACAGGCTGTGTTTTGCGTTTCGCATTCGCCCATGACACAATTGTATGGGAAAACGCCCGTTGCCGCAAGCAACGGGGGTTAACATTTGGGTTTTCCCGGCGGATGAGGGGGAGCCTTGAACGCCGCCGGCCCCGCTCTGAAGCCCCTCTGATATCAGTGTTCCCCGCAGGCCCGGCCGCTTTTCACCGTCTGGGGTTCCGGGTGGGAGAGGGGGCCCTGCTTGTCGCGGGGGCGGGGATGTGGTATACTGTGCCTATTCCCCGCAGGGGAGAAGTGGAGGAGAAAACGATGGGAGAGTATGAGCTGGTGGCGCCCTGCCTCTTTGGGCTGGAGAGCTACGTGGCGGACGAGCTGCGCCGCCTCGGATTTGAGGGGGTGGCCGCGCAGGACGGCCGGGTGAATTTCCGTGCGGACGGGGCGGGGGTCGCCAGGGCCAATTTGAATCTGCGCTGCGCCGAGCGGGTGGAGATCAAGCTCGCGCAGTTTCAGGCGCTGAGCTTTGACGAGCTCTTCGAGGGGGTGCGGGCCATCCCCTGGGAGAACTATATCGGCGTGAAGGACGCCTTCCCGGTCGCGGGGCACTCGCTAAGGAGCAAGCTCTCGAGCGTGCCGAGCTGCCAGAAGATTGTCAAGAAGGCGATTGTGGAGCGGCTGCGGGAGAAGTACGGCGTCTCCTGGTTTGAGGAGACGGGGGTGCCGTATCAGGTCAATTTCCTTCTGATGAAGGACGAGGTGACCGTGCTGCTCGACACCTCGGGCGAGGGGCTGCACAAGCGGGGCTACCGCCCGAAGGCGAACCTCGCCCCGCTGCGGGAGACGCTCGCGGCCGCGATGGTCAAGACCACCCGCGCCCGCTCGAGCGTGCAGTTCTGGGACCCGTTCGCGGGCTCGGGGACGATCGCGATCGAGGCGGCGATGGCGATCGCGGACATTGCGCCGGGGCTCCGCCGCCGGTTTTCGGCGGAGCGGTTTCCCTTCCTCCCGGAGGGGGCCTTCGCCCGCGCCAGGGAGGAGGCGCTCTCGAGAGTGCGGCCGGACAAGTTCCGCGTCGCGGCGACCGATATCGACCCCGCGATGAAGGCGCTCGGCGAGGAGAACGCGCGCCGCGCCGGCGTTTCGCAGTATATCAAGTTCGGCACCCTCCCGGTGGAGAAGCTGCACACCGCGACCGAGGGCGGCGTCATCTGTTGCAATCCGCCCTACGGCGAGCGGCTGCTCGAGCGGCAGGAGGCGGAGGCGCTCTACCGGGTGATGGGCCGGGTGTTCCAGGCGCTGCCGGGCTGGAAATACTATATTATCACCTCGCACGAGGAGTTTGAGAAGTTCTTTGGCCGCCGGGCGGACAAAAAGCGCAAGCTCTACAACGGCATGATCAAGTGCGACCTCTACCAGTATTTTAAATAGAGAGAGCCGGGCTTTTGCCCGGCTCTCTTTTTGCCCTGCGCCGGCCGCTCGGGGAGGCGGACCGTATGCCGGATAAAATACGCCGGCTCTCCGGCCGTTCTCGCTGAAAAGAGAGGAGGATTTGTTTGAAAGGAGGGAGGGGGTTGGGTAGAGAGGACAAAAAATATATATAAAAAATAAATATTTTATTCATATTGACGGGCGAGAATGCGGGTGATACACTGAAATGGAACAGAAGAGAAAAACATAAGGGTTTTGAAAGGGGGCAAAGAGAATGAAACAGCGACTCCGAGTGGTTTTACTGAGCCTGACGCTCGTCTGTGCGGTGCTGCTCTCATCCGCCGCGGCGGGCGGCGGATTTCTCACCCGGCGGATTACGGGGCCGGAGATGGACAGCTATGCGGCAAATGCGCTGGCGGAGTATGCGATGTGCTATGCGGACACCGGGGAGGTGATTCCGCTCTCCTACTACCATGACAGACAGTTTTTTGCCATAGTGCCGGAGGCGTACCGCGACCGGCCGATCGAGCCCTGCGTGACAAAAGCTCTTTCCTTTACCGATCGAAATCTCACAAATGAGTGGCAGTTTGATAAGATCGAGCGGCTCTCCCGGCTCGGCGTGATGGGCGGGAACGACCGGGGCGAGGCGGAGCCCACGCGGGAGATCACCCGGGCGGAGGCCGCGGCGATCATCGTGCGGCTGCTCGGCGCGCCCACGGCGGAGGGGAAGCCTTACGCCGACGTCCCGGCGGACGCGTGGTACGCCGCGCCGGTCTACACCGCGCAGGCGCTCGGCGTCGTGATGCCGGACGAGAGGTTCTACCCGGACCGGCCGGTCTCCCGGCAGGAGTTTGTCGTGATGACCGCCCGCGCGCTCCAGACGGTGGGCCTTCTCACCCTTTCGGAGACGGGGGAGCTCCCCGAGACGGAGGACGCGGACGCGCTCGCGGCGTATGCAAAGAGCGCCTACCACACGCTCGGGAGCTGCGTGCTTACCACCCGTGTCACCGGGGGCACCCCGGAGGAGCCGGAGAATCTCTACTATTTTGAGCCGCAGAAGCCGGTGACACGCAGCGAGGCGGCGTGGCAGCTGCTGGAAGTGCGGTGTGAAGTCCCGGTTTACCCGTCCAGAGTGGCGGAGGAGTTCGGCCTTGCGGAGGAGATGCCGGTGGTCGACGGCTCGACCTCGACTCTGCCGGTGACGCAGTGGGTCTACACCGCCCTCTTCTCAAATTATAATCGCCATCCGGCCTATCCCGAGGGGCACAGCAAAACCCACCGCTCCTATGAGCGGCTGATCGAGGGCGAGGCGGACCTTGTCTTCGCGGGCATCGCCCCGGGGCAGGACATCTATGACCTCGCCGAGCAGCAGGGGGTGGAGCTCGAGCTCATCCCGATCGGGTACGACGCGATGGTCTTCTTCACAAATGAGCAGAACAGCGCGGAGGGGCTCACCTCCGCGCAGATCACCGAGCTCTATGTGAACAACAATCCGAAAAACTGGTCGGGCCTCGGCGGGCCGGACGCGGCGCTCATCCCGTTCTGCCGCAACGAGGACAGCGGCAGCCACGCGAATATGGAGCGCTACTTCCTGCAAGGGAACCCCATCCACCCGGACATTCACAGGGAGACCATCTCGGTCAGCATGCAGGATATCTTCACCGACGTGGTGGGCGCCGGGACGGACGACCCGCCGGCCTACGCCCTCGGCTACAGCACCTACTATTACTACCGGTCGATGGAGCGCAATTGGGGAAACCTCGTTGAGCCCGGAGAGAAGATACCGCTCAAGCTGCTCGCGATCGACGGGGTGGAGCCGACGGACGAGACGATTGCCGACCGGAGCTATCCGCTCGCCGACTATATCTATGCTGTGATCCGTAAGGATGCGCCGGAGGACAGCCCCGAAAGGAAGCTTGTCTCCTTCCTGCTGAGCCCGGAGGGGCAGGCGTGTATTGAAAAGGCCGAATTCGGCCCGCTGCGGTAGCGCGGAGAGAGGGGTGATTTATGGTGTTTGGAACACTTGAGGAGAGACTGCAAGAGGCGGCAAGCGCCTATCCGCCAGACTTTGAAAAGATGGAGCAGTTACTCCGGGACGGAGCGGACATCAACGCCTATACGGAGGATGATACACTGCTCTCAGAACTGATCTGCGGGTATTCCGTGGATTATGAAGAGGAAGGGGAAGAGCGAGACGGGAGATATCTTCCGGAGCTTGTACGCTTTTTTATTGAGCACGGGTATGCGGCAGAGGAGAGAGGGGGAGCTCACGGAGGGCAGGCATTACAGGCGCTCTCCTGGGCGTCTTACGACAGATATATCCTGGATGCGGCGAAGCTTCTTCTGGATGCAGGGGCGGATCCGCTGTATCGGGAGGAGGAGCAGTCAGTTCTGGAGTGGATCGGTACGAAGACAAGTGCGGCAATTCCGGTGGAGGATTCTCTTGAGGACGAATGCCTTTTCTGGGTGCTCTATGACATTCTGGAGGCCAAGAGCAAAGGGGAGCCGTACCGTGGGATCGACTGGTATGACGTTGTGCTCGGAAAGCGTATCGAGGGGGTTTACTCCGCCGCCGACACATTAGAAGAGGCGGTATTCTGCTTTGCGACAGAGAGGGGAAATCGCCGCAATTGTTTTAAGAGCAATCTGGTTTTGGACTGTGAAGGGATTTTGCTCTCTGTGACGCACTACTGTCATGCCTATCTCAATCCTTACCAAATTCCTCCGGCTGAGGAGCTGATCGATTTATCCGGTTCGCTGGGGATGCTCGTTGGCCGGAGGATAGAGCAGATTGACTTTGAGACGTTCTGCAGCGAGAAGGGGCGTGTCCGGTTACACCGCTCAGAGCTTCGCATCCGGCTCGATGACGGGAGCTGCTTCTATGTCAGTGATAACGGAGATTGTCAAAATGAGGAGTACTGTGCCATGTTTGGCTGGCGCAGCCAATCTGAGCGGGGAGAATGAGAGGGGCTATATAGAAGTTTTTAAAATGAAAGAGCCGGGGCGCAGCGCCCCGGCTCTTTCATTTTAATTCATTCGACCACTCAAGCAGCACG
>CAJFTX010000010.1 GCA_904420075.1 uncultured Clostridia bacterium | reverse complement strand
GTGAGCCAAGTTCTTTTCCAAGCTCCCAGAACCCTCTGGCTTTTACCAAATTTCCTGGAATCTCAAATTCTTTTCCAAGGGTCTCTCTCTCGTCGTTGTTTAATTTTCAAGGTCCTGTCCGTCTCTCACCTCTCGGTGACGACTAGTTTAGTATATCAAACCTGAACTCTTTTGTCAAGTACTTTTTTCAACCTTTTTTGTCGAATTCAGGTGCGCTCCAAGAGGAGTGCCTGTCTATAATACCATTTCTTTCTTCTGTTTGTCAACAAAAACTTTCCGCTCCGGCAAACTTTTTTGCCGGAGCGGATTTTACGCGGTATAGACTTTCTCCGCAGGTTCCCCCGTACCCAGAAAATACTGTTCAAACATCGCATAGGTCTCGCTCTTGTTCTGCACAAAATACGACACCTTTCCGATATACTTTCCCTCTCCGGGCATCTGGTGGAGCTGCACATCTCCAATCCCAATCAGCGAGAAGAGATCTCTCATCTGAAAATTGGTTTCCACATGTTCCCCCACTGATTTCACAACCCCCGGCAGCTTGAAGAGATTTCCCAGGTTGAGCTTCTGATCGATCACCGCTTTGATAAACTGCTGCTGTACCTGGGTGCGCCCGATATCCGCAGTCGGATATTTCCGGAACCGGCAGAGCTGAATTGCCTGCTCGCCGTTCAGGTGCTGATAACCCTGTTTCAGATTAATCTCAAGCCCCTGCGCCGGATCGCTGTACTGCATGTCCTGCGGCACATCAAAATCCACGCCGCCGAGCTGATCAATAATCTCCACAAATCCGTCGAAGTCCACCTTTGCATAGTAGTGAATCGGCGCACCGGTCACCTCCCGCACCGCCTCTACAAGCATCGGCACTCCCCCGGTCGGCAGCGCTGCGTTGATCTTCTGATGGTTTTTCCCGATCTTTACTCGGGTATCTCTCGGGATAGAGGTGATATGCACCTCTTTTCCCTGCACGCTGAGTAGCATGATCGTATCAGTACGCTTTCCGCCGCCGTCCACGCCGAGCATCAGCACGTTGTAGCTGTCCCCTTCGCGCTTGTCCAGCACTCTGGCAATCTCCTCGGCGTCCTCACCGTCATGCATATCATCAAAGGCCGGCTTGATCAAAAAGAACACTACACCGCCGATGAGCAGCGCCAAGATCAGCAGGGTGATCAAAAACGCCTTTAGAAAACTCTTCATTCTCTCACTCCTTCTATATATATGAGACGCGGCACCCCTCCAAATTCCCTCAATCTTTATAGATAGTTCAAAATCACGCGATACCGCTCCACGAGTTCCTCAAAACGAATCCGGCAGTTGGCCGGACTGGTGGATGGGAGAGGAATTGCTCTCGGCAGAGCGGGCAGCAGTCTCTGATATAATTTTGTCGCGGTCGTCCCCGTGGTAAACACTGCCCGGATCGGCGCCTGCTTCAGAAGTCCCGCGATGTCATTCGGCTCAGGAGCTCGGATGGTGCTGTCCGCCGCCCCCTCGATCTCACAGGAGGCGAGCACATCCCACAGCGCGATATGCCGCCTGTGGCAGAGCGCGGCGCGCCCCTCCGCTGTCTCCGGACAGTTCTCCCCAAGAATCGCCGCGAGCACCCGCCAAAAACGGTTCTGCGGATGAGCGTAGTAAAACGCCGCCTCCCTCGACTTCGGCGAGGGCATCGTCCCGAGAATCAACACTCGGGATTCTCTATCAAACAGTGGCGGAATTCCTCCATGATCCACTCTCACGTCTGCGCCCCCTCCGCCGGCACGACACTCGTCAGAATGGTCTGCCAGATCTCTCCATACTGTTCAAAACTCTTTTCCTTGCAGGTCAGAGCAAAGATATAGGTCGTCCCATCAAGCGCAAAAAGCACCACACCGGAGGTGAGCTCCGTCTTGTCCGACCGGTGTTGTACCGTACAATGGAGCCCCGGCTGTCCCGCAATAGCCAGTTCCTCCCTGCCGGTCTCTCTGCGATTCGCCATCGTCCTGGTAAACTCCTCATAGGCGCTCTCGAGATCCGCAGGCGCATCCGCCAGCGCTGTAACCAGCAGAACCGCCCCGTCCACACCACCGTAACTCTTAAAATTTCCGCCCTCCTGCAGCGTCCAGTTGTTCGGAGCCGAATAGCTGATTCCCTGCAGCGTATCTGTTCTCCACAGCTCCCCGTCCTCTGCACATCCGCCCATCCATATACAGATCAGGCCGATCACAAGCAGCAGCGCAACGCCTCTTCTCTTCTTCATGTCCTCTCACATCCTCTAATTATTACACAATGTTGAAAAATAGTATATCATACTCCCCCATATAAAGCCAGATTCTCTTTCATAAGAATAGAAAAAACGGCGCTGTCCTCTTTTGGTCACAGCGCCGTCTTTCTTATTCTGTTTTACTGAAAGCTCACACCGTTCAGAACTTCCAGGAGCTCATCCTCCGCATAGGCCGAACCCTCGCCGGAATAGGTGACGGAATACAGGTCGCTGCCGTTTGCAAAGATCACCGCTTTTGCTTTCAACGTGAGTCCGCTCTGGCTCGCAGTATACTCGCAGACAATCGCCGTTTTCCCCGCAATTGTCATCTCAGAGAATTTTGCATCCGTCGCGTTTGCCGCCCCGATCATCTGGTCAACAGACGCCTTCATCAGCTCCTCAGTCAATTCCATCCCCATGTCCTGAGCAGTGATCACAAGTCCTGTACCCTTTGTGCTCGTATAGGTTACCGCGTTGCTTGTTTTTACCGTTTCTGAAAAACCGGCCGGAACGTTATATCCCAACGTGCCGAGCGTATTTGCAGGTGCGCTGGTCGTCTCGCCATCGTCCTGATCCTCATTTTTCGGAGGATCGCTCTCTTTGTCGTCCGTCGTCTCGTTCTGAGTCGTGGGCGCCTTCCGGTTGCTGTCATCTGGGGCGTTCGTATTTTCCGAACACCCCGCAAACCCAAAGTAAAGAGAAAGCGCCCACAGTGCAATTACAATTTTCTTCATACCCTTATCTCAATTTTGAAATCCACAATTTATATCAGTCTATCGCAAGCCCCTCAAAAAGGCACGTCTCATTTTCCCAATAATTTGTCATTTTCGCCGGTTTTACCAATAATAGACGTATATTCCAACTATAAATAGAGAGACTGGCGAATGAACTATCCGCCAGTCTCTCTATTTTCCTTTTTTCCCGACACACCTTCCAGCGGAAGAGAGAGGCGAACCGAAGTTCCCTTTCCCTGTTTGCTCTCAATTGAAAGTCCGAGTGTTCCTCCGGAACAGAGGCGCAGTCGCTCTTCCACATTGCGCATTCCAACACTGATCTTGCCATCCGTCCGCCTTCCCCGCTCGCCTTGAAGCCCTCTGCGACAGAGTGCGAGCTCCTCTTCATCCATTCCGATTCCATCGTCCGAAATCACAATTTCTACCCTGTCCTGCTCCCGACGCGCCGAGAGCGTCACCGTTCCCGGTTCAATTTGTTCCTCCAGCCCGTGGATAATCGCATTTTCCACCAGCGGCTGTAAAATCAGCTTCGGCACCGGCAGAGAGCGCAGCTCCTCCGGCACCTCGCAGCGATAGCAGATGCGCTCGCCGAATCGCACCTTCTGCAAACTGATGTAGATCTCCACCAGCTTTAATTCCTGAGAGAGCGGCACCGTCTCCCCACCCTCGCTGATCGTGAGATGAAAAAACGCACCCAGCTCCTCCACCATGCGCGCGATCTCCGGCTCTTTTTTCGTCACCGCAAGCAACTGAATTGACGCGAGCGTATTGTAGAGAAAATGAGGGTTGATCTGATTTTGCAGGGAGCGCAGCTCCGCCTCCTTCGTCCGCAGCTTCATCTCATAGTTGGTGTAAACCATCTCTTTGAGGTTCCGACTCATCCCGTTGATACAGTTGCCGAGCTCGTCCACAACATCATCCCCGTGAAAGCTCTCCGTCGCTCCAAGCTCCCCGGCGCCGATCCGCCGCACCAGCGTACGCAGCCGGTAGATCGGCCGTGTGAGCGTGGTAGAGAGCAGCGCCGAGATGAGCGCCGCCGCTACCGCGCAGAGCAGCCCCACTGCGAAGTTGGTCCACAGCACCTCTCTGCCGAGTGAATTCACATACTGTTCCGGTACAAAGCGAAAAATCTTCCACTGGGTCTTTTCACTCGTCACATAGTTCATCCGGTAGCGCAGATTTCCCATTGTTACCGTCCCATTTCCGGCAGGCGCGGCATAGGAGGCCGTATCAAGCGGCAGAGTATCCGTTTTCATCGCCTCACTGCTGTACAGCACATATCCGTACCGATCGCAGATCGCCACCCGGGTTCCCTCCTGGGCGTTCACCTCTCCACAGATCTCCGCAATATAGCCCGGGTCGATCTCCAGCACCAGAAACCCCAAGCGTCCCCGATCGGGTGCGGAGAGATCCAGAATCGCCCGCGACATACTCGCCACTCTCGGTCCGCCCTTCTGATAAGTCCCGTCTCTTCGGCTGGACACGACCAGTCCGCCATTGGCCATCACCGCGTCCGCGTACCACGACTGTCCGTAGCGCAGATAGTCGGCGCTCTCCACCGCCGTCTTTCTCCGGGAGTATGCCCGTTTGTCTGTCACCAGAATCACGTCCCGCGCGGCGTCGCTTGACATATCCACGTTGAGCAGAAACTGATCGATCACCGACTGTCGGGCGAGCTCGTCCATCTCTGTGCTGCGCAGCGCCTCCTGCAGCTGTTTGTCGCTGAACGCCGTCTGTGTCACGTTGTCAATTCCTTTGACAAGCTCGTCAAGCCGGCCTGCCACCTGCTCCGCGTAGAGCTCCGAACTCTCCCGCACATTTCGCTCGCTCTCCGCCCGGGCCTGATAGGAAAACCAGCTCCCCACCGCCAACACCGGGAGCACCGAAATCAGAAGCAGCGCCCAGAAAATCCGCATCCGAAATGAACCGTGAGATTTTCTCATCACTATTTTTTCTCCTTCGACTGTACATATTGATACGGCGTCATTCCGGCGTATTTCTTAAAAATCGAGATAAAATAACGGTAGTCCTTATATCCCACCTTCTCACAGACCTCATAGGTCGAGCGCACGCCTCCGTCAATCAGCCTCTGCGCATAGGCGATCCGCTCCCGGTTCAAAAAATCGAGAAAGAGCATTCCGGTCTCCTCTTTAAACATCCGGGAGAGATAGCTCGAATTGTAATAAAACTGGCCCGCAATTTTTGACAAACTGATCTCCCGATTTCCGAGATTCTCACGAATATATTCCTTGATCTCCTCAATTTTTGTCTTTGGGGCGCGCTCCGTCGCCCCCTCCCGCTGCTCCAGCCGCGCCAGCAGCTTTTCATGGCACTCGGGCAATCTCACCAGCCGCCCCACCTCTGCGTCAAAAACACTGCGCACTTCGACGTCAAACACCTCGCGCGCCGCGCGCGCGACCTCATCGCAGAGCTCCTCAAGCGGCAGCTCCTTCCCCGCGATAAACAGCGTGAGCACAGGAAATCCCGGCAGCACAAAACGCGAGAGCCCCGGGTACCGCTCCCCCGCTACCCGCGCCACGAGCCCGCCGATCTCCTGCACCTTTTCAAAGCCGTTCACCTCATCCTCAAACTCGGTCGTGATCACCGGCAAAAAGCAGCAGAGTCCATATGTCCCGCCGGCGAAAAGCGGGTCCGCGCCGATCACCGCAGCCCGCAGCTGCTCCTCAGAGAGGCCGGTGTTCCCCTGAATCGCTCCCCGCAAAATCAGCTCCGCCGTATAGTTGCGGGCGCTCTCCCGATAGCGGCGCAGCTCGGCGCGCATCTGCGTGCGCTCATGCGCCTCCCTATGCTTTTTCACGCAGCTCTCAATCACCCGACGGAGCTCCGCTTCGCTCACCGGCTTTAAAAGGTAGGCGCTCACTCCCATCGAGAGCGCCCGCTGTGCATATTCAAACTGATCGTACCCCGAGAGCACTACAAAAGAGGCCTCAGGCAGTTCGTTTTGCAGCTGCTCAATCAGCGAAAAGCCGTCCGCCCCGGGCATACGGATGTCGGTCAAAATCAACTCCGGGCGCAGCTTCCGCGCGAGTTCCACCGCCTCCGCCACATAGTAGGCCGAAGTAATCTCTCCGACCCCGAGACTCTCCCAGTCAGTCAGTGCGCGCATCCCGCGGTGCACCATCTGCTCATCGTCCACAAGCAACAGCTTTAACCTCTCCATCGTTTTCTCACACAGCTTTCCCTTTGCAAATTTTTATAAAGCGCAGCGGAATTTTCAAAAACATACGATCCTTCTCCGCGCCCGCAGGCGCGATAAAGTCCCGACTGTTTTTTATTATATCATAAAATGAAATGCCGGAGACACAAGCAGCAAACCTCCGAATGGGACTTTTTTGCCGGTCATCCTCTTTCCGGGCCGGCCGGCTTCTCCGATTTCTCCCCTCTTTTATGAGCCCCCACCGCACAGATAAGACCGCCGGAGGAGTGTCCGCCAAACCGCTTGGAGGAAACGCCGGCTCCTCCTGTTCTCCCAGGCGCTCAAAAGCTATGACTTTATGAGTTTTTCACCAGATTATTTTACCACAAAATGAAGGACGCCGAAACGGTTCGCCCGCAGCGCCCTCTCACCGCACAGAAGCGGGCGAAACCCTTCGCCCGCTTCCCCAATTCTTCAGTACCTGCCGTACTCCTCGACAATCTCGCGCATGAGTTTGATCCGCTGTAACTTTGTGCCCGGAGGCACCTGATCTCCTGCGGACTGTACAATGCGAGGGCTCACCCTTCTCTGGTCAAGCCACTCTCTCACATGGGCTACAAACTCCTTTTCCCCCGTCTCCGGGAGCCACATCCGCGGGGAGACTCCTCCCATTATCACCATATTCCCCGCCTGTCGCCGCACCTCCGCCGGCGTAAGATCCCCCGTCGGCTTCGGCGTACAGGCATCCGCCACATCGATCCCGGCCTCCGCCACCACAGGCAAAATTCGGTTCATTCGGCCGTCCACATGGGCCGAGACCGTCTTTCCCGCCGCGTGCAGCCGGGCGGCGAGCTCTCTGTAGTGGTCAAAACTGTACTCCTGAAACAGTTCCGGCGACTGCACGTCGCTCGAGAGGTTGTCGGTGAAGATCATATGCGGCGCCGGCCCCTCACAATATAGCTCCACCATCTCCAACATCTTTGCGTTGAAGACGTCCACATACTCGTGCAGCAGTTCCGGCTCGTCATAGGCGGCAAAGATCGTGTTCTCCACCCCCATATAATAGGAAATCAGCGAACCGAGTCCCGTATAGCCCATCCCCGGAAATCCGAGTCCGACGTCCCCGCCGGTCTCTTCAATTTTTTCCCAGTTTTTATAGTTCTCCCGGTAGTGCTTCTTTCGCATGGCGTAGGTCAGAATTTTAAGATCATCGATGGTTTCCACCATATGTTTTGTGATATCCCAGGAGGAGCTCACCGGGTTCCAGCGGCGTTTCATCACCACCTCGCCGATCGGCGTGCGGTAGGTCTCTATCACCTCATCCCCGTCCATCACTCGCTCCCGCTGGACATCCTCGTCGTAGTACTCCTCGTGCAGGCTCCCGACCTCCACATACCACCCGGCGCCCACCTCTCTGTGCAGATCGGTGATCTCCTTCGTGCAGTTGGAGACCGCAAACAGATCCCACTTCATCCCGGACTCTGCGCGCCACCAGTGCCCCAGATCCAGAAAATAGGGAACTCGGTCCGGCGTCTCCCCTCGCAAAACAGCTAGAAACCGCTCCCGTTCAGTCATCGTGCCCCTCCTCACCGCGCAGCCTTTTCCGTTCTTATGCGTTCCACTGTCTCGGGTCAAGTACACGCGGATCGGTATGTTCAAATGCCGCTCTCAACTCTCCCATCTGCGTCTCCGAGAGGGTGCTCGTCTGCTCGATCAGCGTGAGATTCTGCCTGACCTGCTCGACCGTCTCGCAGCCGAGCACCAGACTTGTCACCCCCGGCAGCGAGAGCACAAAGGATGCCGCAAGCGCCGCCGGGCTCATCTGATAGCGCTCACAGAAAGCGCGGAACTTCTGCAGCGCCGGCGCGCAGAACGTCATCGTCTCCGAAAGCGTATCCGGCGTCTTAAAGACCAGCCCCTGTAAAAATACGCTCCGTACAAAAATGATCTTTTTCGCCTCAGTCAGCGCACTCAGCTTGCCGCTTGTAATCAATCTCCAGTCGAAGATGTTCTGCGGAATCTGTACCGCGTCAAAACTGGACGCCGCCACCTGCGCAAAGTCGTCCTCCTCATAGAGCGAGATACCGATTCTGCGCACCTCGCCTTCGGCGCGCAGCGCCTCCAGCACGCGGAGCACCCCCTCCGGGTTCTCAGTAAAATCCTTCGAGTGGTGCAGCATCAAAATCGGGATCTGTGGAAGTCCCAGCCGCCTTTTGCACTCCGCCGTCTTCTCCCGGATCGAGCGCTCCAGCGCCTGCTCCGAGCTGTGATCGAAGTCCGCGATTTTGGTTGTAATCAGCAGCCGCTCTGTCTCCGGACAGTCCTCCAGGAAACTGCCGATCACCTCCTCCGAGTCGCCGTAAGCCGCGGCGGTGTCGATGCTGTTGACTCCGCCTTCCACCGCACAGCGCAGCAATTCATGCGCCTGCTCCCGCGAGGGTTTGCCTGAGTCGTTCGCAACGCCATAGGATAGACCCAGCTGCACGGTTCCAAGCGAGAACTGCGAAATCTTCATCCCTAAACTGTCAGTATATTTCATCTTTTTTCTCCCTTTCTTCGGTTCTATTTACAGCCATTTCTACGCGCTGCACCCGGTGCCTCAAAGCCACAAGTTCCCTCCTACGAGTCGCCCGTGTCTTTTTTTCAGAAACTCCGCCGCACAGTCTCTCTCTATCCCCTCCTCGATTTAGAAGGGCGCCCGTCACAGGCCCC
>CAJFTX010000009.1 GCA_904420075.1 uncultured Clostridia bacterium | reverse complement strand
TAGAATACACAGAATCTACACAGTAATGGCGGGGCGTATGATAAACAGCGGATTCTTATGGGGTTCGAATCCCTCTCTCTCCGCCAAAACTGCGGCTGCAACAGCGGCCGCGGTTTTTTTGTGTGAAAAGGGGTAAGGATATGAAAACATTTGTGCCGCAGCTGCTGCTCTCGATGCGGGAGTATTCCGCTGCAAAGTTCGGGCGGGACCTCGTCTCAGGGGTGATCGTCGCCATCATCGCGCTGCCGCTCTCAATCGCGCTGGCGCTCGCCTCGGGCGTCGCGCCCGAGCAGGGCCTGTACACCGCGATCGTCGCGGGGTTTGTCATCTCGCTGTTCGGGGGCAGCAAGGTGCAGATCGCGGGGCCGACCGCCGCGTTTGCCACCATTGTCGCCGGCGTCGTCGCCGAAAACGGGATGGGCGGCCTCGCGCTCGCCACGCTGCTCGCCGGACTCATCCTCGTACTGATGGGCCTGCTGCGCATGGGCAGCCTCATCAAATATATCCCGTATACCATCACCACCGGCTTCACCGCCGGCATCGCAGTCACCATCGTGATCGGTCAGCTCAAAGACTTCTTGGGGCTCACCACCTCCGCCGCACCGGTCGAGACGGTGGAGAAGCTCAAAGCGGCTTTCCTCGCGCTGCCGACGGTCAACTGGGCGGCGCTCGGCGTCGGCGCGCTCGCCCTTGTGATCCTCATCGTCGGGCCGCGCTTCCTCGGCAAGATTCCGCCCTCACTCGCAGCGGTAGTGGTCACGGCGGCGCTCGTCCAGCTGCTCGGGCTGCCGGTGAACACCATCGGCGACCTCTACAGCATCTCCTCCGCGCCGCCCAGCTTTCAGGCGCCCGCCCTCTCCTTTGAGATGGTGAGCGCGGTGCTGCCCGACGCGTTCACCATCGCGGTGCTCGCCGCGATCGAGTCGCTGCTCGCCTGCGTCGTCGCCGACGAGATGACCCGCTCGAAGCACAACTCCAATATGGAGCTCGTCGCCCAGGGCCTCGGCAACGCCTGCTCCGCCCTCTTCGGCGGCATCCCCGCCACCGGCGCGATCGCCCGCACCGCCGCCAACATCAAAAACGGCGGGGTCTCCCCCGTGGCCGGAATGGTGCACGCCGCAGTGCTGCTTCTCATCCTCGTGCTGCTGATGCCGTATGCGGCGCTCATCCCGATGCCCGCCATCGCGGCGATCCTTTTTATCGTGGCCTACAATATGAGCGGCTGGCGCACCGTGCGCGACATCGTCCGCCAGTCGCCGAAGAGCGACATCGCCGTGCTGGCGCTCACCTTCGCGCTCACCGTGGTCTTCGACCTCGTGATCGCCATTGGTGTCGGGCTCGGGCTCTCCTGCCTGCTCTTCATGAAGCGGATGAGCGACGTCGCCGTCATCCGTGAGTGGCGCTATCTCGACGGCACCGAGAGCGAGGACGGCCGTCTCAAGCCGGTGCCCGAACAGGCGATGGTACTTGACCTGATCGGCCCGCTCTTCTTCGGCATGGTCGATAAACTCCCCCACATCGGGCCCGACCCCGAAAAGCGCGCACTCATCCTGCGGATGCGCGGCGTCCCCGCGATGGACGTCACCGCGCTCAAGGGGCTGCGCCGGCTGCTCGAGGAGTGCCGTGCGGCGGAGATCACCCTCCTGCTCTCCCACGTGCGCACCCAGCCGCTCTCAGTGATGAAAAAGTCGGGCTTTTTTGAGGAGGTCGGCGCGGAGAACTTCTGCCCAAATATCGACGCCGCACTCGAGCGCGCCGCCTCCCTCTGATAAGACGCGAAACTACGTCCCTATGTTTCAAAAAAGCTCCGGCTAGAAGCCGGAGCTTTTTCTATTTTTTACAAATTGGTATTTATTTCCATTCTTTTTTCGGCTATTATATTTATATAAATAGGAAAAGGGTGTCTCCAATGGTTTCTCTCAGCAAATATTTACTATACAATGAATAGGGAAAAGAAAGAGAGGAAAATAAAATGAATAAAAAGAGAATTCTAGCTGTCGTTCTCGTTTTTTCACTGATTGTTTCCATGATTTCATTTTCTGCTTCCGCCGTAGATACCAGTTCCGATCACACCTTTGTTATCACCAGTATGGCAGGGTTCTCCAACTACCACGCCACGCAATTCAACGATTCTTTTGTCACAGTCGACTATCAGATTCCCAGAGCCAAAGATCATAATGGTTCATCTGTACCAGATACGGAGCTCGTCTTCCTTCCATTGGAGACCGACCAGTTCTGGTGTGTCAATATCACGGCAATTATCCCAGAATCTTTCCTGGGGAAAACGGTATCTTTCACTCTCTCCAGAATGGAGTACACCTCTGAGGTCACTGTAAACGTAATGGGAGTAGATGTCAAATTCTCTTCCGGTCAGTTCTCAAAGGGAGGCGGAGGTGTCATTCAAAATACCGGTGAAACCAGCCTGCTCATGATTCTCGGCACCGGTCACTGTGGCGGTGCTTGGACACTCAGCATCACAGATTTGGATACCGGCGAGGAAATTCATTTCGATTACAGTCAGCTTCCTACATTTGACTCAACATCTCTCCCCTCATAAAACTTTTCCTTAAGGCAATAAAAAGGCGGCCGCTTAGCGGCCGCCTTCTAATATCCGAGCAGCCCGTCGTAGAGATAGGCGATCGCAGCCCAGGTGACCGGCCCCACGACGCCGCTCGGCGTGAGGCCCTGCTGCCGCTGGAAGGCGAATACGGCCTCCTCGGTGGCGGGGCCGAACACGCCGTCCACCTCCGGCGGGGTAAACCACCCGTAGGCGTTTCCGATATAGGCGAGATACCCCTGGAGGCGCCGCACGTCCTCGCCCTCCGCCCCCCGTTTGAGCACAACTCCGGGGTAGAGCGCGGCCCGCTCCCCCGTAAACCCGGGCGGGAGCTCGCGCAGGATGCCGTCGTAGATCTCGGTCATCCGATACCATGTCTCGGCGTCCACCTCGCCGGTCACCGGCAGGCCGTACTCGCGCTGGAAGGTGTAGACCACGTCGCGCGTCTCCTCGCCGAAGATACCGTCGATTGCGAGCAGCGGAATGGTCCGGTTGAAATAGGCGATCACCGCGAGGTAGTACTGTACCGCCGCGACCTCGGGTCCTGTGGTGCCGTAGACGATTTCAGGCGCCACAACCGGCCGTATCTCCTCGAAGGTCACCCCCTCGCTCTGCAGTTCCGAGAGCTGCTTGACCCCGTTGTAGATCTCCCGGATGCGGTACCAGGTGGCCTTCCCCACAATGCCGTCCACCGCGAGGTTGAACACCTGCTGAAAGGTGCGCACCGCGGCCTCGGTCTCCACGCCGAACACCCCGTCAGGCGAGGAGATCTCCGGGATGAGCGGAAAATTCCGGCGGATACGGTTCAGCATCACCTGAATGCGCCGCACGTCATTTCCACTCATGCCGAGCCGCAGCGCCCTCCCCGGATAGGACTCCTCGATGTCCTGCACCGGCGCGTCCGTCACAAGTTCGATGTCGTCGCCGTAGTAGTGCTGCAAAATTTCAAAGGCGTCGAGCCCCTGCTCGGCGAGTTCCACCGTGCCCCACTGGGAGAGCCCCTCGCAGCGGCTGGTCGTCCCGTTGCAGAAGGCGGCGAACAGCGGCTCGACACTTCCCTGCCGGCGCAGATAGTTGTTGAAGATCTCATCCACAATCCGGCTGATATTTTCAAAGACGTCCCGCCCGTGGACATAGGCCTGGTCGAACTGGGTGGTGTTTGTGATGTCGAAATCGTACCCCTGCGCCCGGTACCACTCGGTGTAGACCCGGTTGAGCGCATAGCTGATCTGGGCGAGGATGTTCGCCCGCAGCGCCGCCTCCGGCCAGGTGGGATAGATTTCGCTCGACGCGACATTTTTGATGTAGTCGACAAAGTTCACCTGGACGTTCGGGGCGCTGTCCCCCGGCCGGCCCAGATGCACCGTAATGGTCTCCGGAATCACCGGAAGCAATGTAGCTGCCATCTTCTCCTCCTCTGTCAAAGCTCCGGTGCGCCCACCGTGTACTCGATCTCGGTCATCCCGTCCGGCAGCGCCGCCACCGGCACTAGATCCACCTTCTGGAGCGACCGCACCCCCTCGAATATCGTGATGTCCCGTATGGTCACCGGCGCGTAATTGGGGTGGGTCACCCGCACGTCATAGGTGGTGTAGGGGTGGGCGTCGCCCGGATGCTCGGAGAGGGCGGACGGCTGCGCCGGCAGGGCCACAAGCGCCCCCTTTCCGCTCCCGTCGGTCGTCGACCGTGAGATCACAAACTCCCCGTCCGGAAACCGCTTGGAGACGACCACCTCCGCCTCCGACACCGGGCAAGTCCGCCGCGCGGTGAACACCTGCACCTGCAGCTGGCCCTGGTCCGGGAAGGCCTCACGGAACGCATCGTACTCCTCCTCAGCCGTGATGCGCCGCTCAGCCCCGGCCTCCGGAACGGGTGCCGCCTGCGGCACGCCGGGTGTGGCCACCGGCTCCGGCAGGACGTCCGCCGCCCGCGCCGCCGGCTGTCCGCCGAACATCGGACCGCCGCCGAAAACCGGCTGCCAGCTCAGCGGGTCAAAGCCGGTATCCGCAGGGGCCGCGGACTCCACCGCCGTGTCGCGCGCGAGCAACGGCTCCCCCAGCTCCCGCCGGGCCTCAAAGCCCTCCTCCGCGCCCGACGCCGGCGGCCACACCCCGCCGAACACGGGGGCCATCGCTTCAGCCGGAGCCGGAGCCGCAACCTCTCCCGTCACAGGCTCGTTCTGTGCCGCCGGCAGGATCTCCCCTGTGCGCACCGGCGGAGATACAGCGCTCGCATCCGCCGCGCGGAAGATCGGCTGCCGCTCCACTCTCCGTGCCGCGGCCGCAGTCTCCTCCGCCGTCCGTGCCGCGGCCGCAGTCTCCTCCGCCGTCCGTGCCGTGGCCGCGGTCCCCTGCGCCGCCGGCTCCGCCACCCGTGTCGCGGCCGCAGTCCCCTGCGCCGCCGGCTCCGCCGTCCGTGCCGCGGCCGAAGTCCCCTGTGCCGCCGGCTCCGCCGCCCGTGCCGCGGCCGAAGTCCCCTGCGCCGCCGGCTCCGCCGCCCGTGTCGCGGCCGCAGTCCCCTGCGCCGCCGGCTCCGCCACCCGTGCCGCGGCTACAGTCTCCTGCGCCGCCGGACTCATAAACGATCTCTGATAGCCTCTCTCTCGTTTCACAGCAGATTCCCTCCTTTTTCTCTCATAGGAGTCTATGCATCCGCCACAAAAAAAAGAGTGGATTTTCAAAAAAATCCACTCTTTTTTTGGAAGCGCGGCGGTGAAAGCCGCCGCAGGCATCCTGTATCTCCGCTCCACAGGCGCGGCGAGAAGCGAACTCACGCTCATTTTTGCCCGCAGGCATACCCCTCTCTCTTCTCACACAGTCCCGCCGCTCCGGCGGGCCGGCGTCAGAGGGAACCGATCCGGCCGTCTCTCTCCGCCCCGGCTCTCCCGGCGCGGCGGCCGTCCCGCACAGGGTTCAGCGCTCCTCGTCCTCGAAGAACCGGTTACCGTTGCCGTAGTGCTCGATCACATACTCGAGATCCTTGTCCCCGCGCCCGGAGAGGTTCACAAGGATGGACCCCGTCCCCATCTCGCGCGCCTTCTTCATCGCGAAGGCCACCGCGTGCGCGCTCTCGATCGCCGGGATGATCCCCTCGTAGCGCGACAGCTTGAAGAAGGCCTCCATCGTCTCCTCGTCCGTGACCGCCTCGTACTTCACCCGGCCCACATCGTGCAGGAAGGCGTGCTCCGGCCCGACCGAGGGGTAGTCGAGCCCGCTCGCGATCGAGTAGACCGGCGCGGGCTCCCCCTTCTCATCCTTGAGCATGATCGAGTTGAAGCCGTGCATCGCGCCCTCGCTGCCGTAGGTGAGGCTGGCCGCGTGGTCGCCGAGTTTTGGCCCCCGCCCGAGCGGCTCGACACCAACGATCTCCACCGGGTCGGCGAGAAACGGGGTAAACATCCCCGCCGAGTTCGACCCGCCGCCCACGCAGGCGCAGACCACATCCGGCAGAAAGCCGGTCATCTCCAAAAACTGCTCTCTCGCCTCGACGCCGACCACCATCTGGAAGTCGCGCACCATCAGCGGGAAGGGGTGCGGCCCCACGACCGACCCGATGCAGTAGATCGAGTTTTTGTAGTCGGCGGCATACGCCTCAAAGGCGGAGTCCACCGCCTCCTTGAGCGTCTTGAGCCCGCGGGTGACCGGCACCACCTTGGCGCCCAGAATCTCCATCCGCTTGACGTTCGGCGCCTGCTTTGCGATGTCCACCTCGCCCATGTGGATCTCGCACTCGAGGCCGAAGAAGGCCGCCGCCGTCGCCAGCGCCACGCCGTGCTGTCCCGCGCCGGTCTCCGCGATCAGTTTCTTCTTGCCCATATATTTGGCGAGCAGCCCCTCGCCCATGCAGTGGTTGAGCTTGTGCGCGCCGGTGTGATTGAGGTCCTCCCGCTTCAGGTAGATCTGGCAGGAGCCGATCTTGCCGGAGAGCCGCTCGCAGTGGTAGACCGGGGTCGGCCGTCCCTGGAACTCGCGGCGGATCCGCCGCAGCTCGTTGATGAACTGGGAGGACTTGCAGATGGTCTGATACGCCTCGTTGATCTCCTCAAACGCGGGGATGAGCTCCGGCGGCAGGATCGCGCCGCCGTACTTGCCGAATTTTCCGTCCTTGTCGGGATAATGTTTTAAATAGGTTGTAAAATCCATAATGTCCTCCTTTTTATAAACAAAAAAGCGCCTGTCCCCGGATTGCTCCCAAGGACAGACGCACAAAATGCCTCTGCGGTGCCACCTTGTTTGGCGAACGCATTCGCCCTCTCATGCGGATGCCGTGCATCCGCCGCCCGTAACGCGGGAGACGTCGAGACTACCCGGGAAAACCGCTCGCCTCGCCCTCCGGGGCCCACGCCCATCCGCCGCCTGCCGCCGGGCTCCCACCGCCCCCGGCTCTCTTCACGCGCGCACGGGGACTCCTCCCCATCATCAGTTTCTTTTATGATACGCCGCCGCCCGCTTTTTTGTCAAGGCCCCGCCCGAATTTTTACTTGCAAAATCCGACAAAATGGGATATACTTTTCTTGCTTTCCATCAAAGGCGGTTAGAGCCTTCGAGCAAAGACTATTTTGACCATTCCCTCGGGAATCATAGCCATCGGACAGCTGGGTCAAAAGCCGAGACCGGCAACTTTCGTTGCCTTATTGATCACTTGAACAATCAATAAGAGTAGTAAAAGTAAGTTCTTGCTATATAGACTCTAGGCCCTTATCATAGGATTTCGTGCGCTCAAGTGGTCGCGGTGTGCAGCACCGCCCTCCCGGGCGCATTTTTGTTTGTCCGGGCAATCTAGTTTATGGAGGCCCCAAAATGGAGAACAAATTAAAGCTTTACGGGTTCAACAACCTCACCAAATCTCTGAGCTTCAACATATACGACGTGTGCTACGCCAAGAGCGAGCGGGAGCAGCGGGACTACATCGCCTATATCGACGAGCAGTACAACTCCGACCGGCTTGTGAACATCCTCGGCATGGTGACCGAGATGATCGGCGCGCACGTCATCAGCATCTCGAAGCAGGACTACGACCCGCAGGGGGCGAGCGTGACCATCCTGATCGCGGAGGAGTCGAAGGAGCCGATCGCGACCGACACGGTGGTGGCCCACCTCGACAAGAGCCACGTCACCGTGCACACCTACCCCGAGTACCACCCCGACAGCTCGATCGCGACCTTCCGGGTGGATATCGACGTCGCGACCTGCGGGGAGATCACGCCGCTGCGCACCCTCGACTACCTGATCGGCTCGTTTGACTCGGACATCATCACGATGGACTACCGGGTGCGGGGCTTCACCCGTGAGCTCGATGGGCACAAGCTCTTCATCGACCACAAGATCACCTCCATCCAGGACTACATCGACGAGAGCATCCTCGAGCGGTACGACGCGGTGGACGTCAACATCTACCACTCGAACATCTTCCACACCAAGATGCTCTTAAAGGAGATCGACCTGCAAAACTATCTCTTCAAGACCGACATCTACGAGCTGCCTCCCAAGACCCGGCTCGAGATCACCAACAGCCTGCGCCGCGAGATGATCGAGATCTTCAGCGGCCAGAACGTCTACTAAGGAGGCAGCGATGTACAAGCTCGATCAAACAAAAGCGCCCATCTATGAGGCCCTCGAGCGGTTCAAGCGCGCGCGGATCGTCCCCTTCGACGTCCCCGGGCACAAGCGGGGCCGCGGCAACCCGGAGCTGACCGCCTTTCTGGGCGAGAAGTGCATGACGGTGGACGTAAACTCGATGAAGCCGCTCGACAACCTCTGCCACCCGGTCTCGGTCATCCGCGAGGCGGAGGAGCTGGCGGCGGACGCCTTCGGCGCGGCGCACGCCTTTCTGATGGTGGGGGGCACCACCTCGGCGGTGCAGAGCATGATTCTCTCGGTCGTCGGCGAGGGGGACAAGATCATCCTGCCGCGCAACGTGCACCGCAGCGTCATAAACTCCCTGGTGCTCTGCGGGGCGATCCCCGTCTATGTCAACCCCGAGACGGACGCGCGGCTCGGCATCTCGCTCGGGATGAAGCTCTCGGAGGTGGAGGCCGCCATCCGCGAGAATCCGGACGCGAAGGCGGTGCTGGTCAACAACCCGACCTACTACGGCATCTGCTCCAATCTCGAGGCGATCGTGGCGCTCGCGCACGCCCGCGGGCTCTATGTCCTCGCGGACGAGGCGCACGGCACCCACTTCTACTTCGGCGAGGGGCTGCCCGTGGCCGCGATGCGCGCCGGGGCGGACCTCGCCTCGGTCTCGATGCACAAGTCGGGCGGCAGCCTCACCCAGAGCAGCTTTCTCCTCTGCGGCGAGCGGATGAACCCGGAGCACGTCCGGCAGATCATCAACCTGACCCAGACCACCTCGGGCTCCTACCTGCTGCTCTCGAGCCTCGACCTCTCGCGGAAGAATCTCGCCCTGCACGGGCGGGAGATCTTCGACAAGGTGCAGCGGCTCGCGGACTACGCCCGGGAGGAAATCAACGAGATCGGCGACTACTACGCCTACGGGAAGGAGCTCGTAAACGGCGACTCGATCTACGACTTTGACCAGACCAAGCTCTCGGTGAACACCCTCGGGGTGGGGCTCGCGGGCATCGAGGTCTACGACATCCTGCGCGACGACTACGATATTCAGGTGGAGTTCGGCGACCTCGGCAATATCCTGGCCTATGTCTCGGTGGGCGACAGCGTCCAGAACGTGGAGCGGCTGGTCGCGGCGCTCGCGGAGATCCGCCGCCGGTGGGGGCGGGACGGCTCGGACCTGATGGACCACGAGTACATCAGCCCCCGGGTGATCTGTTCTCCGAAGGCGGCCTTCTACGCCGGGAAGGAGTCGCTCCCGCTCTCGGAGAGCGCGGGGCGGGTCTGCTCGGAATTTGTGATGTGCTATCCGCCGGGCATCCCGATCCTCGCCCCGGGCGAGGAGATCACCGACGAGATCTTGCACTACATCGCCTACGCCAAGGAGAAGGGCTGCTCTCTCACCGGCCCGGAGGACATGGAGATCAACTATTTGAACGTGATGAAATAGCGCGGCCCCGCCGCTCGCCGCACCCGCCCGTAGACGCAGTGCGGTTATCGCCCGTTTTTGCTCCGCTTCTGCTGCGCGGCACGGCGCACTTCTGAAAGGAGAACACAATGCAACTCTGGTTTACCGAACGGCACACGCCGAACGTACAATTTTCCATCAAAGTGGACCGCCAGCTCTACACCGGCCAGTCGGAGTTTCAGCGGATCGACATCTTCGACTCGAAGGAGTTCGGCCGGTTTATGACCCTCGACGGCTATATGATGCTCACCGAGAAGGACGAGTTCATCTACCACGAGATGATCACCCACGTCCCGATGGCGGTGCACCCGAACGCAAAGCGGATTCTCGTCATCGGCGCGGGGGACGGCGGCGCGGTGCGGGAGCTCTGCCGCTATCCGACGGTGGAGAGAATCGACCTTGTCGAGATCGACGAGCTGGTCATCGAGGTCTGCAAGAAGTACCTGCCGCAGACCGCCTGCGGCCTCTCCGACCCGCGGGTGAACATTCACATCGAGGACGGGCTCAAGTACATCCGCCACGTGGAGGACTGCTACGACCTCATCATCGTCGACTCGACCGACCCCTTCGGCCCGGGCGAGGGGCTCTTCACCAAGGAGTTCTACGGCAACTGCTTCAAGGCGCTGCACGAGGACGGCATCATGGTCAACCAGCACGAGAGCCCGTTCTACACCGAGGACGCCATCGCGATGCAGCGGGCGCACAAGCGGATTGTGGAGAGCTTCCCGGTGAGCAAGGTCTACCAGGCGCACATTCCGACCTACCCGTCGGGGCACTGGCTGTTCGGCTTCGCCTCGAAGAAGTACCACCCCGTGCACGACCTCGCCGCCACCCGCTGGAACGCGCTGGGCTTCGGCACCGAGTACTATAACACCAGGCTGCATGTCGGGGCCTTCGCCCTGCCAAACTATGTGGAGGAGCTACTGCGCGATGTGGAATAAGAATATCGAAACCTATTTCGGCCTCCCCTTCGACTTTGCGGAGGCGCAGATCGTCGTCTTCGGCGCGCCGTTTGACGGCACCACCTCCTTCCGCCCCGGCACCCGCTTCGCGGGGGCGACGATGCGCAAAGAGTCCTACGGCCTCGAGAACTACAGCCCCTATCAGGACCGCGACCTTTCGGACTGCCCCTTCTTCGACGCGGGCGAGCTCGACCTGCCCTTTGGCAGTCCTTCGCGAGTTCTCTCGCTGATCGAGGAGCAGACCGAGGCCATCTTAGACGCCCGCAAGCTGCCGCTGATGGTCGGCGGCGAGCACTTAGTCACCCTCGGCGCGGTCCGCGCCGTCCACAGACGATACCCCGATCTCGCGATCGTCCACTTCGACGCGCACGCCGACCTGCGCGAGGAGTACCTCGGCGAGCGGCTCTCGCACGCGAGCGTGCTGCGCCGCTGCCACGACCTCGTGGGGGACGGGAAAATCCACCAGTTCGGCATCCGCTCGGGCGACCGGGAGGAGTTTCTATGGGCGCCCGGCCACGTCTCGATGCACCGCTTCTCTTTCGACGGGCTTTTTGAGACGCTCGCCGCCCTCGGGGACACGCCCGTCTACTTCACGCTCGACCTCGACGTGCTCGACCCGTCGGTCTTTCCGGGCACCGGCACGCCCGAGGCGGGCGGCGTCACCTTCATGGAGCTGCTCACAGCGGTTCTCGCCGTCTGCAAGAATCATGTGGTCGGCTGCGACCTAAACGAGCTCTCCCCCCACTACGACCAGAGCGGCGCGTCGACCGCCGTCGCCCTCAAAGTGCTTCGGGAGATGCTCATCGCGCTGTCCCGCTGACCCCGTCCGGGGCGCGCGGCGGACACGCCTTTTCCCCCGGCCGCGGGCCTCTCCCTTTGGGCATACGCCCCAAAGCGGCAGCCCTTGCCCGCGCGGCTCTCTCAAAAAAATTTCGGGCGGCACTCCGCCCTGAGGAGGAATATCTATGTCAAGAGCACTCGTTATCGGCTGCGGCGGCGTCGCCTCGGTCGCCATTCACAAATGCGTACAGAACAGCGAAATCTTCACCGATCTCTGCATCGCCAGCCGCACCAAGAGCAAGTGCGACGCGCTTGCGGAGAAGCTCGCGGGCCGCGGCTGCAATATCACAACCGCGAAGGTCGACGCCGACAGCGTCCCCGAGCTCGTGGCGCTGATGAAGTCCTACAAGCCCGATATCGTCCTAAATCTCGCGCTGCCGTACCAGGACCTTTCCATCATGGACGCCTGTCTCGAGGCGGGCGTCTCCTATCTTGACACCGCAAACTACGAGCCGGAGGACACCGCCAAGTTCGAGTACAAGTGGCAGTGGGCCTACCGCGAGAAGTTTGAGAAGGCGGGGCTCACCGCGATCCTCGGCTGCGGGTTCGACCCGGGCGTGACCGGCGTCTTCTCGGCCTACGCCCAGAAGCACGAGTTCGACGAGATAAGTTACATCGACATCCTCGACTGCAACGGCGGCGACCACGGCTACCCCTTCGCCACCAACTTCAACCCGGAGATCAACATCCGCGAGGTCTCCGCGAAGGGCAGCTACATCGAGAACGGCAAATGGGTCGAGACCGAGCCGATGGAGATCAAGCGCACCTACAATTTCAAGGGCGTCGGCGAGAAGGACATGTATCTGCTCCACCACGAGGAGCTCGAGAGCCTCGCCCTCAATATCAAGGGCATCAAGCGCATCCGCTTCTTCATGACCTTCGGCCAGAGCTACCTCACCCACCTGAAATGTCTTGAGAACGTGGGCATGACCTCGATCGAACCGATCGACTTCGAGGGGAAGCAGATCGTGCCGCTCCAGTTTTTGAAGGCGGTCCTGCCGGACCCGGCCTCGCTCGGCCCGCGCACCGTGGGCAAGACCAATATCGGCTGTATCTTCCAGGGGAAGAAGGACGGTAAAGAGAAGCACTACTATCTCTACAACATCTGCGACCACCAGGAGTGCTACAGGGAGGTCGGCAGCCAGGCGGTGTCCTACACCACCGGCGTCCCCGCGATGATCGGGGCGGAGCTGTTCTTGCGCGGCCTCTGGAAGAAGCCGGGCGTCTACAACGTCGAAGAGTTCGATCCCGACCCCTTCATGGAGGGCTTAAACAAGTGGGGTCTCCCCTGGCAGGAGGACCGCGATCCGGTGCTCGTCGACTAGACGCGCCCCACGGCGGAGAGATACGGCCCGAGCCGCAGAGCAGGCACAGAGCCGCCTCTTTTGCGCGGCGCTCACGCCAAAGCGCGGGGCCCCGCTCTCGCGCCCGCGGAGCGGCGGCGGTTCTCACCGCTTTGCCCGCCCCCGCACTGCGGGGAACTCCGAGGCGGGCGGTCCGGCCGCTCCCGTCACGCGGAGCCGCCTGCGGCCCCCGTGCGCCCCGCGGCGCGTGTGCAGCGCATCCCTGCAAACAGCCGGCGGCGCCCGCAGCTCACGCCGTACCAGCGCTCCGCGGAGCCGGACCCTCTCCGCAGAGCTCCGCCCCCCGCGCGGAATCACAGGCGGCCCTCCGTCCCGCCGCGCGCTCAAAATTCCCGCCCCGCCGCAAAAGCGGCGGGGCCATCTTCTCAAAAGGAGGCCCCCCGATGTTCCAGGAATTCGATCTTGCCGCCCTGCCCACCCCGTACTACGCGGTGGACCTGCGGCTGCTCAAAGAGAATCTCAAAGTCCTCGCCGCGCTCCAGGCGCAGACCGGGTGCAAAATTCTGCTCGCGCAGAAGGCGTTCTCCATGTTCTCGCTCTATCCGCTGCTCTCGGAGTACCTCGCAGGCGCGACCGCGAGCGGCTACTTTGAGGCCCGTCTCGCGCACGAGCACTTCTCGGGCGAGAACCACGTCTTCAGCCCCGCCTTCACTCCGGAGGAGTTCTCGCTCTGCGCCCCCATCTGCGACCACGTGGTGTTCAATTCAAAGGCGCAGCTTGAGCGCTTTCTCCCCGTCGCCCGGGAGCACCGGTGCAGCGTGGGACTGCGTCTGAACCCCGAGTGCTCCACCCAGGACCACGCGATCTACGACCCCTGCGCCCCCGGCAGCCGTCTCGGCATGACCGCGGAGGAGCTCGCCTCCTGCGACCTCGCGGGCGTCTCCGGGCTCCACTTTCACACCCTCTGCGAGCAGGGGGCCGAGGCGCTGGAGACGACGCTTGCGGCGGTGGAGAAGAAGTTCGCCCCCTATCTCGACCGGATGGAGTGGGTCAATTTCGGCGGCGGGCACCACATCACCCGCGAGGGGTACGACCTCACCCTCCTTAGGAGCCTCATCACCGATTTCGCCGGGCGCCACCACGTCCACGTCTACCTGGAGCCGGGCGAGGCCGTGGTCTTAAACACCGGCTATCTCGTCGCCTCCGTGCTCGAGCTCAAGAAAAACGGCGGCGTCACAACGGCCATTCTCGACGCCTCCGCCGCCTGCCATATGCCGGACGTCCTCGAGATGCCCTACCGCCCGGAGATCATCGGCGCCGCCCTCCCGGACGAGAAGAAGCACACCTACCGCCTCGCGGGGGCGACCTGCCTCGCGGGCGACGTCATCGGGGACTACTCGTTTGACCACCCGCTGGAGCCGGGCGAGAAGCTGATCTTCTGCGACATGGCGCACTACTCGATGGTGAAGAACAACACCTTCAACGGTATGCCGCTGCCCGCCATCGCGCTCATCGACGAGCAGGGCGCGCTCAAGCCGGTGCGCACCTTCGGTTACGACGACTTTAAAACGCGCCTCTCTTAAGGGAGAGCACCGCACCGCAGTCCCGGCCCTCCCCGCCAGAAGAAGAAAATCCCCAAGGTAAGAACCCTGGGGATTTTTTCTGTGCGCCTCCTAGTTTCTCTCCCTCGCCCGGAGGTGGAGTCCGCCGACGGCGACGAACCCAAGCCCCAGTATCACATAGAACCAGAGCATGTCCCCCTCGGAGATGAGATAGGCCACCATTCCGAACACAAACGCCCACACGGCGGACATCAGTCCGCCGATGAGCCAGAATCCCGCCCGCGTCCTCTGCAAAGCCAGCAGCCCGGCAAGCGCCGCAATCCCGATCAGCAGGCAGAGCGCCGGGTGCACGCTGAGAAACTGGTTGCAGCACACCCCCGCCGCAATCGCGAGCGCAATGCTGTCAAACAGAATGACATTGCCCACAAACAGTCCCACAATCAGCAGAATCAGCGAAATCCCGATTCCGATGAACAGAAGCGCCCCCTGTATGGCAAGTGCTCCCATCAGCTTTCCCCCTATCTCCTCTTCGGCGTCTTTTTGAGGCAGTGCAGCAAACTGTAGAGGAAGGCCACAAGCAGCAGCACAAGCGCCGCCTCGCTCCCCCGCGGCCGCAGAAAGGCGGGGTTCCAGACGAGGAGTATCCCCGTAACCACCGTGAAGAACACCCCGAGCCCATCCACACGGAACCAGCCCGCGCGGAAGAAGGACTTGAGCCGCGTGCCGGAGCAGACCCCCGCGAGCAGCAGCGCCGCCCCGCCCGCCGCGAGCCAAAACGGCAATTCGGCGTGCCCCTCCGCCCGGTACTCGTTCGCCATGCGGAGCAGAAGCAGACACAGCGCAAGCGCCCCCGTAAGCAGAATCGCAGTCAGAACCTTTGCCCCTCTCTTCACAGGTCCCACCTCCTTTTTCACCTCAAAGATACCATATTTTTCTCCTGCCGTAAACCTTTTTTCGCGCCCGCCTTTTCCCACGTGCGATTTTGTGGTACACTATTGCTATTCCGAAAAACGAGGTGAAAAGAATGTCACATATCAATACCAAATGTCTCCAGGCGGGATATGTCCCCGGCGACGGGGAGCCGCGGGTGATGCCGATCGTGCAGAGCACGACCTACAACTACAAGTCGAGCGAGAAGCTGGCTCAGCTCTTCGACCTCGACGCCGAGGGCTTTTTCTACACCCGCCTCGCCAATCCGACGGTCGACTTCGTCGAGAAGAAGATCGCCGCCCTCGAGGGGGGCGTCGGCGCGATGCTCTGCGCCGCCGGCCAGTCGGCCTCTCTGATGAGCGTGCTCAACATCTGCCGCGCCGGCGACCACGTGGTCTGCGCCTCGTCGATCTACGGCGGCACCTTCAACCTCTTCAACCGCACCATGCGGGAGATGGGGATCGACTTCTCCTTTGTCGACCCGGACATCGCGCCTGCGGCGCTCGACGCCGCCTTCCGGGAGAACACCCGCGCCGTCTTTGCGGAGACCCTTTCGAACCCGTCGCTCATCGTCTGCGACATCGAGAAGTTCGCAAATGCCGCCCACGCGCACGGCGTCCCGCTGATTGTGGACAACACCTTCCCCACCCCGGTGAACTGCCGTCCCTTCGAGTGGGGGGCTGATATCGTCATCCACTCCACCTCGAAGTATCTCGACGGGCACGCCGTCGCGCTCGGCGGCGTCATCGTCGACGGCGGCAAATTTGACTGGAAAAACGGCAAGTTCCCCGGCCTCACCGAGCCGGACGAGACCTACCACGGCACCGTCTTTGCCGACAAGTTCGGCGCTTCGGCCTACATCGTGAAGGCCCGCGCCCACCTGATGCGGGACCTCGGCGCGATCATGAGCCCGGAGAACGCCTTCCTTCTGAATCTCGGGATCGAGACGCTCTTTCTGCGGATGGAGCGGCACGTGGAGAACGCGCAGGCGGTCGCGGAATTTTTGGAGAGCCACCCGAAGGTGGAGTTTGTCCGTTATCCGGGGCTCGCCTCCGACCCGTACCACGCCCTCTCGGAGAAGTATATGCCGCAGGGCTCCTGCGGGGTCATCTCCTTCGCGGTAAAGGGCGGGCGCGAGGCCGCAGCCAAATTTATGGACTCGCTCGAGCTCGCGAGCCAGGTGGTCCACGTGGCCGACTGCCGCACCTGCGTGCTGCATCCGGCCTCGACCACCCACCGCCAGCTCTCGGACGAGCAGCTGCGCGACGCGAAGATCGACCCGGGCCTCATTCGCCTCTCGGTCGGCCTCGAGCACATCAGCGATATCTTGGCAGACCTCGAGCAGGCGCTCGCAAAGTAGCGCGCCGCCGTGCGGGCAGGGAAACTTTCCCTGCCCGCTTTTTGTGCATTTTATACAAGTTATCGCTTGACATCTCTCCAAAAAAGGGGCATACTGACACCGAAGAAAGGGAGGTGCCCCATGAAAGAGAAACGTTCCTCCGGCCTCCCGCCGGAGTCCAGCGAGCCATCCGCGCCGGACGGCGCGTCCGCTCCGTCTCCGGAGCGGACGAACTCCGGCGCCCCCACCGGAGCCGGGCCCGCATCTCAGCTACAGGCGGAATCCGGCTCTCCCTGCACAGCTTCCGGCGCGGAGAGCGGTCCGGAAGTTCCACCCGCGCCGGACGACTCCCAGGCCGTACCGCCCCGGACGCGGGCTGACGCCGCCTCCGCCGCAGCGCCGGAGGGGGTGTCGGCTTCCCCTTCCAGGCAGTCCCGCCGGCGGCCCACCTTTGCGGAGGACCCGGTCGGCGCGCTCGACGCCCACCCGGTCGGGCGGGAGGTGCGAAGGCTCGTGATGGTGGTGATCGCCGCCTGCATCTTCGCGCTCAATCTCAAGACCTTTGTGCGCACCGGCAATCTCATCCCCGGCGGCGTCAACGGCATCACCCTCTTAACCCAGCAGATCACCTCGCGCTTCTGGGGCTTTGAGCCGCCCTTCTCGCTGCTCAGCTGGGCGCTGAACTCGGTGCCGATCTATCTCGGCTTCCGCTTCATCGGCAAGAAGTTCACCTTTTATTCTCTGATTGTGGTCTTTCTGACCGGCGCGCTGACCGATCTCTTCCCCGCCCTTCCGGTGACGAGCGACCCGCTGCTCATCTCGGTATTCGGCGGACTTATAAACGGCAGCGCCGCCTCGCTCTGCCTCTTTGCGGACGCCACCAGCGGCGGGACCGATATCGTCAGCATGTACCTCTCGAAGATTTACGGCTACGACGCGTGGAATATCATTCTCGCGGGCAACGTCGTAGTGCTGATCGTGGCGGGGCTGCTGCTCGGCTGGGACCGCGCGCTCTACTCGATCATCTACCAGTTCACCACCACCCAGGTGCTGCACTTTCTGCACCGGCGCTACCAGAAGCACACCCTTTTCATCATCACCGAGCGCCCCGACGAGGTCTACCGCGAGATTCACGCCATCACCCACCACAACGCGACCCGGTTCCGCGGCGAGGGGTGTTACAAGGGCGCCCCCCGGACGCTGCTCTACTCGGTCGTCTCGAGCGAGGAGGTCAAAAAGGTCATCCGCCAGGTGCGCGCAATCGATCCGGACGCCTTTATCAACTCCATCCGCACCGAGAACATCTCCGGCCGCTTCTACCAGCGGCCGAGCGACTGAGCAACTCTCCCCACACAGCGCCGCAGAGGCCGCGCAGAGTTCTCTCTGTGCGGCCTCCCGTTTTTCTCGCGGAGCGTCCTCCCGCCCGGCCGTGCTCCGGACGCTTTTCGAATCGGACGAGTCCGCCCCGCGCGGCGTCGGCGCCGCCCCTACCGCAGAATCGATAGAATCAGCCCGACGGCAAAACTCACCGTCGCAATGATTATCAGCCGTCTCCCGAAGTAGTAGTCCTTCCCTTTGTATATCCAGCCGATGATCCACCCCAGCAGTGGAGCCAGCGCCAGGATATAGAACAGCACCTGTAAAGGGATCGGAATCCCCCTGTCGGCCCGTTCGAGCGCCGCGCTGCGTCCCACAGCGTTCGAGCGGTAGGTAGCAGTAGGCGCGCGCTCTGCTTCTCCGGATACCGCATCCTGCGCCTGGGGTGGACTCTTCTCCCCCCTCTCTCCCACAAAAAAAGAGCGAAAACGATCGGTCCGCCCTGATAAGGATGTTTTTGGTTCTACGCATGGCCCCAGGATGTTACGGCATCCTGGGGCCGCTTTGTCATGCCTGG
>CAJFTX010000008.1 GCA_904420075.1 uncultured Clostridia bacterium | reverse complement strand
GCTCCGGTTACACCGGCGGGTCCCTGGGGACCAACGGGTCCTGCGGCCCCGGTTACACCGGCGGGCCCCTGTGGGCCGGCAGGCCCGGTAGGTCCGGTTACACCGGCGGGGCCCTGTGGGCCGGGTATGCCCGTCTGACCGCGGGAACCGGTGGGCCCTGTGGGGCCGGTGGGGCCGGGGGGCCCCTCCTCCTCCCAGGGCCCGGTGGGGCCGGGGGGACAGGGAATACAACACGCCGGTTGAGGAGGGGGAGCGCAGCTTCCCTCGCAGCAGCGGCGATACCATCGAAACATGGGGACACCTCCATTCTGTCCGGCCGATCCTATCTGCTTTAGTCTATTCGGCGGGGGGAGGAGACGTGCGCGGGCGTGGAGAGATTCGCTTTTGGCCGGCGCGACCGGGGATAAGACGTTCTTGGCTTGAGCGGCGGAGTCCCCTCCGGGACAGAAAAAGATGCGGCTGTATCCGTGGACGGCGGCGGGATTTGACGCCCGCTTCACATGGCGGGACCGGCGGCGCGCTGGGTGAAGTGAAACGTCCGCTCCAGAGAGAGAAGAGACGGAAGAAACGCTTCAAAAGCCCGGGGATGGAAACTACTGGATGGCGCCCGAAAGCGGAAAAACCGCTCGAATTTCCCTTTCTGAGTACCGCTCATCTGAATTTTTTGGGTGGTGTGCGGAGGGGCGCTGGCGGTAAAAGCAGAAGTGGGTGCGACCGGTGGGAGATTCCCGCCGCTGAGGCGGGAAAAAGAGAGCGCCGCAAGTTAACACTGCGGCGCTCTCTCCGACGGATATTCTGTTTTTCGGGGATCAGGCGGGAGTTCCGGTCCGCTCCGCCCCCTTTTTGGAGGCGAAGTAGGCGCGCAGGGAGTTCACCACGATGATCACACCGAGCACCATCAGAAGCAGGGCGATGACCAGCTGGAGCCCCTCTGTGAGCAGGGAGGCGCCGCCCGAGGCGAACGCCTGGATCAGCCCGATGGTGCGCTCCACGAGCGCCGTCCCGGTGACGCACAGCATGATGATAAGCGGCGGGAAGAGCATCTTGTTGCTCCGGCCGGTGACCTTGAGAAAGACGCAGAGGGTGACCAGCACCAGCGCGCTGAGCAGCTGGTTCGCGGAGCCGAAGAGCGGCCAGATGTTGGAGTAGCCGATCCGGGTCAGCACGAAGGCGGCCGCGAGGGTCAGAACGGTGGAGAAGTAGCGGTTACAGAGGAGCTTCCTCCAGCCGGCCGCGTGCGCCATGTCGTCCACGCTGAAGAGCTCCTGGAAGCTCATGCGGCCGATCCGCGCGACCGCGTCGAGGCTGGTGAGCGCCAGCGCGGAGACGCACATCGTCATAAAGCACTGGGCCACATAGACCGGCACGCCGAACATCTCAAAGAATCCGGCGACGCCGTTTGAGAACACCTGGAACGGAGTGCCCGCAGCGGGAGTGCCGTCGGCCGCGGCGGCCGCGCCCGCCACGCAGAGCGCGAGCACCGCGAGCAGGCTCTCGAGCACCATCGCCCCGTAGCCGACCTTCAGCATATCCCGCTCGTTGGAGATCGTCTTGGAGGAGGTGCCGGAGGAGACCAGGCTGTGGAAGCCGGAGACCGCGCCGCACGCGACGGTGACAAACAGGATCGGGAAGAGATCGCCGAGCGCGTCGTTGTGGAATCCGGTGAAAGCCGGGAGGTTCATATTCGGATGTGCGACCAGCAGCCCGACCACCGCGCCCGCGATCATGCCGATAAACATATAGGTGCTCATCGTGTCGCGCGGCTGCTTGAGCAGCCACATCGGGAGAACCGCGGCGAAGAAGATATAGACAAAGGTGATATAGGTCCAGCCGTCCTTACCGAGAGTGATCGGAAGCAGCATGCCGAGGCCGAGCGCCGCGACGGTGCAGACAAGGCCGAGGACGGCCTCCCTCCAGCCGGTGAAGCGGAACTTCTTCTGGAGCAGGCCGAAGAGCATCGCGAACACGATGAAGAGCAGCGAGATGGTGCCCGCGGCGCCGTTGCTCCTCGCGGCCGGGGCGAGCTGGGTTACGCCGTCCACCGCGGTGTAGGCGTTGAAGGTGCCCGCGACGATGTCGGCGAACGCCGCGATGACGAGCAGCGTGAACAGCCAGCAGAAGATCAGAAAGAGCTTGCGGCCGAGCTTGCCGATGTATTTCTCGATGAGCAGCCCCATCGAACGGCCCTCATTTTTGACGCTGGCGTAGAGCGCGCCGAAGTCGTGCACCGCGCCGAAGAAGATGCCGCCGATCAGCACCCAGAGCAGCACCGGCACCCAGCCGAAGACGGCCGCCTGGATGGCGCCGGTCACCGGGCCCGCCCCGGCGATGGAGGAGAACTGGTGGTTGAAGACGGTCGCGCCGTCGGTCGGGACATAGTCCTGGCCGTCCTCACGGGTATAGGCCGGGGTTTTGGCCCTCGGGTCGATGCCCCATTTTTTGGCGAGCCAGCGGCCGTACAGCAGATACGCGCCGCCCAGGCAGACCGCCGCAATCAGGACGATTACGAGTGTGTTCATAGCATTCGCTCCCTTATCAAGTGGTTCAAAGCCGTCCGCGTAGAGGAGAAACAAAAAGAGAGCCCCGCCTTTGTCTGCGGCAGCTGCTCTGCCGCGGACGAAGACGAAGGCTCTCCTGCCTCCGCGTTACCACTCCGCTTGCCGCCCTCGGCGGCCACTCTGCCGCGGCGCCCAGAGGGGAACCGCGCGCCCCGTTAACGGAGGGCTCCGGCGGGCGCTACTTGGGGCCACACGCCCCGTTCGCGCGCGCTGCTCTCAGAGGATAACCGGCGGGACCGCTGCCGTCTTTTCATCAACCGACAGGCTCTCTAAAAGCGGTCGCCCCGCAGGCCGTGTTCTGATCGCCGCATTTCGACTTTGATTTCGTCTTTTACTTTAGCGCGATGAGACGGCGTTGTCAATTCCCCTGCGGACAGAAAAATTCCCAAAAATGGGCGGAAATCCTGCGCGGGATTCGGGCAGTTTTCTCCTTCGTTTCCGTGCCGCGGGCGGGGGGAGCCGCTGTGAGGCCCGGAGCGGGGATGGCAGGGACTCCCCGCCACTTTTTGGAGAGATGACTTGACCTCCTGTGCGATTCGGTGATATCTTAAAAACAGAGTTTGATCCGGGGCTGTTTGCCGGCCCGGCGGGGAGCCCTGCCGGAGCTCTGTGCTTGAGGCGCGCCCGGGGCGGCGACTGCGGGGGGATGCGCGCCAGACCTCCGCCTGTGCCGCAGGGGAGCGCGGAGAGAGCCGGCTCTCTGCCCGGCGGGGGAGCCGGCGCCTGTGTGACAGCTCGGGAGGGCGGCCGGTAAGCTCGGAGCGCGAGCTGCGCCCGGCAGGTCTGGCGGTGCGGCGCGGCCGTACGAAATGGAAGATGGGGGAGAGACGGATGGGGAGAACGATTTTGCGTGTGGTGGCGCCACTTGCCGCGCTGAGCCTGCTGCTTGGGGGCTGTTCCTACGGCGGGCTTTTTGGCTGGGGCTTAGACGGGCGCCCGGACCGGCGGCAGCAGAGCGGCCGGGTGGAGACGGAGCGGCAGCCGGAGCAGGAGCGGGAGAGCGGCGCTGCGGAGGAGGAGCCCGGGCGGCCGGAGGCGACGCCGCAGCGCCCCTCCGGCGGGACGACCGTGATCAGCGACGTGGTCCCCGGGGACTACACGGCGCGGGAGAACACCGTGCTGAGCGGGATTGTGTCGGGCGATCTCACGGTGGAGCCGGGGGTCACCTTTGAGTGCAGCGGAATTGTCAGCGGCAGTGTGACGGTCGAGGCGGGCGGCCGGTTTGAGTGCAGCGGGACGGTCAGCGGCGCGGTGATAAACCGGGGAACCGCGGTGATCTCCGGCATTGTCTCGGGCGGCGTTTCGGGCGACGGCGACACGGAGATCGTCCGCGGCGCGATCATCGCCGGGGTGCGGTACTGAACCCGCGGCAACAGGAGAAAAGCACCCGGGAGAGGGGTACCCTTTCCGTAAAACTCAACCGCTTCCGGCTATGACAGAAAGAGAGATTTTTGCTTGTTTGGAATATCCCAAACCCACACCAAACTGGAAGTTATCTATTATCCTGCATTTTCCTCGCTCTAACAATCATTACCGCCGGTATTTCCTTGTGATCACCGAAGCATTCCTCATAGAAACCGTCAATGACAAAGCCGCTTTGAAAGCAGACATGAAAAATGTCCTGTAAAGAGCGATGATAATAGCATTGTTTTTGCGGTTGCCCTGTGATTGCTTCGCCGTAATAGCTGTGAGGCGTCATGTACTTTTCTGTCAATGTCACAAAACAGGGGTGCTGTGTGGCAAACACAAATACTCCATTAGTAGCAAGCATTTGATTCACACAACGGAACAAAGTCGCTATTTCTGAGATATCCATTACTGCCATATTTGACACTGCTTTTGTAAATGGCTTTTGCCTTCTCAACGACAGCAAACTTTTATGATCCGTTGCGTCTGCAACAACAAATTCAATTCTATCGATAAGATGCGACTGTCTGTTTTTGGCCAGTTCAATCATTTTGGGAGAATAGTCGAAGGCTACAACAGATACTCCACGTTCCGCTAAATAGGCAGAATAGTTGCCGTTTCCGCAAGCAATATCTAAGATAAAATCATCAGGCTGAACATTGAGTAATTCAGTTACTTTTGGACGGACGGTCAGCCTGTGAAAAGCATTGGAATGAGCACCCATAAAACTATCCCAAAATACCGCATTCTCTTCCCAGGCTTTCAAGCTGTTTTTGTGAGAACAATCCACTCCTAAACCCTCCATGAATACCGATTTGCCGCTTTGTACGGAAATATTATAGCACCCGTACATGGATTTTTCGATTACTTTCCCGATTTGTGCGAAATTTGTACGAAGTAGCAGGGCCGGCCGCCCTCGTCAGCGCGCAAGAGGAACGGCGCATAGATGTGCCGCCATTGACAAGGGCGTCTGCCTTTGCCTATGTGGTAGTCAAGAGCGCGAAAGCGACGAATGCTTTCGCGCTCTCTCACATTGTGGTTGCCCGTATTGGGTTATATCATCATCAGAAATTCGGGCGCTATTTGGGCGCCGGAGTGTCAAAAATGGCTCGGCGTCATATCGGCGCAAAAGTTATCCCGAGGGACATCTCGGTACTTTTTTCTAAAATGGATTGATGTCTACAAGTATAACGAGCATCGGATCGTGATCCGACAAACCGAAAAAAGAATCTGATAAAAGTCTTTGGGGCACCCTCCGTAAGGAGGGTGCCCCAATTTTTTGTTTCGGCCCGGCCGCGGCGTGTCCCGGAGCGCGCACCGGCAGGAGCCGCGCAGATGGGGCCGGACCTGCGGGAGGGCGCTTAAATCGCGCGCGAGTACTCGTGCGCGAACGCGCTGAGGATGTCCGGCCGCTTCTGGGTGCGGTTGCCCTCCCTGTCGAAGAACATGAGGTCCGCCTCGCCGAAGTAGACCTCGGCGGTCTCGCTCGTGTCGTCCCAGAAGTGCTCGCCCTTGACGGTGACGCGGCCGTATCTGGTCTGGAGATAGTAGAGGGTCTCGCCGCCGAGGTGCTCGCGGGCGATCACCTTGCCGGAGAGGGTCATCCGCTTCTCGGGCGAGGGCTGGAAGACCAGCTCCTCCGGGCGGATGGCGACCGAGTAGTCGCCGAAGCTCAGGACATTCGCGGGGGGCGAGCCGATGAACTGGGCGACAAAGAGGGACTGCGGGTTGGTGTAGATCTCCCGCGGGGAGCCCTGCTGCATGATGCGCCCGCCGTTTAGGAGCACGATGTGGGTGCCCATCGACATCGCCTCCACCTGGTCGTGGGTGACGTAGAGGAAGGTGGTGCCGAGGTGCTTGTGCAGCGCCGCGATCTCGACCCGCATCTGGGTGCGGAGCTTCGCGTCCAGGTTGGAGAGCGGCTCATCCATCAGAAAGGCGTGCGGCCGCTTGACGATCGCGCGGGCGAGCGCGACCCGCTGCCGCTGACCGCCCGACATCTGCGCCGGGAGCTTCTCGAGCTGGTCCTCCAGCTGCACGAGCTTCACCACGCTCTCGATCCGGCGGTTGCGCTCCTCCTTCGGGATCTTCTTGGCCTTGAGGCCGTACTCGATGTTTTTGCGCACGTTCATATGCGGGTAGAGCGCGTAGTTCTGGAACACCATCGCGAGGTCGCGCTCCTGCGGCTCGAGCCGGGTGACGTCTTCGTCGCCGATGATGACCCGGCCCGCGTCCGAGCGCTCCAGCCCGGCGATGATCCGCAGCAGGGTGGACTTGCCGCAGCCGGACGGCCCGAGCAGGATGGTGAACGACCCGTCCTCGACGTGCAGGTCGATGCCGTGGAGGACGTGGGTCTTTTTATTGAACGATTTTTTGATGCCTTCAAGCACAATTCTGCTCATGGTTTTCTCCTTTGTCGATCAGTCTGCGGTTCAGCGCGTCGATCTCCTCCGCGGAGAAGCCGAGCGAGCGCAGATAGTTTTTGGCGCCGCCGTGCGTGTCGAGATCGTCGATCAGCGTCTCGATATAGGCGGGGTCGGCGGCGAGCATCGCCTCGGCGCGCTCCCTGCCGGCGCCCTCCGGCATCCCCTCGCGCAGCTTGTCGAGCAGCGGGCGCAGAAGCTCGCCGGTGTAGGCGTACTCGGCGACGACGGTCTCACGGTCCACCCCGGCGGCGAGCAGCAGCAGCGCCGCGAGCACACCGGTGCGGTCCTTGCCCGCGGTGCAGTGGAAGAGCACGACGCCCTCCGTGCCGAGCACGGCGCGGAGGATCTTTTGAAAGACCTCGCCGCGGTCGCGCAGCATGTGGACATAGAGCGCGCCCATGTCAAAGGTCTCCGCCGCGAGCGCGGCGGGGGAGGCGTCGGCCGAGAACACGGGGAGGGAGAGATACTGGAAGCGGGAGTCCTCCGCGAGGAGGTCTGCCTCCTTGTCGATCTCCTCCGGGCTGCGCAGGTCGATCACCAGCCGCACGCCGAAGCGGTAGAGCGCGTCGCGGTCGGCCGCGGTCACCCGGCCGGGGTTTTCGCAGCGGACATAGGCGCGCTCCTTTGTGAGGCCGCCCTCCGCCGGATAGCCGCCGAGGTGGCGCGCGTTTGCGAGCCCCTCGAGCGGAAGATGTGATTGGATTGTCGTCATTATTTAATTCCCCACTTTACAAAGGATTGGATGACCTGCTTTTGCAGCAGCAGGTATAAAATCAGGATCGGCAGGCTCGCGAGCACCGCGGCCGCCATCAGCGGCCCCCAGGAGGTGAGCTCCGCCGACATGAAGGAGCGCAGCCCGATCTGCAGGGTGGCCTGCCCCTGGTCGGAGACGATCATCGCCGGCCAGAAGTACTCGTTCCACGAGTTGATAAAGAGCAGGATGCCGAGCGACACGACCGAGCTCTTGATGTTCGGCAGGATCAGCTTGAAGAGCACCCCCGGGGCGGACATCTTATCCATCATCCCGGCCTCGATGAGCGCCTTCGGGAAGGACTTGAACGCCGGATAGAGCGACAGGATCGCGAAGGCGGAGGCCATATTGGGGATGATGACGCCGACGATCGAGTCGCGAAACCCCATGTTGACAAGGGTGGTGTAGTTTGGAATCATCGTCGCCTGGATCGGCACGAGCCAGGTCAGGGCGAACAGCGTGTAGATCACCCGGCTGCCGGGGAACTTCCACCGGGTCAGCGCGTAGGCGGCCATGATCGCGGTCGCGAGCTGTAGCACCGCCTGGGAGATCGCCATAAAGAAGGTGTTCACCGTCATGCCGAGGATGTCGACCTGCTCGAGCGCGTAGGCGTAGTTGTCGGCGGAGAAGCTCGAGGGCAAGAGCGAATTGTTGAAGATCTCGGTCTGTCCCTTGAAGGAGCTGATCACCATCCAGTAGATCGGGAAGATCGCGAACACGCAGAGCAGGATGAGCAGCAGGTGCTTGAGCCCATTCTGCCAGTGGATCTGCCGCTTGGAAATTGTCAGTTCTGCCATTTTGCTCCCCCCTTAGTTGTCGTAGAAGGCGACCTTGCGGTTGATCCGTGTGAAGATCAGCGCGAGGATGCCGAAGCCGATGAAGAAGACGACCGCCGCCGCGGAGGAGAGCCCGGAGTTGAAGTTTTTGAATCCGTAGGTCCAGAGCAGGTAGTACACATTGGTGCTGGCGCCCGCCGGGCCGCCCTGGGTCAGCACGTCGATGTAGGCGAAGGTCCACTGCGCCGTCATCAGCACGCTCATCATCAGCATCAGCATGATGGTGGGCGAGAGCAGCGGCAGGGTGATGGTCAGCGTCTGGCGCCACTTCTTGTGGCCGTCGACGCTCGCCGCCTCGTAGTAGCTCGGGTCGATTCCGGTGAGCCCCGCGGAGAACATCAGCGTCGAGAAGCCGATCATCTTCCAGCCCGCGATGAGCACGATCGAGAGCAGCACCCAGTTCTCGTCCGAGAGGAAGCGGACCCCCTCCTCGACGACCCCCATGCTGGTGAGCAGGTGGTTGAAAAGCCCGTTGATCGGGTGCATCAGCCAGCGCCAGACGGCCGAGCAGGCGACCGGCGGCATGATCATCGGCAAAAAGAAGATGGCGCGGTAGATGTTCTTCGCGCGGGAGCTGAGCCGGTTGGTCGCGATGGCGATCGCCATCGGCAGGATGACCGAGAAGGGCAGCATCAGCAGAATGTAGAGAAAGGTGTTCCACACCGCCTGGAAGAAGTCGGGGTGGGTGAAGATATACTGGAAGTTCTGGAGTCCCACGTTCACCGGCTCGACATTCGGATTCATGTTCCACATCTGGATGGAAAGGCCGAAGGTCTGCACCAGCGGCCGGTACACCCAGAAGAGGACGAGGATCAGCGCCGGAGCGACGAAGAGGAACGGGGTGAGCCGCTTTAAGATCCGCTTTGCGGCGGACTGCTGCCGGACGGCGACCCCGCTCAGGTCCGGCAGCGCGGAAAGTGCGATTTCACTCATATGTCCACCCGCTCTCTTACGGCATCAGATCCTGCGCCTGGGACTGGGCCGTCTGCATCTCGGAGGCCACGTCGCAGTCGGTGAAGATGCACTTGGTGACCGTCTGATTGAGCAGCGTGCCGATCTGGCCGCCGTTCATGCCGGGGAAGCCCTCCCAGCGGTGCAGCCGCTCGAGCTGGGCGAGATTGGTGTGGACGAAGGGGTGCTCCTCGGCCCAGCTCTTGAGATAGCGCTCATCGTTCACGATGTCCGGACGGAGCGGGAGATAGCCCATCATGCTGGTGATGGTGGTGTAGCCCTCGGCGGAGGTGACATACTTGATAAACTCCCAGGCGGCCGCCTGCTTCTCCGGGTCGGAGGACATGATGCAGAGGCCGGAGCCGGAGTTGGTCGGGACCGACTCCTTGCCCTCGAAGGAGGGGAAGGGGGCCGCCTTGAGCTCCCAGCCGCCGCTCTCCGCCGCGGAGATGAGGCCGCTCTCGAGCGCGGCGGTGGTGACGAGCATCCCCTGGTTGCCCGCGAGGAACGCCTCCTGCGCCTCGGTGTCGGTGTAGTTGGTGTGCGCGCCGGACTTCACGAGGTCCTGCCACATCGAGATCGCCCCGACCGTGTTCGGATCGGTGAAGGTGACCTCGGTGTGGTCCTCATTCATCACGTCGCCGCCGTTCGAGTAGATCATCGCCTGGATCAGCCAGTCGTAGCCGTCGCCCGTCGCGGTGATCTGCACGCCCTCGTGGCCCGCGGCCTTGAGCGCGAGGCCGCACTCCTTGACGTCGTCCCAGGTCTCGATCGGCGCGTCCGGGTCGAGCCCCGCGTCGCGGAAGAGGTCCGCGTTGTAGTAGAGCATCGGGGTGGAGAAGGTGTAGGGCAGCACATAGGTCTTGCCGTCCCGGTACTGGCCGAGCGTCTTTGCGTTCTCGGCGAAGCCCTCCATGTGCTCGTCAAACGCGGCCTGGCCGGCGACGTCCTCAAAGGCGGGGAGCTTGTAGTTGTCGACGTAGTAGCCGACCTGGTTTAAGGCGCACTGGACCACGTCGAAGGTCTGGCCGGCCGCGTAGTCCGACTGGATTTTGGTCTGCATGGTCATGACGTCCGCCGCGACGCCGGTCACGTGGACGGTGTCGCTCTGGGCGTTGAAGTCGTCGATCAGCTTCTGCGCGGCCTCCTTCTGCGAGGCGATCGACAGGTTGTAGGTGTAGAAGGTGATCTCGGTCTTTCCGTCGCCGTCGCCGGAGCCGGCGCTGTCGGTGGCCTTGGTGGTCATGCAGCCGGTGCCCATCGTCACAAACATCGCCGCTGCGGCGAGCAGCGCAACAAGTTTTCTTTTTTTCATCTCATTTCTCTCCTATGCGATTTCCTGATTGATTACTTTTGCCATCTCCTCCGCGCTGATGCGCAGCAGGACCGCTTTCTCATCCATGTCCTCGGTGCCGGCGAAGACGCCGTCCTCGCCGACGCGGACGAGATTGAAGGTGGAGCGGTCCGAAAAGACCATCCCGCGGTCCGCCCGCCGCATCTCCATCGAGAAGGCGGTGCTGGCCGCTGTCGAGTAGAGCACGCCGTTTCGGCCGCTACAGCTCACAAAGTGGGTGTGGCCGGAGAAGACCGCGCGCACCTCTCCGCTCTCGAGCAGCTCCGCGAGCTCCTCCATCTCCGGGCAGTGGGCGGCAAAGCTCTCGTACACCACGCCGCGCGGCGGGTGGTGGAGCAGAACGACTGTGCCCTTCGGGGCGGGCGTCTTGAGCTCCTCGCGGAGAAACGCGAGCTGCTCCGGGGTGATCCGGCCCATGACGGTCGCGTCCTCGGGGCTCGAGTCGAGACTGATGATCCGAAGCCCCCCTTGCGCCGAGGAGCGGACATACGGCGCGTCGCCGCTCTCGCCGAGGAAGCCCTCGTGAAACGCCCGGTGCCGGTCGTGGTTGCCGAGGCAGACGTAGTAGGGGACATCGCCGCAGCACTCGTCGAGCAGCGCGCGGTAGGCCCGGTAGTCCTCGGCGTCCCCCTCGTGCACGAGGTCGCCGGTGATGAGAAAGAAGTCCGGCTTCTGCGCGTAGTTCATCGCGGCGCGCAGCACGCGGCGGAGCCGGGTGCCGTCATCCGCGATCGGGACCGCGCCGAGACGCTCCGAGGCGTCCGGCCGGATGAAGTGGGTGTCCGATAGATGAAATCCGTTCAAAATAAAGTCCTCCGTTTCTGCTGCCGCTAAGCGGTCTCGCGCGGCATCATCTTCTCCATCATCTCTCTGGTGATCTCCGCGAGGATTCGGCGTCCCCCGTTCATGCTCTCGATTCCGGCGGAGACGCCCGTCTCCCCGAGCGTCCCGAGCAGGAACGCCGAGTCCTCCACCATGACCATCTCGCCGGCCGCGGCGTTGTCGCCGCTGCACACGGTGCTGGGGGCGGTTCCGTAGAAGACGCCGTCCCGGTAGCTGAAACTTGCGAAGTGGGTGTGCCCGGAGAGCACCGCCCGGACGTCCGTGCCGCGGACCGCCTCCAGCAGCTCCGGCCGGAGCGGGCAGAGGTGCTCCATCCCCGCGAGGACGTTTCCGGCGGGCGGATGGTGGAGCAGGACCACGGTGCCCTTCGGGGCGGGCGTCTTGAGCGCCTCGCGCAGGTAGTCCACCTGTTCCGCGGGCAGAGCGCCGACGGCCATCCCGTCCTCGGGGCTGGTGTCGAGCGCGACGATCCGCAGCCCGTCCTGTGTGACGGAGTAGAGATAGGGACCGTCCTTCCCGCTCTCGCCGAGGAACCCTTCGTAGAACGCCCGGTGCCGGTCATGGTTGCCGAGGCAGACGTAGTAGGGAATGCCGCCGCAGCACTCGTCGAGCAGCTCGCGCAGATAGCGGTAGTCCTCCGCCGTGCCCTCGTGCACGAGGTCGCCGGTCAGAAAGAAGAGGTCGGGCCTCTGCGGGTGTGCGGCCGCCGCGCGAAGCGCGGCGCGTAACTTGGCGCCGTCGTCCGTGACGAGCGCGGGATCGTATGCCGTCCCGCCGGGGACGGGACGGTTCTTGAGCAGATGTGTGTCGGAAAGCTGTACAAATCTCAAGTTTTTATCCTCCTTTATTTCATCCGTATCCCATTGTACGCGCCGGATATAAAGCTCCGGTCAGTCGGGTGTAAGGATTCCGTAAAAAGAGGGGAGCGGGGCCGAGAGCGCAGTTATATAAAGGAAGCCGTTTGAAAAAGGGAAGAATTTTTTAGGGGAGTTGCCACACGGAACGGGGCCAAGAGGACGAACTTTTGGAGGGTTGGACGGCGGGAGCGGCGGAAAAACGGACGGATTTGTAAAGAATCTATTCGTCTCTGTAAAGAGAGGGAGAAGCGGAGTATACAAAGATGGGGGCGGTCTGGTACAATAGAGAAAAAGGAGGCGGAGAGATGGGAAGACTGGTTCGGATATTGCCGGCGCTGCTCGCATTTTTGCTGCTTGTGGGCTGCGGGACGCAGCAACAGGGACAGCGGCAGGATCAGCAGGAGCAACAGGGGCAGAGCGGGGAGGCGACCCTCTTCATCGGCATGGAGGGCGACTTTGCGGAGTATCCGCTCGCCTACAGCGGGGAGCTGACGCCGGAGAAGCTGATCGCGGGGATCGCGGAGCTCACCGGCTGGAATCTCGATCTCGCGGGGGAGGTGACGGCCGGCGGGGGCGGGGTGACCGTCTGCTTTGCGGAGGAGTCCTCCCTCTTTGTGGGACCGCCGGAGCCGCAGAGAGAGGAGTTCTTTGTCTACAGCGCGGAGCAGCTGGACGTGATGATCCTCGACAGCGTCCAGCGGACCTTGCAGGAGAGCTTCCCGGGGACCCCGCTCAGCAATCCGGAGACGCTCGAGGTCTATTTCTGCGGGCCGGACGGCGGCGCGCTCACCCTCCCGCAGCTCGGCCTTGTGCTGCCGCAGGGGGAGCCGTACCGCGGGATTCTCACCGGGGACACCCATGTGGAGGGCGTCTTTGAGGGGCTGGATGGGGAGACGGCGGCCGTGCGGGTGAACGGCGAGCAGCGGCGCTATCCGGTGGCGGACAGCGAGGCGCTCTGGACGCTGCGCGCGCTTGAGCCGGGATTTGCCGTCTCGTTTGAGATTGAGCGGGACAAGGAGGGAACCGAGCGGATCGTGCGGGTTTACGGGGACTAGCGGCACAAAATTTTGCCATATATTTTTGCTATACTTTCGAGCGGGGGCGCGCTATCCTAGACGTAGAAGTTTGAGAGCGGGAGGACAGAGAGATGGACAGTGTGACCCGAGTGCTCACGGCGCTGCGCTGTGAGGTGCCGGACAAGGTGCCGTTTGTATTCGGCTATATCGCAAAGGAGATCCGCGAGGCGCTGCTCGGCGAGCCGGTGGACTACGGCTACAGCTACAAAAACGGCGACTGGTCCCCGACCTTCCGGCCGGGGGAGGAGACCTACCTCGAGCCGTACCAGTGCACCGACGCGCGGGTGGCCCGGATGCTCGGGCTGGACGCGCTCGGGTTCCAGATGATGACCCCGGTGTTTGCCACGGTTGATAGGACGCCGGACGGCGTCGTCTATATCAAGGAGCCGCTGCTCACAAGCCCGGAGGCGCTCGCAAAGGCGAAGCTGCCGGACGTGGACGACGAGCGGATCTATAAGGAGGCGCGCGAGTTTGTGCGGCGGTACAAGGGCGAGTTTGCGCTCTACTGCCGGATCCGGCTCGGCATCTCGCCGGTGCTCAACAGCATGGGCGTGGACAACTTCAGCTACGCGGTGTTTGACGAGCCCGACTTTGTCAAGGAGGCGGTGCAGTTCCACACCGAGTGGGTGGCGAGACACATCAGGAATCTGATCGAGTGCGGCTTCGACTTCCTCTGGACCTTTGACGATATGGCGTTCAAGTCGGCGCCGCTCTTCTCGAACGACACGTTCAAAGAGTTCTTCTTCCCCTATCTCAAGAAGGCGGCGGACGAGATCACGGTGCCCTGGCTGTTCCACAGCGACGGCAATCTGCTGCCCGCGCTCGACGAGCTCTTAAAGCTCGGCATGAACGGGATTCACCCGCTCGAGCCGGGGGCGATGGACCTGCGGGTGCTCAAGGAGAATTACGGCGACAAGCTCTGCCTTGTCGGCAATGTGGATATCGACCACACGATGACCTCCGCGACGCCGGAGGAGATCGCGGCCTGCGTCAAGGAGAAGATGGATATTCTGGGGCCGGGCGGCGGCTTTATCATCTCCGACTCGAACAGCGTGCCGAACGGCGTGCGCCCGGAGAACATCCTTGAAATTGCGAAGTGCGTCGAGCAGTACCGCTATATCTACTAAATCATAAAAAGGGCCCCGCGGAGCTTCCGCGGGGCCCTTTTTATGAGCGCTTCACCCGCTCGAAGAGCCGCAGCAGCGGCTTTAGGAGCAGCAGGGTGAGCACAAAATTTCCGACGCAGTGTAAAAGATCGAACGGGATGCCCGATACCCAGTAGGAGAGGGCCATCGCGGGCCCGCCCGCGAAATAGGGCAGCGCGCAGAGCGCGCCGAAGAGCAGACCGAACCCGCCGGCGGCCGCGGCCCAGACCGAGGCCGCGCGGTTCTTCCGCAGCAGAAAGACCACCCCCAGCCAGAGCGGCCAGATGTAGCAGTAGCTGACCCACCAGAGATTGAACCCGTAGAGCAGTCCCTCGAGCAGGATGAAGACGGCGGCCGCGGAGAACGCGCAGGGGAAGCCGAAGGCGAGCGCGTAGCAGAGCAGCAGCAGCGTCACCGGCTCAATATTCGGAAGCCCGGACATCGCAAACTTGGCGGCGTGCAGAATCGCGCCGAGCAGCGCCGAGAGGACGAGCGTCTTGAGCTTCAAGGGTTAGTACCCGGTGGTGAGGGTGAGCTCGAAGCGCTCCCCATCGGCGATGGGGGTGGAGTCGATCCCGGTGGTGACCTCCGCGCCGTCCTTGGTGAGGCACCACCACTGCTGGAGGCTCTCGTCCGCCGCGACCCCGTCGACCTCGGTGACAAAGAGGCCGTAGCTGCCCTCCCTGCCGGAGATGAGGCCCTCCGCTTTCAGCGCCTCGCCGAGATAGGCGGCGTCGGTGTGCACCTGGTGCATCCGCTCGCCGTCCGGCAGAACGACGGCGAGGGTAACTGTTTTTGCGCCCGCCTCGCCGGTGGGGCGGAGGAGCAGGTAGACGCCGGTGAGCAGCACTGCGGCGAACGCGACGGCGAATACCGCGATGAGCACCTTTTTCTTCTGAGCCATAAGGAGGCCTCCTTTTTCTGTAATGCGGGTCCTATGATACCACATCGCGCGCGGGAGGGCAAGCCCCGCCGCCGGTCAGCTGCGCCTCGCGGTATTTGAGCGGGGAGACGCCGGTCTGCTTGCGGAACACCTTTGTGAAATAGCTCTGGTCCTCAAAGCCGGTGAGCAGTGCGACATCCGCGAGACGGATGTGCGGGTGGAGCAGCAGCTCACGGCTCTTGTCGATGCGGATCTGCGAGAGATACTGGCTGAAAGTGCTGCCCGTCTCCTGCCGGAAGATCCGGCTGAAATAGGAGGGGGAGAGGTAGGACATCGCCGCCATCTGGTCCAGGGTGATCTTCTCAGAGTAGTGGGTGCGCATATATTGCAGGGAGCGGTGGATGATGTTGGCGTGCTTCGCGCCCATAAAGGTGAACACCCGGTCGATAAACCGCTCCATCACGTCGGTGAGCCAGAGACAGAGATCGTCGATCCCCTCGAGATTCGGGAGATCCTGGATGTACTGGTGGCTCAGCCGGAGGGTCTCCTCCGGGTCGGCCCCCGCCTCGACCGCGGAGCGGGAGATGAGCACCAGCAGTTCATAGATGCGGGACTTCGCCTGCGAGAGGTCGCCCCCTGTGCGGAAGAAGATGTGGCCGAACAGCTCATTTAAAAGCTGGCCGGCGGCCGCCTTGTCGCTCTGGCGAATGGCCTGGAGCAGCGCCTGCTCGGTGCCGAAGGGATAGGGCGGAGGGGCCTCCTCGCCCTTGAGCTCCATGATATAGGAGCCGATCTGCCGCTGGATGGCGTCCGAGGCCTGGGTCTCGAGCATCCGGCTGGAGGCGGAGACGTTGTTGAGAAAACCGACCGCCATGAAGAGCAGGTTGGAGAGCTTCTCCACCCGCTCGGTCTCAAGGGAGGGAATCCGCTCGAGCTCGGCGAGGGTATCGCGGAGCCGCGCGGCGGGGAGGTGCAGCCGGCCGATCAGGTCGCAGCTCACATAGTCGTCGTAGGAGAACATCAGAAACGGCCCCACGGTGAGCTTCGCCTCGCTCCCCTCCCGCCCGAGGATGGGCGAGACAAAGCAGGTCAGTCCCATTGTACAGTAGTAGATATACTTGCCGCCGAACCGCTCCGCCTCGGCCATGCCGTAGTTATGAACCTGGATGCAGTTCTCTTTCGGCAGCCCCGCGAGCGGGCACATCCGGCAGGAGTTGCAGCCGTAACCCGCCTCGTAGACGAGCTCCCCCCGGCGGTCGGAGACCACGCAGCCGAGTCCGGTCGAGACGGCGAAAGCATCGGCGCACTCGGTGGCGAGCTTCCGGTCAAATACGCTCTCAGATGTCATAGGGGCACCCTTTCTTTCGACAGTTTTTGTACTATTTTGTCTCGCCTTAAAAATACTCCAAAGAACGGGGATTTGTCAAGCAAAGTTGCACAAAAAAATACAAAAAACAGATGGATTTTACAAGCAAATGGACAAAAAACGGAGTATCATAGGGGTAGAACACGGACGCTGAGGCGCCGGAAGAGAGGGTTTGAAGATGAGTATTTTAAGTGAGATCTCGGAAAATTTGCAGAAAGGGCGGGCGAAGGTGGTCCGCGAGCTGGTGCAGCAGGCGATCGACGAGGGAATCTCCGCGAAGGAAATTCTGGAGGAGGGCCTGCTCTCGGGGATGAACGTCATCGGGGTGAAATTTAAGAATAACGAGGTGTTTGTGCCGGAGGTACTGGTGGCGGCCCGCGCGATGAACCAGGGGGCGGAGCTCTTAAAGCCGCTGCTCGCGGAGGCGGGGGTCGGCTCGGCCGGCAAGGTCTGCCTCGGCACCGTCAAGGGCGACCTGCACGACATCGGCAAGAATCTCGTGAAGATGATGATGGAGGGGAAGGGGCTGGAGGTGATCGACCTCGGCACCGACGTGCCCCCGGAGAAGTATATCGAGGTGGCGAAGGCCGAGCACTGCCAGATCATCGCCTGCTCGGCGCTTTTGACGACGACGATGGGCGTGATGGCCGACGTGGTGAAGGCGGCGGAGGCCGCGGGCATCCGCGACAGCGTGAAGATCATGATCGGCGGGGCCCCGGTGACCGAGGCGTTCTGCGAGCAGATCGGCGCCGACCGGTACACGGCGGATGCGGCGAGCGCCGCGGAGGTCGCTGTGGAGCTCTGTAGCGCGTGAGAGCGTCCGGCGGGCTGTCGCCCGCCGGATTTTATAAGACGGAGGACAACAATGGAGAGACAGAAGCTGATCGATGCGGTGCGCGCGCTCGGCGCGCAGAAGGCGGCGATCGTGCCGGTTTCACAGGTGACCTTCGCGCGGGAGTTCCGCGCCCTCTGCGAGCAGAACGCCTGCGGCCGGTACGGCAGGAGCTGGATGTGTCCGCCCCATGTGGGGGAGATCGGCGCGCTCATCGCGCGGGCCCAAAGCTACCGCTGGATGCTCGTCTACCAGACGATAAGCCGGCTTGAGGACAGCTTCGACATCGAGGGGATGCTGGAGGCCGGACGGCGGATGAACGAGCTCTGCTGCCGGGTGCGGGAGCGGCTTGCGCTGCCGGGCGCGCTCTATCTGGGCGCGGGCGGCTGCCGGGTGTGCGAAGTGTGCGCCTATCCCGAGCCCTGCCGGGCGCCGGAGCGGGCCTGCGCCTCGCTTGAGGCGTACGGCGTCTCGGTGTCACAGCTCGCGGAGCTCTCCGGCATGCGGTACATAAACGGGGAGAACACCGTCACCTATTTTGGGGCGGTGCTGTTCTCCCGGAGCGACCGCGCGCCGGGTGAGGGCGCGGTGTGATGGGCGCCGCACGGCGGACAGAGAAACCGTGCGGGGGACAGAGACGGCGTATGACAAACGGAGAGAGCCGCGTGAAGGGCAGAGATGCCGTATGACAGATAGAGGAGCCGGTATGACAAGTGTGAAAGTCAAACAGGACGGGCGGACGTTCTCCCTCCCGGCGGCGGAGGGCGCGCTGCTCTCCGAGCTGCTGCTGGACGCCGGACATCCGCCGGAGATGCCGTGTGGCGGCGCGGGGCGCTGCGGTAAATGCCGTGTGCGCGTAAGCGGCGCGCTCTCCCCGCCGGATGCGGCGGAGCGGCGCGCGCTCGGCGAACAGGCGCTGGAGGCGGGGGTTCGCCTCGCCTGCCGGACCCGGGTGCTCGGCGAGGCGGCGGTGGAGCTCCCGTCGGCGGTGGAGGCTGCGGTGCTGCTGGAGGCGGCGGCGCGGGTGCGGCCGAAGGCGCCGCTCTTCCGGCGGTACGGCGTCGCGGTGGACATCGGGACGACCACTCTCGCCGCCCGGCTCTACGGCCCCGCGGGCGAGCTTGCGCGCGCGGGGATGCGCAATCCGCAGGCCGCGCGCGGGGCGGATGTGATCAGCCGCATCTCCTATGCGCTCGCGGGCGGCGGTGTGGAGCTGCGGGAGACGGCGCGCCGTGCGATCGGGACGCTTGTGCACCTGCTCGCGGCGAAGGCGAAGGTCCGCGCGGAGGAGATCGACGCCTTTGTGCTCACCGGCAACACCTGCATGCTCTACCTGCTCACGGGGAGCGACCCGGAGTGTCTCTCCCGCGCCCCCTTCGAGGCGTCGCGCCGGTTCGGGGAGACGCTGGGGGCGGGGGAGCTCTCGCTCCCGTCGGCGCCGGGGGCAACCGCCTATCTGCCGCGCTGCATCTCGGCCTTTGTCGGGGCGGACATCGTGACGGCGCTGCTCGCCGCCCGGCTCTGCGACCGGGAAGAGACGGCGCTGCTTGCGGACATCGGGACAAACGGCGAGGTGGCCCTCTTCCGGGAGGGGCGGCTCCTCTGCTGCTCGACGGCGGCGGGACCGGCCTTTGAGGGGGCGGGGCTCTCCTGCGGAATGCCCGGCCTGCCGGGGGCGATCGATCGGGTGACGGAAAACGGGGGGCTTCTCCGCTTTCATGTGCTCGGCGGGGGACCCGCGCGGGGGCTCTGCGGCAGCGGAGCGGTGGACCTCGTCGCGGAGCTTCTGCGGCGCGGGACGCTCGAGGAGAGTGGGCTCTTCGCGGCGGAGACGGAGCGCTTTGCGCTGCCGGAGGGGCTCGCGCTCACCCAGCGGGACGTGCGGATGATTCAGCTGGCGAAGAGCGCGGTCTCAGCCGGGATTCGGACCCTGCTGCGCCGGACCGGCACCCCGCCGGAGGCGGTGGCGCGGCTCGCGGTGGCGGGGGGCTTTGGCAGCTATCTCGACCTTGCCAACGCGGCGGAGATCGGCCTTCTGCCGCGGGAGCTTCTGCCGCGGACCGAGGTGCTCGGCAACGCGGCGCTCGCGGGAGCGGCGGAGCTGCTCTGCGACCGGGAGCTCCTCGCGCGCACCGAGGCGCTCGCGGACGGGGCGGAGACGGTGGAGCTCAGCGGGGACGCGGATTTTCTGGAGTATTACACGGCGGGAATGCTATTTGAAAGAGAGGCGGACAGAGGATGAAACGCGATATGAAGAAGTGGCTTTGCGACCTGCGGGACGCGCCGGTGAAGAAGGCGCTGCCGGTGCTCTCCTTCCCCTCGATCCAGCTGATGGGGATCAGCGTGCGGGAGCTCATCTCGGACAGCGAGACCCAGGCGCAGGGGATGAAGCTGGTGGCCGACCGGACGGATGCGGCCGCCTCGGTCAGCATGATGGATCTGTCGGTGGAGGCGGAGTGCTTCGGCTCGCAGATCCACGTGGAGGACGGCGAGGTGCCGACGGTGGTCGGAAGCGTCGTCTCAAGCGAGGCGGAGGCGGAGGCGCTGCCGGTGCCGCCGGTCGGCGCGGGACGCACCGGGATCTATATTGAGGCGATCCGTAAGGCGGCGGAGCGCATCGAAGACAGGCCGGTATTTGCCGGGGTGATCGGTCCCTTCTCGCTCGCAGGGCGGCTGATGGACGTGACCGAGGCGATGATCTACTGCTACGAGGAGCCGGACATGGTGCACATCCTGCTTCGCAAGGCGACCGAGTTTCTGATCCGCTACTGCGAGGCCTACAGGGAGGCCGGGGCAAGCGGCGTTGTGATCGCCGAGCCGCTGGCGGGGCTTCTGTCCCCGGCGCTCGCGGAGGAGTTCTCGGGGCCGTATGTGAAGCAAATTGTGGACGCGGTGCAGGACGAGAGCTTTCTTGTGATTTACCACAACTGCGGCAACACCACCATCCAGACGATCGGCTCGATTCTGGCGACAGGGGCGGCGGCCTACCATTTCGGCAACGCCATCGATATGGCGGAGATGCTGAAGCTCATCCCGGAGGACACCGTCGTGATGGGCAATATCGATCCGGCGGGCGAATTCAAAAACGGGACGCCCGAGTCGATCCGGGCGGCGACGCTCGGAGTGATGAAGGCCTGCTGCGGGCATAAGAACTTTGTCATCTCCTCAGGGTGCGACATTCCGCCGCTCTCCCGCTGGGAGAACATCGACGCCTTCTTCGCGGCGGTCGAGGAGTTCTACCGGAGCTGAGAAAAGGACGCAGACAAGCAACGGCGCGCGCGGAGGACTCTGCCGCGCGGCCGCGCAGAGCAGACGCAAACTCCCCGGGGCAGCCGTCCCGGGGAGTTTTCTGTGAGGAGGAGAGCCAGGCGGCATGGCGTCCCTACGGCTCTCGAAGGGGGACGGCGGAGCAGACGGAGTCTCTTTTTGCTTCTCGGCCGGAGCCCGCCCGATGCGGGGGCTTCGCCGCGCCATTTTTTGCGCGGAATTTGACACGATTTTCCCCATTCGTTATAATAGGAAAGAAATCGGGGGGAGAATCCGGCAGAACCGTGCCGGGAGAAACGGAGCGTTTCGATGAGACCGATCTATCGGGAAGAGAAGAAAAAGGGAAAAAAGACCGCCGCGCCGCCGCGCAGAGGGCCCGCCCCCACAGAGGAGCGCCCGCCCGCCCGCGCAGGGCGGGCTGCCGCGGCGAGGAAAAAAGGCGGAGCGGACAGAAGCGGTGCGTCCGTCCGCGCGGCGCGGGCTGCGCGCCGCGGCAAACGGGCGGCGGCGCTTGCCGCGCGGCTTATGAAGAAGATCTGCCGGGCGGTGATTCTGGCGATCTACCGGCTGGGCCTGCTGATTCTGACCGGCTGGGATCTCCTGTGGGAGCGGGCGCTTCTGCCCGCGTTCCGCTTTGTCGCGCGCAAGGGCAGACGTCTGCTCCGGCGGGGAATGGTACTGCTGCGCCGGGGATACCGGCGTCTGCGCGGCCGGCAGGTCGCGCGTGCGGCCCGGGAGCCGAAGAAGAAATATCCGGCGAAAGTGACGCTGCTCTCCGTGCTCAGCGGGATGAGGCGGGAGGAGATCACCCTCCCGCTCACCGAGGAGGAGAAGGAGCGGATTCTCCGCGGGAGCTACCGGCGGGTCGCCCGGGTGGGGGCGCCGCTGCTCTGCGCGGGACTGATCCTCACTGTGGTGCTGATCGCGAAGGACTATATGCTCGGCGTGCGGGTGAGCATCGACGGCAAAGAGGTCGGAGTGCTCGCCTCGAAGGAGGACTTTGATACGGTGCTCCAGAGCGTGGAGACCTATATCGCCGAGACGACCGGCGCCCCCTATGAGATCACCGTGCAGCCCACCTTCCAGAGCAGCATGATCCGCCGGGACGAGACCCGCACCACGAAGGGGATCACCGATCTACTCTACAGCAAGGCGAGCGACGTGGTCGGGGAGTCCTACGGCCTCTATGTCGACGGGGAGCTGATCGCGGTCAATCCGAACGGGGAGGGGATCGAGGAGACGCTCGCGCAGTACCTGGTGACCCATAGCTCGGGCACCGGGCGCAACGACTTTGTGCAGAAGGTGGAGGTGCGCGAGGGGCTGATGCCGAAGCAGTACGAGGCGTCGCTGCTCGAGATCTCGGAGTACATCAGCGCTTCGACCCCGATGGAGCGGATCTACACCGCGGAGGCGGGCGACACGGCCCAGGCGATCGCGGACGGGTTCGGCATGACGGCGGCCGAGTTTGAGGCGCTCAATGCGGAGACGCTGAAAGACGGTCTCTCCGAGGGGGAGACGGTGCGGGTCACTCTCCGCTCCCAGCCGCTCCAGGTCAAGACGGTGGAGACGGTGACCTACGAGGAGGAGATCCCCTTTGAGACGGTGAGGACCGAGACCGACGCGCTCTACAAGGGACAGTCGAAGGTGGAGGTCGCAGGTGTGGCCGGGGCCTACAGCGTGACGGCGGAGGTCACCTTTGTCGACGGCGTCGAGACCGGCCGGCAGGAGATCGCGCGCGTGGTTGCGCGTGAGCCGGTGGCCGAACAGGTGCTCGTGGGCGCCAAGGCGATGCCTGAGAAGGGGCCGACCGGCACGATGCGCCGTCCGGTGGGCGGCACCATCACCGCAAATTACGGCCGCTACTCGAGCGGAAAGCCGCACACCGGCGTGGACTTTGCAAATCCGACGGGGACGATCGTCGTCGCGGCGGACGGCGGCACGGTGGTGACCGCCGGCTGGAGCGGAAGCTACGGCTGGTGCGTCGTGATCGATCACGGAAACGGGCTGAAAACCCGTTACGCGCACAACAGCGCGCTGCTTGTGAAGGTCGGACAGAAGGTGGCCAAGGGAGAGGCGATCAGCCGGGTCGGCAGCAGCGGCAACTCCACCGGGCCGCACTGCCATTTTGAGGTGATCAAAAACGGGGCGTTCCAGAACCCGTGGAACTATATCTCATAGAGAAGCGTCCTCCCGGGTCACCGGGAGGGCGCCTCAGTTTTGGGATGGCTTTTTTTGCCGGATTGGGATATAATATTATATCAGTAATTGTAGCGAGGAGGACGGCCGCGGGGCGAGCTGTGTGGGCGGAGCTCCGGCCGGACGAGAGATAGACTGTCTGAGGAGGGGGAGCCGATGAGCGAGAAAATTTTGATCATCGAGGATGAGAAGAATATTGCGGATATTATCGCGCACAATTTGAAGCGCGAGGCGTTTGAGCCGGTCTGCGCCTACGACGGCGAGAGCGGCCTTGAGATCGCGACGAGGGAGGACTGCGACCTCATTCTGCTCGACGTGATGCTGCCGAAGATGGACGGCTGGGAGGTGCTGCGCGAGCTGAGGAAGGTCTCGATCACGCCGGTTATCATGTTGACGGCGCGCGAGGAGGAGGAGGACAAGGTGATGGGCCTCGACCTCGGCGCGGACGACTATATGACAAAGCCGTTCAGCATGAAGGAGCTGATCTCCCGCATTCGGGCGCACATCCGGCGGGTGGGCTATCAGCGGCCGGAGGGGCCGGAGGGCCTGCTCCAGATCGGGGACATCAAGCTCGACCCGGCGAAGATGGAGGTGCGCAAGGGGGAGGTGCTGCTCGGCCTCTCGGGCAAGGAGTTTGCGCTGCTCAGCTTCTTTATGACCAATCCGAATACGGTGTTCTCCCGGGAGGAGCTGATGAGCAAGGTCTGGCACTACGAGGGGTTCTACGGCGATCTGCGGGCGGTGGACGTGATGGTGCGCCGGCTGCGTGAGAAGGTGGAGGACGACGACGCGGCCCCACAGTATATTCTGACCAAGCGGGGTCAGGGCTACCTGTTCAATGCAAATTTTTGAGATAAGGCGGGAGACGGATGGCAAAGAGCGTTCAGACAAAACTGGTGCTGATTCTGGTGCTGCTCACCGTGTCGACGATGCTGATCGTCGGCGCGGTGATGGTCAACCGCGTGGGGGTCTTCTACGACAACGACTTTGAAAAGCAGATGGAGGCCTTTTTTGACGACGACCGGATTGCGGAGCTCACCCAGGCGGCCGCCGGAGAAAACGGCGCGGACGAGCTCTACGAGATTATGCGGGTGAGCTCCGGCCCGCTCGGCATCGACTCCTACCGGCATTTTTACATACTGTCGGCGGACGGCAGTTTTCTCACCGGGTCGAGCCCGGTGCTGGGCGAGGAGCTGGAGCGCAGTGAGAACATCATCAGCGTGATGAGCGGCGGCGAGGGGAAGAACACCGACTTCGGCAGCGAATATATGGATTACGCGCAGCCGGTCACGGTGGACGGCGAGCTGCGCTACATCGTCTATATCAAGGATACCAAGGAGGAGATGCAGGACTTAAACTGGGTGCTCATCTCGATCATCGTGGAGACCCTCTTCCTTGGAATGCTGGTGGCGGTGGTGCTCTCCTTTTTGCTCGCAAAGACGATCACAAATCCGATCGAGAACATCACAAAGAGCGCGCTCAAGGTTGCGTCCGGCGACTTCTCGGGGCACATCGAGGTGCACTCGAAGGACGAGATCGGCACCCTCTCTGAGACGTTCAACAACATGGCGGACGTGCTCAAGGACACCCTCGACGACATCGACGGCGAGCGGGAGAAGCTCAAGACCATCTTCCTCTATCTGACCGACGGCGTCGCCGCATTTGACAGCGAGGGGACGCTGCTGCACATCAACAGGACCGCGGAGCAGATGCTCGGGGAGAGCTGGGAGGAGCTCTCCTGCAAATTTGACGATGTGTTCGGAAGGATCGGCATGAGCGAGACCTTCACCGCGGCGAAGACGCTGCGGGGAGGAAAGTATATCATCGTCGAGCGCAAGATCGGGGAGCGGCACCTGATGTTCCACATCGCGCCGTTCGTCGCCCAGGAGGAGAAGCGCGGCGCGCAGGGGGTGATTGTCGTGATCCACGACATCACCGAGCAGCAGCGGCTGGACCAGGCGCGCCGGGAGTTCATTGCGAACGTCTCGCACGAGCTGCGCACGCCGCTTACCAATATTAAGAGCTACAGTGAGACGGTGCTCGACGACAAGGAGATCTCCCGCGAGACGACCGAACACTTTTTGCAGATCGTAGTCAACGAGACCGACCGGATGATCCGCATTGTGAAGGATCTGATGCAGCTCTCAAAGCTCGACAACAACAAGGCGGAATTCAAATTTTCCACCTTCCCGATCTCGGGGATGCTGAAACGGGTACACGATGCGATGGCGATCCAGACGGAGAACAAGGGCCAGCAGCTCGTCTTTGAGGCGGGACCGGAGCTCGGGGAGATGACCGGCGACCGGGAGAAGATCGAGCAGGTGCTGATCAACATCGTCTCAAATGCGACCAAGTACACAAAGCCGGGTGGCCGGATCGAGCTGCGCGCGGCGGAGGACGCCGGGCACGTCTACTTCAAGGTCTCGGACAACGGCATCGGCATCCCGGAGAAGGACCTGCCGCGCATCTTCGAGCGGTTCTACCGGGTGGACAAGGCGCGCTCCCGCGCGATGGGCGGGACGGGGCTCGGGCTTGCGATCGCCAAGGAGATCGTGGAGGCCCACCACGGTAAAATCGGTATCACCAGCGTCGAGAACAAGGGGACAGAGGTCGTCATTCAGCTGCCGAGGCACTCCGAGCAGCCGGAACCGGAAGAGGATTAGGCCGTGAGATCGAAAGAATTTTTGAAAACCTGTATTCTGCTGTTTCTGCTGCTGACGATGCTGCTCTTTTCGGTGCAGCTGCTGGTTTTTCGCAATCTGCCGGTCGAGGCGAGAGGAGATTTTGAGACCAGCCTGCGCACGGTGCTGCGCTCGCTCGGATTTGACGAGCTGGCGGAGATGCTCCCGAAGCAGGTCGGCAGCCTCGACCCGTACGACTACAGCAGCCGCTTCGCCTTTCCGAGTTCGCTGACCTATAACGCGGAGGATGCGCCGGTCTCCACCGCCTATCAGATGTCGAGCACTCTCGAGAGCTACACCGAGCTGAAGCCGGTGTTGGAGGCGGTGTTGGAGACGGTTCCCGAGGAGACGGACGAGGACGCGTGGAACGCGCTCTGCGGCGAGCAGGGCAGTGTGGTTGTGGACTTCGGACGTCCGCTCTCGCTGCGCCTCTTTCTGCAGGTGGCAGGAAAGAACGACCAGAATGTGCCGGCGGACGCGCGGTTCCGCTATCTTGTGCTGCGGGAGCAAAACGGGGGCAGCGAGGCGCTGGTGCAGCTTGTGGACGGACGGTATCTGCGCTTCCGGTCGGAGGCGGTTTATGCCTCAGGATTTTCGAGCTACTTCCGCACGCTGCGCACCGGCGGCGGGGCTCAGCCGGTCTCGCTGATCGGCCGGGCGGACAGCCTGCCGGGCCGGACGGTATCCGAACGGTATGAGAGGGGCGGCGCGCTCGAGCGCCAGCTCGTATTCCCGGCGGAGGAGGGAATTGCCCCCGAGCTCTGCTTTGCCACCAACCCGATCTATGTGGAGGGGCGATTCCAGGAGCAGTCGCTTGAAAATCTGCTCGTGGCGCTCTCCTTCAACCCGGGGAGCATCAGCCGCCGCACCACCCAGGAGGGCGACCAGGTCTATATCGAAAACCGCTCAAGCGTGCGGGTCACGCCGGGAGGAGAGATCAGCTTTCAGGTGAGCGAGGACACCGCGGGCCTCGCGATCAGCGACCTGGTCGGTGGCACGAGCCCCGAGAAATACTCGGTCTGCGATGTGCTCTACGCGGCGCAGTCGCTCTTCAGTTCGATCGAGCAGGAGCTGGTCGGGGGGGAGGCGGTGCTCCGCTTTGAGGAGGCCTACTACGACCCGGAGCAGCAGGCGCTGGTGGTCGGATTTGACTATGTGCTCGAGGGGGTACGGGTCCGTCTGACGGACGGGGAGGGCGGGACGGTCCGCGCCGCGACCCTCACCTATCGGAACGGCTACTTTGTGGAGGGCGAGATCCACGCGCGAAACTATGTCCGGACCGGGCCCGATACCAAGCGGATGAATGTGCTGCAGATGGCTCAGGCGCTCGCGCTGAAAGGGGAGGCCTACAGCCGGATGGAAATTTTGTATCTCGACCCGATCGAGGAGGGGAGCGCGGAGCTCACTCCCGAGTATTACAGCGTCGGCGAGGAAGACTAGAGAGGAGGTGGCGCGGTGCGCTGGGGACAGGTGAAGCTGATTTTAATCGCGGCCCTGCTGCTTGTGAATCTCGCGATGCTCACGCTGCTGGTCAGCGACTACCAGAGGGAACACTATATTGACGCCACCTATGTCGAGGAGGCGGTCCCGCTGCTCGCGGCCCGCGGGATCGAGGTGGAGGTGGAGGCGGTGCCGCGCCTAAAGTGTGCGATGGTCACCCAGCGCCTGGCCCCTGCGGGGACCCGGATGACCGCTTTCCTGCGGGCGCTGCTCGGGGAGACGGGGGAGTATCAGCCGGTGACGGAGTACCGGAACGGCTACGGGAACTATCGGACTGAGGACTATTTCAGCTTCTCGGCGACCTTCGCGGAGGGGTATCCGGAGGTTTTCCGCCGCACCGGCGAGGTGAAGGAATTCCTCGAGCGGGCGATCGGCGCGGAGGAGTTCGAGCTGGTACAGGAGAATATCCGCCGGGATGGGGACCACCGGGTGGTGCGCTTTCGCGAGTACGCCCGGGGGGTGCAGATCGAGGGCTGCTATCTGGATGCGACGCTCGACGGCGGCGAGCTGCGGGAGGTGCAGGGAAAGCTGGTGCTCGACACGCGCATCGCCACCCCCGCGCGCGGGACGCGCAACGCGGTGGACGCCCTCTTCGATCTGGCGGACTACCTGGGAGGACAACAGGTGAGCGTCGCCTCAGTTCAGCCGACGCTCAGCGTCTACCGCAACACCTGGGGGACTTATAATTCCACGCTGGTCTATCTGATTCGAAGCAGGGGAGGGCTGACCTATCGGGTGGGGCTCGACGGAGAGGTGAGCCTGGACTGAGGGGAAACGCATCTTTGAAAAATTTCTTTCCTTTTCTCTCAAATTATAGTATTATAATCTTTAGCAGTATAACGACTTCTGGTGAAGGGTGAGTTGTTTTTTGGAGAAGTATCTGATTTCTGGCGGCAATCCGCTCTATGGCCGGGTGGACATCAGCGGCGCGAAGAATGCCGCGGTGGCGATCATCCCGGCGGCCATTCTGGTCGATGGGCCCTGTCGCATTGAAAATATTCCGAATATCAGCGATGTAAATCACATGGTCGAGATGCTCTACAAGATGGGGGCCTCGGTCAAGATGATCAATAAGAACACATTCGAAATCGACTGTTCACATCTGCGGTCGGTCGCCCCGCCGCACGATATGGCGCGCAGCATGCGCGCGTCCTACTATTTTATCGGGGCGCTGCTCGGCCGGTTCGGCCGGGCGACGATCGATCTGCCGGGCGGATGCTACTTCGGCGTGCGCCCGATCGACCAGCACATCAAGGGATTTGAGGCGCTGGGAGCGGAGATCAACATTGAGCACGGGATGATCGACGCGACGACCAGAGACGGGCTGCACGGGAACACCATCTATCTCGACGTGGTCACGGTCGGCGCGACGATCAACATTATGCTTGCGGCGGTGCGCGCGGAGGGGGTCACGGTGATCGAGAACGCGGCGAAGGAGCCGCACATCGTCGATGTTGCAAACTTTCTAAACTCGATGGGAGCGGATATCAAGGGCGCGGGCACCGACGTGATCAAGATCAAAGGCGTGCGGGAACTGCACGGCGGGAGCTATTCGATTATCCCGGACCAGATTGAGGCGGGAACCTATATGGCGCTCGCGGCGGCGACCGGAGGCGAGATCGAGATCTGCAACGTCATTCCAAAGCACCTTGAATCGATCACGGCGAAGCTTGAGGAGATGGGAGCCGAGGTGATCGAAAAGGACGACTCGGTCGTGGTCAGAAAGGAGCCGGGCAAACGGCTGGAGAAGGCGAACATCAAGACGCTGCCCTACCCGGGCTTTCCGACCGATATGCAGCCGCAGCTGGCGGTGCTGCTCGCCACCGCGAAGGGGACGAGCATCGTCACCGAAGGGGTCTGGGACAACCGGTACCGCTATGTGGACGAGCTGAAGAGAATGGGCGCGGTCATCCAGGTGGACGGAAAGGTCGCCGTCTACGAGGGAGTCAGCGAGCTCTCGCCCGCGTCAGTCAAAGCGTGCGACCTGCGCGCGGGCGCGGCGATTGTGATTGCGGCGCTTTCCGCCTCCGGCACGAGCGAGGTGGAGGATATCTACCATATCGAGCGCGGTTACGAGGATTTTGTGACGAAGCTCACGGCGCTCGGCGCACGGATTAAAAAGGTTCAGGTGCCCGACGGCGGAGAGCTGGAGCGGGTCAACTAGGGAGGTCTGCGGGGCCCTTTTGGGTCCCGCTTTTTTGTGGCGCGGTGCGAAGAGCTGCCGCGGCCGGCGGCTTGCGCGGGCTCTCTGCGGAGTGGGCGGAAGAGCGGGAGAGCCGTCCGAGGAGCGGCCCGCCGCCCATTTGCGAGGGGCGGCCTTTTGAAAAGCGCGGAGCGTCTGTGGTGCGGACGGTTGCCCCTGTGAGCAGGAGCCGCCGCTCTGAATGAGCGGGCCCACGGGCTATACGCGAGTCCGCGCGCTGTGCGGACCGGGGGCTGGGCTCCGGGGGAGTCTCCGAAGTGTGACCCGAGTGGCTGTGCCCGCCTGAGAGGAGGGGGAACTGCCGCAGGGGTGAACCGGGGCGCCTTTTGGGACGCCCGGCGGGGACTTGCTGTGCGGGACGCCGCCTCCCGCGGGGCGCGGCCCCGAGGACAGATCAATTTTGAGTGAGGAGCGGGATCTAGTGAAGATTTGGACACTTTTTTCGGGCAGCAGCGGCAACGCCCTGCTGGTCGAGCAGGGGAGCTGCCGGATTCTTGTCGACGCGGGGGTCGGCGTGCTGATTCTAAAGCGGGCGCTCGCGGCGCTCGGCGTCTCCTATGACCAGATCGACGCGCTCTTTCTCACCCACGACCACAGCGACCACGTCAAAGGGGTGCCCGCCATCGCGCGGCGCAGCAGTTTCCCCATCTACGGGAAGCGGGAGGTGCTGCGCGCCGTGGCGGACGCGGGGGAGATCCCGCACGCGCGGCTCCGGCCGCTCTCGGGGCCGGTGGAACTCGGCTCCTTTGAGGTGAACTTCTTCGACACGCCGCACGACGCGACTGCGAGCTGCGGCTATCGGCTGCGGGCCGGCGGGCGGAGCTTCTCGGTGATGACCGATCTCGGCCATGTGCCGGAGCCGGTGTTTGAGGCGGTGCGCGGCTCGGATATGATCCTGATTGAGAGCAACTACGACCGGGAGCTGCTGCGAAACGGGAGCTATCCCTTCTTCTTAAAGCGGCGGATCGAGGGCGACTTTGGGCACCTCTCCAATGACGACTGCGCCGAGACGGTCTGCCGCCTCTTCGAGTGTGGGACCCGGCACTTTCTGCTCGGCCACCTCTCGCGGGAGAACAATCGGCCGGAGCGGGCGATCCAGTGCACCTGCGACGCGCTCACGCGGCTGGGCGTCTCGGCGGGGGAGGCGACGGTGGACGTCGCCCCGAGGGACTGCGCGAGTCGGGGGTTTGTGCTATGAGGCTGACGGTGATTGCGGTCGGCGGACTCAAGGAGAAGTTCTTCCGCGAGGCCGCGGCGGAATATCAGAAGCGGCTCTCGGCCTATGCAAAGCTTGAAATTCTTGAGATCGCGGAGGCCCGCCTCCGGGGGGAGAGCGGAGCGGAGATCGCCCGCGCCCTCGAGGAGGAGGGCGGGCGGATTTTGCAGAAGATCGGTCCGCGCGCCTATGTGACGGCCCTCTGCGTCGAAGGGCGGCAGATGGGGAGCGTCGAGTTTTCAGAGAAGCTCGCGGAGGTGACCGCCTCCGGCCGGTCGGAGCTTGTCTTTGTCATCGGCGGGTCGCACGGCCTTTCGGACGCGGTGAAGCGCCGGGCGGACCTTAGACTCTCCTTCTCGGAGATGACCTTCCCGCACCAGCTGATGCGGGTGGTGTTGCTCGAACAGCTCTACCGCGCCTGCAACATCGAGGCCGGGGGAAAATATCACAAATGAGGGAAAAAGATCGCCGATAAAGCGGTCTTTTTTTACAGAGGAGAATCTTCCGTGTTGGGTTGAATATTTTCCCGTCCCATCTCATAAGAATAGGACATGATAAGAGGGAAGGACGGGGCTTTTTATGGGCAAACGGACAAAGAGATTTGTGGCTCTGCTGCTCGCAGGGGTGCTCGCGCTGCCGCTGACGGCGGCCGCGGCGCCTGCGGGACCGGAGGTGACGGCGCCCGCCGCGATTCTGATGGAGGCGTCGACCGGACAGGTACTCTATGAGAAGGACGCGGACAGCTCGCGCGAGCCCGCGAGCGTGACCAAGATTATGACGCTGCTGCTCATCATGGAGGCGATCGAGTCGGGACAGATCGGCTGGGACGACATGGTGCCGACCAGCGAGACGGCGGCCTCGATGGGCGGCTCGCAGATCTGGCTGGAGCCGGGCGAGCAGATGAGCGTGCGCGACATGGTCAAGGCGATCTGCATCGTCTCGGCAAACGATGCGGCCTTTGCGATGGGCGAGTATATCTCCGGCAGCGGGGAGGCCTTCGTCGCGCGGATGAACGAGCGGGCAAAGGAGCTCGGCTGCTCGGGGACCAACTTTGCAAACCCCACGGGGCTGCCCGCGGAGGGACATGTGATGACCGCGCGGGACATCGCGCTCATCAGCCGGGAGCTCATCAAGCACGAGGAGATTCGCGAGTTCTCGCTGACCTGGATGGACAGTCTCCGCGACGGGGCAAACGAGCTTGTCAACACCAACAAACTCATCAAGACCTACGACGGCATCACCGGACTCAAAACGGGCAGCACCGACAGCGCGCTCTACTGTCTCTCGGCGACGGCCGAGCGGGACGGGATGGCGCTGATCGCGGTGGTGCTCGGCGCGCCGACGACAAAGGACCGCTTCCAGGACGCGACGCGTCTGCTCGACTACGGCTATGCAAACTACCAGCTGCTGCGCCCCGAGCTGCCGGAGCTGCCGATGCTCCCGGTGCGCCGCGGAGTTGTGCCGGAGGTGGCGCTCACCGTGAAGGACGGCGCTTTCTCGGTGCTCGCGGAGAAGAGCGGCGAGCAGGAGATCGAGTGCCAGCTCTCGCTTGCGGAGGCGGTCACCGCCCCGGTGGAGCCGGGGCAGACGGTCGGCACCGTGACCTATGTCCGCGCGGGGGAGACGATCGGCGAGAGCCCGGTGGTCACAGCCGAGGGGGTGGACCGCGCGGGATTTGTCGAGATCTTCTTCGAGGTGCTCTCAGGCGTAATGCCATCCTGATAAAAAAGCGCGCGGGGATTTTCTCCGCGCGCCTTGCATCTTTTGGGAGGGTATAGTATAATAAACAAAAGACCTTCCAAAATAAGCAAATAGGAGGATGGCAGCATGATCAAAGTAATCATCGGGAAAAAAGGGACGGGTAAGACAAAGATCCTTGTAGATATGGTCAATAGCGCGGTCGAGTCGGCGACGGGCAACGTCGTCTGCATCGAGAAGGGGACGAAGCTGACCTATGACGTCAAGCACAGCGCGCGCCTTGTGGACATCTCGGCGTACGGCGTCTCGGGCTACCAGGGCGTGTACAGCTTCGTGGCGGGCATGCTCGCGGCGAACTACGACATCAAGGAGATCTTCATCGACGGGATCTTCCGCATGGCGGGGGACGACCAGGCGGGGCTTTCGGAGTTTGTGTCGATGCTCGAGAAGCTGGATTCGGAGGTCGATTTTGTGCTGACCGTCTCGGCGGACGCGAGCGAGGTCGCGGACAATGTGAAGGCTTGCATCATCAACAAGTAAGGATTCTACATCCGGCGCAGAGGGTTTCCTCTGCGCCTTTTTTATACCTTTTGGGCATGGCATCCGGGAGAAAACAGGCATTTTACAGCGCACGGCGCCGCTGGTACAATAGAGGGCAAGGAGGCGGAAGAGATGGAGGAGTTTGAGCGGGCGCTCGACCCCGTGCGGGGGAGCGATCCTGAGTTTGTGACGATTCTGGAGCGCTTTTTTGAAGAGGAGGTGCGACGCATGCCGCTCGATGCGCGGCTGCGGGCGCTCGCGATACTCGCGGCGCTGATCGGCTGCCAGGGGCTCGACGTGTTTTCGGCGGTGCTGCCGGAGCTGCTCGGGGAGCCGCTAACGGCGGAGGAGGTGCGCGAGACGGTCTACCAGGCGGCGGCCTATCTCGGGCTCGGGCGGACGGCCCCCTTTTTGAAGGCGATGGACGAGGCGTTCTGCCGCGCGGGGATCTCGCTGCCGCTCCCGGCGGGCGACCGGGTCTCGGGCGACCGGGTCGAGGCGGGGAACCGCGTCCAGGTGGAGCTCTTTGGAGAGGGGATGCGCGGCTTCGCGGAGAGCGGACCCGCCGAGACGCGGCACATCAACCGCTGGCTTTCGGGCAACTGCTTCGGCGATTACTACACCCGCGCGGGCCTCGGGCCTCGGGAGCGGGAGCTTATCACCTTTTTCTTTCTGGCGGGACAGGGCGGCTGTGAGCCGCAGCTTGTGAGCCACGCGCGGGGGAATCTGTGCGCCGGGAACGACCGGGAGACGCTCATCGCGGCGGTCTCCCACTGCCTGCCGTATCTCGGCTACCCGAGGAGCTTGAACGCGCTGCGGTGCACCGACGAGGCGGCGAAGTAAGGAGGAAGAGATGGAATATCGGACACTGGGCAGAACCGGGCTCAAAGTGAGCGAGATCGGCATGGGCTGCGAGGGCTTTGCAAATAAGCCGTTTGAAGAGGTAAATGCGCTTGTGGACCAGATGGAGGCGGCGGGGGTGAACTGCATCGACCTCTACACCCCCGACCCCGAGCTGCGCAGCGCGCTCGGACGGGCGCTGCGGGGCCGGCGGGAGAAGTTTGTGCTGCAGGGACATCTCTGCACCGTCTGGGAGGACGGGCAGTACAGGCGCACCCGCGAGATCGAGAAGGTGCGCGCGAGCTTTGAGGACCAGCTGCGGCGGCTCGAGACCGAGCGCCTGGAGATCGGGATGATCCACTATGTGGACTCGCTGGCGGACTGGGAGGAGGTGCTTTCGGGGCCGGTGATGGCCTACGCGCGGGAGCTGCTGCGGGAGGGGAAGATCGGCTGCATCGGCCTCTCGAGCCACAACCCGGAGGTCGCGCAGGCGGCGGTGGACAGCGGGATGATCGAGGTGCTGATGTTCAGCGTCAACCCCTGCTACGATCTGCAGCCGGCAAGCGAGGATGTGGAGGACCTCTGGGCGGAGAAGAACTATTCGCGTGAGCTTGTGAATATGGACCCGGCGCGGCAGGCGCTCTACGAGAGCTGCCAGCGCAAGGGGGTGGGCATCACGGTGATGAAGGCGTTCGGCGGCGGGGACCTCTTGAGCGAGAGCCTCTCCCCCGCGGGGCGGGCGCTCACCCCGCTGCAGTGCATCCACTACGCGCTGACCCGGCCGGGGGTGGCCTCGGTGCTCTCGGGCGCGCGGACGCCGGAGGAGCTCGCGGCGAGCATCGCCTATGAGACGGCCCCCGAGAGCGAGCGGGACTACGCCGCGGCGCTCGCGGCGCTGCCGAGGATCAGCTGGAAGGGGCACTGCATGTACTGCGGGCACTGCGCCCCCTGCCCGAAGGGGATCGACGTCGCCTCGGTCACCAAGTTTTTCAATCTCGCCCGGGCGCAGGGCGAGGTGCCGGAGACGGTGCGGGAGCACTACGCGGCGCTCCCGCACCACGCCTCCGAGTGCGTCGGCTGCCGCGCGTGTGAGCGGCGCTGCCCGTTTGAGGTGCCGGTGGTGGAGAATATGGGGCGGGCGGCCGCCCTCTTCGGGAGATAAAAAGACGTCCCGCGGTCCTAGGACCGCGGGACGTCTTTTCTGTATCGGGAGAGGTCCACCTCTGCGGGATGGCGGCAGGGGGAGCTGGGAATGGTTCCGGAGTGCTCCGCGCAGGCGAAGATGAAATGGTGCGCCCGGCGGCCCGAAAGGGGGGCAAACTGTGGGGAAGAGCGGCGGTGATCCGGATTTTCCCGCGGACAGACCCTACAGCTGGATCGCCCAGTCCCCGTAGTCGAAGGTGCCGCTGCCGTGGTGGAGCGAGCCGCTTTTTTTCAGCCGCCGGAGCTGGTCGCGCACCCGCAAAACGAGCTCGGGCCGGATGTCGAGCGAGTGGTGCGCGGGGAGGATGCGCTCGGCCGGGAGCATTGCGATCTGTTCGGCCGAGCGGAGGTAGGCCTCGGGGTCGGTGGAGGGGAACCAGGCGGTGAGCGTGCCCCGGTAGATCAGGTCCCCCGTGAAGAGATAGCCGCGCGCAGCCTCCCAGAAGCAGATGTGTCCCGGCGAGTGCCCCGGCGTGTGGAGGACCTCGAGCGTCCTGCCGCCGAGCTCAATGCGCTCGCCGCCGTGCAGCACCGCGGTGGGGGTCCCTTGAAAAAAGGTGTACTGCCCCACATCGTACCCCTCGGGCAGGTCGCAGCGCTCGGTCACATATCCTCTGATCTCCTCTATCGTCTGCGGGAAGCCGCCCTGGAGCCAGGGCAGCTCGGCCGCGTGCGCATAGAAGTCGGGATAAAATTTGTGGCCGCCGATGTGGTCCCAGTGGATGTGTGTGGCGACGGCGGTGACCGGCAGAGCGGTCAGCTCGGAGACGACATCTGCGATGTCGCAGATGCCGAGGCCGGTGTCGATCAGCAGGCTGCGCTCGGCGCCGCTTAGAAGATAGCAGTGGGTCTCCTCCCAGTGGCGGTATTCGCTGATACAATAGGTATCTCGGTCGATTCTGTCTGTTGTGAACCAGGGGCGCATGGAATTCCTCCTTAACAAGTGAGACGGATAGGTCCATGATACTACGAAGTGGGGCAGCGCACAAGAAAGCTTCCGGGAGAATGGGGGTGCGCCCTTGCGCGTCGCCGCTTTTTTTGGTAAAATAACAAGATAATGTGAATGTAAGTGAGAGGACTTTTGCGTCAGATGGAGAAAAAACTGCCGGCGGCCATTCCCGCCGAAGAACTGGAAAAAATGGAGCACTACGCCGCGCTGCTCGCCGCCCGGGCGGACGAGCTTGTGGCGCGGGGGGAGCGGCGGCCGCGCGCCCTCATCGAGACCTACGGCTGCCAGCAGAACGTGGCGGACAGCGACCGGATGCGCGGGATGCTGGAGCTCTGCGGCTACGACGAGGCGGAGAGCAGAAAAGATGCGGACTTCATTCTCTTTAATACCTGCGCGGTGCGGGAGCACGCGGAGCTGCGGGTGCTCGGCAATATCGGCGCGCTCAAGCACGAGAAGGAGGAGCGGCCGGGGCTTGTCATCGGCATCTGCGGCTGCATGATGCAGCAGGAGCACAGGGTGCGCGAGATCATGGAGAAGTACCGGCACGTGAGCGTGGTCTTCGGCACTCACACCTTCTATAAGCTGCCGGAGCTGCTCTATTCGGCGCTCGAGGGGGAGCGCCGGGCGGAGGTCACAAATGGAGAGACCGCCATCCCCGAGGGGCTGCCGGTGAAGCGCAGCGGGGGGGACCGCGCCTTTGTCACCATCATGTACGGCTGCAACAACTTCTGCACCTACTGCATCGTCCCCTACACAAGGGGCAGGGAGCGCTCCCGCGAGAGGGAGAAGATTTTGGAGGAGGTGCGCTCGCTCGCGGCCGCGGGGATCGGAGAGATCATGCTGCTCGGGCAGAACGTGAACTCCTACGGCAAGGACCGGTATGAGGACTACCGCTTTGCGGACCTGCTGCGGGAGATCGACGGGGTGCCGGGGGACTTTACCCTCAAGTTTATGACCAGCCACCCGAAGGACCTCACCCGCGAGGTGATCGACGCGATGGCCGAGAGCCGGCACGTCGCACGGGAGCTCCACCTCCCCGTCCAGTCGGGGAGCGACCGCATCCTAAAAAAGATGAACCGGCACTACACGGCGGAGAGCTACAAGCAGCTCATCGCCTACGCGCGCGAGCGGATGCCGGACATCCGGCTCACGAGCGACATCATCGTGGGCTTCCCCACCGAGACGGAGGAGGACTTCGAGGCGACGCTCGCGCTCGTGCGCGAGGTGCGCTACTTCAATCTCTTCACCTTTATCTATTCGAAGCGCAGCGGCACCCCCGCGGCGACGATGGAGGGCCAGGTGGAGGAGTCGGTGAAGAAGGAACGGATTGCCCGGCTGATCGAAGTACAGACCGAAATTCGAAAACAATACTATTGGGAGGAATAAAAGATGGACGTAATTGAGAAGGCAAAGGAGTTGGGACTCGCCATCCAGCAGGACCCGCGCTACGAGGCGTTTATGCAGATGCAGGCGGCCTATGAGAACGACAGAGAGCTTGTCGGATTGCTCGACAACTTCGAGAAGGTCAAGGGCGAGCTGATCGCCGAGAACCAGAAGGAGGAGAAGGACGCGGTGAAAATGGCCGCGCTCAACGAGACGATGCGCTCCTTCTACCAGGAGATTGTCGGGAACGGGACGATGCAGCAGTTCCAGGCGGCGAAGAACGAGCTCGACCGGCTGATGCGGGAGGTCAACGGCATTATCAACTTCTATGTCACCGGTGAGGAGCCCTGCTCCCCCGACAAGTGCGCCGGCTGCAGCGGCTGCCACTGAGGAAGGAGCGGCCTTCGGGAAAGGGCCGATTGGAAAGAAGAGAAGCGAGGGTGAGAGATGGCTGACTACACGCCGATGATGCAGCAGTATATCGACATCAAAAATAAAAATAAGGACTGCATCATCTTCTATCGACTGGGCGATTTTTATGAGATGTTTTTCGACGACGCGAAGCTCGCGTCGCAGGAACTGGAGCTGACGCTGACCGGCAGGGACTGCGGCCAGAAGGAGCGGGCGCCGATGTGCGGCGTGCCGTACCACAGCTGCGAGGCCTATATCTCCCGGCTTGTGCAGAAGGGCTACAAGGTGGCCATCTGTGAGCAGCTGGAGGACCCGGCGAAGGCGAAGGGGCTCGTCAAGCGGGACATCGTGCGCATCGTGACTCCGGGTGCGGTGGTCGAGGGCAACATGCTCGAGGACGGCAAGAACAACTACTGCGCCGCGGTCTATATCGAGGGGGAGCGCGCGGCGCTCGCCTTCGCGGATATCTCCACGGGGGAGCTCTATGTGACCCGGGTGGAGGGGGCGGACGAGTCGCGGATTCTAAACGAGATCGGCCGCTATTCGCCTGCGGAGGTGGTGTGCCTCTTCGACCAGAAGAAGCACAGGCATATTGTCGCTTTTTTAAAGGAGCGGCTGCACTGCGCGCTGACCGACTTCGAGGCCTCCGACTGCGAGCGGGACTTTGAGGGGCTGCTCTTCCGCCAGTTCGGCGAGGAGTACTGCAAGAAGAGCGGCCTCGCCCAGATGGACGGGGCGACCACCGCGGCGGGCGCGCTGCTCTCCTATTTTAAAAAGACCCAGTGCGGCGAGCTGCCGAACTTCAAGGAGCTCTCGCTCTATCTCCAGGATCAGTTCATGGAGATCGACGTGAACACCAGACGGAACCTCGAGCTCTGCGAGACGCTGCGGGAGAAGAACCTGCGCGGCTCGCTGCTCTCGGTGCTCAAGCGGACCTCAACCGCGATGGGCTCCCGGACGCTGCGCAAGTGGCTGGAGCAGCCGCTCTGCAACGTCGCGGCGATCAAGCGGCGGCAGGAGGCGGTCTCGGAGCTTTTAGAGCACCCGATGGTGCGCGACGAGATAAACGACTACTTAAAGGAGGTGTTCGACCTCGAGCGGCTGATGAGCAAGGTGGTCTACGGTACGGCGGGCGGCAGGGACCTGCGCTCCCTCTGCCAGACCTTCCTTCTGATCCCGGCGGTCAAGGAGCTGCTCGCAAAGAGCGGGAGCGCCTACCTGCGCGCGCTGCACGGTGCGCTCGACGAGCTTGCGGATCTTACGGAGCTCATCGAGCGGGGGATCGCCGTCGAGCCCCCCTTCTCGGTGCGGGACGGCGGCGTCATCCGCGACGGATACAGCGCCGAGGTGGACGAGCTGCGCTCGCTCGAGAGCGACGGCAAGGGCTATCTCGCGGCGCTCGAAGCGAGGGAGCGGGAGCGCACCGGCATCAAGACGCTCAAAGTGGCGTTCAACAAGGTGTTCGGGTACTATCTGGAGGTGACCAAGTCCTACTACGACAAGGTGCCGGAGGACTACATCCGCAAGCAGACGCTCACAAATTCCGAGCGGTACATCACCCAGGAGCTGAAGGACTACGAGCACAAGGTGCTCACCGCGGGGGAGCGGCTGCGCGCGCTCGAGTATGAGCTCTTCTGCGAGATCCGGCAGAAGGTGGCGGACGCGCTGCCCCGCATCCAGCAGACCGGCCGGGCGCTGGCGGAGCTCGACGTGCTCTGCTGCTTTGCGTCGGTCGCGGCGAGCCGGGGCTACATCTGCCCGGAGGTGAGCTTTGAGGAGCGGCTGGAGATCCGGGGCGGCCGCCACCCGGTGGTGGAGGAGAGCCTCGGAGGAACCCTCTTTGTGCCGAACGACACGCTGCTCGACTGCGGGGAGAACCGGATGATGGTGATCACCGGCCCCAATATGGCGGGCAAGAGCACCTATATGCGTCAGGTGGCGACCATCACGCTGATGGCCCAGATGGGCTGCTTCGTCCCGGCGGAGTACGCGAGAATCGGCATCGTCGACAAGCTCTTCACAAGGGTCGGCGCGTCGGACGACCTCGCGGCGGGCCAGTCCACCTTCATGGTGGAGATGAGCGAGGTCTCCTATATTCTCAAGCACGCGACGAGGCGGAGCCTCCTGATCTTCGACGAGATCGGGCGCGGCACCTCCACCTTCGACGGGATGAGCATCGCGCGGGCGGTGATCGAGCACGTGGCGGAGACGATCGAGGCCAAGACCCTCTTTGCCACCCACTACCACGAGCTGACCGCGCTGGAGCAGATGCTCCCCGGTGTGAAGAACTACAACGTCGCCGTCAAAAAGCGGGGGGACGACATCACCTTCCTGCGAAAGATCGTGCGCGGCGGCGCGGACGACAGCTACGGCATCGAGGTGGCAAAGCTCGCCGGGATGCCGGAACCGGTGGTGGAGCGGGCCAAGGAGGTGCTCCGCGCGCTCGAGAGCGAGGAGCCGAAGCGACCGCCGCGGGAACTTCCGCCGGAGCCGGAAAGCGAGCCGGCAAGCGAGGCGGAGAGCGAGATCGTAGCCGAGCTGCGGGCGCTCACGGTGGACACGCTGACTCCGCTCGAGTGTATGCAGAAGCTCTATGAGCTGACGTCTCGGGCGAAAGAGGTGTGAGGCGCGACCTCTGGGCGCGCCTGCTGGAACGTTACAATTCACCTCGAAAGGGGAGAAAATAAAAGCCGGACTTGTTCCGGCGCTGTACGGCGATTGACTTTGGCTGAGAGAGGAGTGAGAGGATGGACAGAGTTCGGCTGCTGCCGCCGGAGACGGCGGACCTGATTGCGGCGGGCGAGGTTGTGGAGCGGCCTGCGTCGGTCATCAAGGAGCTGACTGAGAACGCGGTGGACGCCGGGGCGACCCGGATCACCGTCGAGATCAAGAGCGGCGGCACGCGCTACATGCGGGTGACCGACAACGGCTGTGGGATGAGCAGGACCGATGCGGAGACCGCCTTTCTGCGCCACGCGACGAGCAAAATCCGCACGGCGGACGATCTCTTTGCCATCTCCACGCTCGGCTTCCGGGGGGAGGCGCTCGCGGCGCTCGCCGCCGTCGCCCGGGTGGAGCTCGAGACGAGAGAGCGGGGCACCGTCGAGGGAACACTTGTGAAGATCGAGGGGAGCACCTTCTGCGGCACCTTCCCCGCGGGCTGTCCGGAGGGGACGACGGTGATCGCCCGCGAGCTCTTCTACAACACCCCCGCCAGGCAGAAGTTCCTCAAAAAAGAGGTGACCGAGTCGGCGGCGATCTCCCAGGTGGTGGACAAGCTGGCGCTCGCCCACCCGGAGATCGCGATCACCTATTTAAAAGACGGCAGACGGGACCTTGTGACCCGCGGGGACGGCAAGCTCGAGAGCGTGATCTACGAGATCTACGGCCGGGAGATTGCGAGCGGCTGTCTGCCCGTCTCGTACGAGATGGACGGGGTGAAGGTGTCGGGCGTCGTGGGAAAACCGGAGGCCTCGCGGAAGAACCGGGGGCTTCAGCACTTCTTCCTAAACGGGCGGCCGGTGCGGGGCCGGGTGTTCACCTCGGCGCTCGAGGAGGCGTACCGCAATCTCGTGATGGTGGAGCGCTACCCCGTCTGTGTCCTCAATATTGAGCTCGACTGCCACCTGGTGGATGTCAATGTACACCCGGCGAAGGTGGAAGTCAAGTTCACAAGGGAGAAGCCGGTCTACGACGCGGTCTACTTCGCGGCGCTCTCGGTGCTGCGGCCGGAGACCGACCGGGTGACGCGGGCCGCTTTCGAGGTGCAGGGGGCGGAGCGGCAGGAGCTGGCGCAGACCGAGCTGCCCCTCCGGGCGGAGATCGACGTCGAGGGCGGGCTCGACCGCCCGGAGCGGCGGAAAACCGTATTCCAGCCGCCGCGGGAGCCGGCGGAGGGACTGCGGCAGACGGCGGTGGGCTATGGACCGGACCGGTTTGTCGTGATTCCGGCGGAGGCGGCTGCGGGTGGATGTGCACCTGTGTCCGGCGGAGACGAGCCGCTCTCGCAGGGCGGAGATCAGCCGGAGGGCCCTGTATCCGAGAGCGATACGCTGCGGGGACGGGGCTCTGCGCAGCGTGTGGCCGGTGTATCCCCGCCCGCACAGGGAGGAGCGGTTGTCCGCCCGGCGGGGACGGCTGCGCCACCGGAGGCGGGGCCCGGTCGGGGAGCGGACGATCTGCGTCCGCCCCTATCCGAAGAGGGCGGAGCTGCTCTGCGGAGCGAGACCCGTCCGGCGGGAGAGGGCGCACCGGCTGCGCCGCTGCAGGGGCGTCCGCTTGCAACGGCGCCCTCTCCGGGGGGAGCGCCGCCCGCCCCGGAGAACGGGAGCGATCGGGAGGAGACCGGCGTCGGTTCCCCTGCCGCGTCCCCGGAGGAGGCGCCGCTGCCTCCGCTGCGGGTGGTGGGCGAGCTCTTCCGCTGCTATCTCGTGGTGGAGTGCGGGGAGGAGGCGTTCCTCATCGACAAGCACGCGGCGCACGAGCGGATTCTCTTCGAGCAGATCCGCACGGCGCGGGAGGCGGCCCAGTGTCAGACGCTGCTGCTCCCGGTGACGGTGACCCTTGCGAGAGAGGAACACGCCCTTGTCACAGAGAACCTCGCCGCCTATCGCTCGCTCGGATTTGAGATTGAGGACTTCGGCGGCAGCTCGGTACTGGTGCGCGGAGTGCCCGCCGACCTCACAGAGGAGGACATCCCGGCGCTCGTCATCGAGGTGGCAGACGCCCTGCGCGACGGCAGGCGGGATCTCTCGCCCGCGCGCTACGATGAGATTCTGCACTCGATCGCCTGCAAGGCGGCGATGAAGCAGGGACAGAAAAATGCGCCGGAGGACCTTGCGCACCTTGTCCGCCAGGTGCTGGGGGACAGCAGGATCCGCTACTGTCCGCACGGGCGGCCGGTGCTGCGGAGCTTCTCGAAAGCGGAGCTCGAACGACTCTTTAAAAGGCAGTGATCTATTGCAAAAGCTGATTGTGGTCTGTGGACCGACGGCGACCGGAAAGACCGAGCTTGCGGTCCGGCTCTGCCGGGCGCTCTCGGGCGAGGTGGTCTCGGCCGATTCGATGCAAATCTATAGCGAGCTTACGATCGGCACCGCCCGGCCGGACGAGACGGAGATGGGCGGAGTGCCGCACCATCTGCTGGGCTTTGTCCCGCCGGAGGAGAGCTTCTCGGTGGCGGACTATGTGACGGCGGCGCGCGGAGCGATTGACGAGATCGTGGCCCGCGGGCGGCAGCCGGTCGTCGCGGGAGGGACGGGGCTCTATATCACCTCCCTCTGCGACGGGGTGCGCTTCGGCGCGTTTAAGGGCGACAGCGAGGTCCGCGAGCAGCTCCGCCGGGAGGCGGAGGAGAAGGGCGGCGGCGCGCTGCTTGCGCGGCTGCGCGAGATCGACCCGGAGGCGGCGGAGAAACTGCACCCGAATGACGTCTTCCGGCTCACGCGGGCGCTTGAGATCTATCTCACCACCGGGGTTACAAAGACCGAGTGGGAGCGCAGGTCAAAGGCGGAGGCGCCTGCCTTCGACCTGCGGATGATCGGGCTCACCTTCCGCAACCGGGCGACCCTCTACGAGCGGATCGACCGCCGGGTGGACCGGATGGTGGAGCGCGGGCTTGTGGCGGAGGCGGAGAGGCTCTGGCGCCGCGGACTCGGCGGCGCGCAGAGCATGCGCGCGATCGGCTACAAGGAGCTTGTGGAGCACTTCGAGGGCCGCTGCACTCTCGCGGCGGCGGTGGCGGCGATCAAGCAGAACTCGCGCCGGTACGCCAAGCGGCAGCTCACCTGGTTCCGACGGGATGAGCGGATATCGTTTTTGGAGCTCGACGGGCTGACGGCGGAACAGATTGCGGCCGCGGCGCTCGAGCGGGTTGAGGATAAAATGAGATGAAAACAAGCCTTTCTAAAATCTTTTTCGGTGTGCTCGCGGCGGCGGTGATCGCCTACCTCGGCTACCAGGTCTATCTGTTCGCAATGCCGGGGGTCAAGACCGAGATCGTCAGTCTCTATACCGCGACGGCGGACATCACCACAAGCGGGTATATCACCCGCCGGGAGCTGATTGTCGAGAAGGAGACGGACGGCGTCTACGGGGTGACCGCCGAGCAGAATGAGCGCATCTCGAAGGACGCCCCGCTCGCAACCGTCTATGAGAACGACGAGCAGGCGGACGTCAGCCGGGAGATCAAGTCGCTCGAGACGCGGATCAAGCGGCTGCGCGAGGTGACCGAGGAGTTCACCCCGGGGACGCTGGAGCTCGCGCAGCTGGAGGAGCAGATCGCGGCGGCGATCACCTCCGCCGGCATCGGGGCGGACCTCGGAAGCGGCAGCAGTGTGCTCGCGGCGAAGGATGAGCTCGCGGTGCTGCTCAGCCGCAAGGCGCTGCTCACCGGAGACGAGGGGACGCTCGAGGAGCTGATCGCGCAGCTCGAGGCGGAAAAGACGCAGCTCGAGGCGCAGAGCGCGGGCGGCGTCACCGTTCAGCGGGCGCCCGAGTCGGGCTACTTTGTGGAGTCGACCGACGGATATGAGACGGTGCTCACCCCGGAGACGGTGAAGAGCCTCACGGTCGAGGACCTGAAGGGGCTCGCGCGGATCGACCCCGCACAGCAGGACAGAAGCCGGATTCTCGGAAAAATTCTGCCCGATTTCACCTGGTACTTGAGCGCGCTTGTCACCGAGTCGGAGCTGTCGGGACTGGAGGTCGGAAGTTCGGTCACGCTGAAGTTTCCGTTTGCCGAGGGGGTTGCGGTTCCGGCGACGGTGTGCGCCATCTCGGCCGAGCAGGACGGACAGTTTGTGCTGACGCTCCAGAGCTCCTACGAGGTGCGGGAGCTGAACCTCATCCGCAACCCGAACGTGCAGATTATCAAGAGGACCTACTCCGGGCTCAAGGTGCCGGAGCGGGCGGTCCGGGTCAACGACGAGGGGGAGCAGGGGGTCTTTATCCGCACCGGGAACGTCATTCAGTGGCGGCCGGTCGAAATCCTCTTTGCCAAGGATAACTACTATATTGTGAGCTATAAGGAGGAGGGGTCAAAGCGGCTGCTCCTCTATGATGAGGTCGTCACCGACGGCAAGAATCTCTACGACGGGAAGGTGATCTGATGGGAATTGCGGAGAACTACAGACGGATCGCGGCGGAGGTCGCGCGCGCTGCCAAAGGGCGGGAGGTGCTGCTGCTGCCGGTCTCAAAGTTTAAGACAGTGGAGCAGATGGAGGAGGCCTATGCGGCGGGCGCCCGCTGCTTCGGTGAGAACTATGTGCAGGAGCTTGTAGCCAAGAAGGAGCACTTCGGAGACCGGGCGGAATTCCACCTGATCGGGCACCTGCAAAAGAATAAAGTCAAGTATGTCGTCGATAAGGTGAGCCTCATCCACTCGGTGGACAGCGCGGCGCTCGCAGATGAGATCGAGCGGCAGTGCGCGAAACGGGGGCTCACCCTCGAGGTGCTGATTGAAGTAAATATTGGAAGAGAGGCGTCCAAGACGGGAGCGGCTCCGGAGGAGGTGCCGGGACTCGCGGAGCACATCGCGGCGCTGCCGCACGTGAAACTCGCGGGGCTGATGGCGATGCCCCCGGCGGGGGAGGGGCCGCGCTACTTCGAGGAGGCGCGGAAGCTTTTTGTTGACATGCAGAATAAAACATTAGATAATACTACTATACGCTTTCTCTCGATGGGAATGTCCGGGGATTATCTCGAGGCGATCGCCTGCGGCGCAAATATCGTCCGGGTGGGCAGTTCGATTTTTGGAAGCAGAGACTAAATACTTGAATGTAACGGAGGTACGTAAAAATGGGCGTTATCGACAAGCTCAAGAATTTCATCGGCGTCGGCGAGGACGACGAGTACTATGAGGACGAGCCGGATCTGATCAGCAAGCCGGAGCCGGCCTACCAGTCCTCGGACAACAAGCGGGGAAACAAGGTGGTCAACATCCACACCACCGCGCAGGTGCAGGTGATTCTCGTCAAGCCCGAGCGTTTTGACGACGCGGCGAACATCGCCGACCACTTAAATGAGCGGCGCACTGTCGTTTTGAACCTGGAGTCCACCAACAAGGAGATCTCCCGCCGGCTTGTCGACTTCCTCTCGGGCGTCGCGTACGCGAACGGCGGCCAGATCAAGAAGGTGGCGAACTCCACCTTTATCATCACGCCCTACAATGTGGACATCGAGGGAGACCTGATCGACGAGCTGGAGAACAGCGGCGTGTTCTTCTAAGCGTATGGGAAACGTTGCATATCTGATCTATTCCATAGTGAGCCTGCTTCTGCGCATCATTGAATTTCTGATGCTCGTGCGGGCCGTATTCTCCTGGATTCCGGTGCCGCCCGCCCTCTCGGGGATCTACCGGGCGGTTTACAGCCTGACCGAGCCGCTGATCAACCCCTTCCGCAGGCTTTTAAACCGGTTTGCGTTTGTGCGCAGCTGTCCGATCGACCTCTCCTTTCTGGCGGCGATTGTCGCGCTGGAGCTGATCGGCAGGCTGTTCTATATGATTTTAATCCCATGGATTCTGTAAAAGAGGAGCAGCTGCTCCGGGCGCGGATTGCGGATCTGCGCGCGCAGGCCGAGCGGCGGGGGCGGCCTGCTTTTTCCGACTTTCTCGATCTGCGCGGACAGAAAGTCGCGCGCGAGGCGGCGGGGCCGGACGGCGTCTTTTTCGGCGGATTCCCGCGGGCGGAGCGGGTGATGCTCTGTATCTCGCCCTTTCCGGTGCCGGAGGGGAGCTATCCGCTCCGGGCGGTGCGTGTCGCCGCCGGGGGGTATCGGGAGCTCTCCCACCGGGACTATCTGGGGACGCTGATGTCGCTCGGGATCAAGCGGGAGAAGCTCGGCGATATTCTGGTGGATTCGGCGGGGGCGACCCTCTTTGTCTGCGCTGCGGTCGCGCCCTTCGTCTGCGAGAACCTCTCGAAGGTCGGCGGGGACGGCGTGCGCGCGGAGCTGCTGCCGTCCCTCCCGGAGATCGACTGGACGGCGCAGGTGGAGGAGCGCTGCGGAGTGATCGCCTCCGAGCGGTTTGACTGCGCCGTGTCGGAATTTGCGGGAAAAGCCCGGGGAAAGGCGTCCGAGCTGATCGGGCGGGGGCTTGCCCTTTTGAATGCGGCGGAGGCGGAGCCGTCCGCGCGGGTTGCGGAGGGGGACGTCGTCTCGATCCGCGGCGTGGGAAAGTTTCGCATCTGCGATCTCGCGGGCCGGACAAAGAAGGGAAATGTCGTGATCCGCTACGAGAAGTATATTTGAGGAAAGTGGGGAGAGAGCTTTATGATGACTCCGAAGGAACTGAAGGACTACTGTTTTGGCACCTCGCTCAAGGGCTATAACATCACCGAGGTGGACGACTTTTTGGACGAGGTCGGCGAGAGCTATGAGAAGCTCTATAACGACAACGCGGAGCTGCAGAAGAAGATCGATTTTCTGCTGGAGAAGATCGAGGGATACCGCGAGGACGAGGAGTCGCTCAAGAGCGCGATTGTGAATGCGCAGAAGATGGCGGACTCGGTCTCGAAGGACGCGCAGCGGAAGGCCGACCGGATGCTGCGCGAGGCGGAGCTGAAGAGCGAACGGATTGTCGCCGCCTGCAAGCATACGGTGGACGCACAGCGGTTTGAGTACAACCGGCTCCGCCGGGAGATCAGCGACTTCCGCGAGCAGCTGATGGGGACCTACCGGAGACATCTGGAGCAGATCAAGGATCTGCCCGCTTTTGAGGACGAGTCGGACTACCCGGAGACGATGGAGGACGCGGTCCGTCTGGCGGAGGGGCCGCAGGAGCCCGAGGCGCCGGAGACGGCGGCGGAGCCGGTGAGCGAGACGGCGGAGACAGTTCCGGAGACCGCGGAGGTTCCCGAGCCGGAGTGGAAGCCGGAGCCGGTCGCGGAGAAGGAGATCCCCGATCTCCTCGCGGGAGGCGACGACACGGTGGAATTCCGGCGGCAGCCGGAGGAGCCGATTGTGAGCAAAGGCGTCGTGGGCGAGGAGGACGAGGAGCTCGCCTCCGGCGAGGAGCTGCGCTTCGGCCCGGGCTACGATCTCTCCGAGGAGGAGAGGCCCCGCGGTAAGCGCCGCAGCATCTTCGGCCGGCGCCGTGAAGAGGACTAGAGAGGGCTGTGCCCTTTTGGAAGGATAGAGAGTATAAGGAGTTTGAAAACGATGTCTGAGGATTACAACAAGACCATCCATCTGCCCAAGACGGACTTTCCGATGCGGGCATCCCTCGCCCAGCGGGAGCCGGGCATGCTGGCGGAGTTCCAGAAGAAGGATATTTACGGGAAGCTGATGGAGAAGAACGCGGACAAGCCGCGCTATATTCTGCACGACGGCCCGCCCTACGCCAACGGCAACATCCACATCGGCACCGCGATGAACAAGACGCTGAAGGATATCATTATCCGGCACCGGAACATGACCGGCTACCAGGCGCCCTATATCCCGGGCTGGGACACCCATGGCATGCCGATTGAGACCGCCATTCAGAAGCAGGGAGTCAAGCGAAACGAGATGCCGGTGCCCGAGTTCCGGGACAAGTGCCGGACGTTTGCGCTGGAGCAGGTGGATCGCCAGCGGGAGGACTTCAAGCGGCTCGGGATCATCGGCGACTGGGATCACCCCTATATCACCCTCGACCCCGCCTTTGAGGCGAGCCAGGTGAAGGTGTTCGGCGCGATGGCGCAGCGGGGGCTCATCTACCAGGGCCTGAAGCCGACCTACTGGTGCCCGACCTGCGAGACGGCGCTCGCGGAGGCGGAGGTGGAGTACGCGGACGATCCGGTCACCACCATCTTTGTCAAGTTCAAGCTCCACGACGATAAGGGCAAGCTCGGGCAGTTCGGCGACACCGGGCGGATGTACTTTGTCATCTGGACCACCACCACCTGGACCCTGCCCGGGAATATGGCGATCTGTCTCAACCCGGGGCTTGAGTACTCGCTTGTGAAGGTCGCGGGGGGCGACATCCTCATCATGGCGACCGAGCTTGTGAAGAGCGTGATGGAGGAGAGCGGGATCTCGGAATATGAGACGGTGGGCACCTTACTCGGCAGCGAGTTTGAGTATATGACCGCCTATCACCCGTTTATGGACCGGGATTCGCTTCTGATTCTCGGCGATCATGTCACACTGGAGGCGGGCTCCGGCTGCGTCCACACCGCGCCGTCCTTCGGCCTCGATGACTTCTATGTCTGCCAGAAATATAAAGAGATCCCGACCGACATCACCATGGAGGTGTCGGTGGACGCCAAGGGATTCTTAAACGAGTACGCGGGACCCTATCAGGGGCTGCACGTCCAGAAGGCGCACCCGGTCATCTTTGAGGACCTCAAAAAGAGCGGCGCGCTGCTCTCCTCGAAGGACATCGTGCACAGCTATCCGCACTGCTGGCGGTGCAAGCACCCGGTCATCTTCCGGGCGACCCAGCAGTGGTTCGCGTCGGTCGACGCGATCAAGGACGAGGCGGTGAAGGCCTGCGAGGGAATCCGCTGGAAGCCCGAGTGGGGCAAGGAGCGGATGATCTCGATGATCGAGGAGCGGTCCGACTGGTGCATCTCCCGTCAGCGCACCTGGGGTGTGCCGATTCCGATCTTCTTCTGCGAGGAGTGCGGCAAACCCTACTGCACCGAGGAGTCGATCGCAAAGGTGGCGGCCGCCTTTGAGAAGGAGGGCTCGAACGCCTGGTGGGCGAGAGAAGTGGAGGAGCTGCTGCCCGAGGGCGCGAAGTGCGCGTGCGGCTGCACCCACTTCCGCAAGGAGAAGGACATCCTCGACGTGTGGTTCGACTCCGGTTCGACCTGGAAGGCGGTCTGCGAGGCGCGACCCGAGCTCCGGTATCCGGCCGATCTCTATCTGGAGGGGGGCGACCAGTACCGCGGCTGGTTCCAGTCGTCGATGCTGACCTCGATCGCCTGTAACGATGTGGCGCCCTATCGGGAGATCGTCACCCACGGCTGGACGGTGGACGGCGAGGGCAAGGTGATGCACAAGAGCCTCGGCAACGCCATCAGCCCGCAGGACACCATCAAGGAGTACGGCGCGGACATCTTCCGGCTCTGGGTCTCCTCCGCGGAGTACACCCAGGACATGCGGCTCTCGAAGTCGATCCTAAAGCAGCTGTCCGACACCTATCTCAAGGTGCGCAACACCGCCCGCTATATCCTCGGCAATCTCGACGGGTTCGACCCGAACACCGACATGGTGCCGGAAAAGGAGCGCACCGAGCTCGACCGGTGGGCGCTCGCGAGCATGAACGGGCTTGTCGCCAAATGCCGCGAGGCGTATGACAACTACGAGTTCCACACCGTCTACCGCAGCCTCTACAACTTCTGCGTGGTGGACATGTCGAACTTCTATCTCGATATTATCAAGGACCGGCTCTACTGCGGCGCGGAGGCGGACCGGCGGATGGCGCAGTCGACCATCTACCAGATTCTGGACGCGCTCGTAAAGCTGATCGCGCCGATCCTCGCCTTCACCTCGGAGGAGATCTGGGCCGCGATGCCTCACCTCGCGGGGGACGACACCCTGAGCGTGCTGCTAAACGAGATGCCGCAGGCGGACGAGACGCTCGCCCTCTCGGAGGAGGAGAGCGCCCGGTGGGAGAAGCTGCTCGCGCTGCGCGGCGACGTCAACAAGGCGCTGGAGCAGTCCAGAGCGGCCAAAGAGGTCAAAAAGTCGACCGACGCGGCGCTCACCCTCTTCTTTGACGAGGCGGGATGGAAGGCGTTCCAGCAGATCAGAGACGCAAATCTCGCCGAGCTGTTTATCGTCTCCTCTGTGGAGGCGGTGGAGGGCGCCGGAGAGGGCGTCGCAGGGGAGAACTTCCCGGGCGTCACCGTCCGGGTGACGATGAGCGGGGAGGAGAAGTGCCCCCGCTGCTGGCGGCACACCGGCGACGTCGGGAGCGACGGTGCGCATCCGGAGCTCTGCGCGCGCTGCGCGGAGGTCGTGAGCGGCCGGTAGGAGCTCAGAGCGAGAGCCACGCGTCCTGCGGGCGGCATGCCCGGCGCAGCCGGCCTGCCGGGGGCGCTTTGCGGCGTCCGGCGTGACAGGGGATGATGTGACAGATGTCCCGGCCTGCGCTGCGGCGGGTTTCGGCTCTGTGCCCGGGCTGCGGAGAAGCCGATGCGGCTTTTGCGCGCCGGGACGCCGCTGAGGGAAAACGAAAAATACTGATGCCGCCGGGCGAGAGTCCGGCGGCGGCGCTTTGAGGAGAGAGATATGCTCTATCTTGTGCTGATTGTGGGACTGGTCCTTGTCGACCTGGCCCTGAAGACGCTGGCGATCGCCTTTTTGCAGCCGGTGGGGAGCGTGCCGCTGATCGAGGGGGTGCTGCATCTCACCTACCGGGAGAACACGGGGGCGGCGTTCAGCCTGCTGCGGGGGCACACCGAGCTGATCGCGGTGGTGACGGCGGTGGCGATCTGCGTGATGCTCTATTTGATTCTGTTCGGCAAGGATCGCGGGAAGCTCCTCTGCGTCTCGCTCTCGCTGATCTGCGCCGGGGGGATCGGCAATCTCTACGACCGGTTGGCGCGCGGCTTTGTGGTGGACTATGTGGACGTGCGGCTGATCCACTTCGCCGTGTTCAACTTTGCGGATGTGCTGGTGGTCTGCGGGGCGATTCTGCTGGGGGTGTCCGCTCTTGTGTGGGAGAGGAAAAAACATGCCTGAGGCGGGGAAGCGGCTCGATCTCTATGTCGCGGAGGAGACGGGGCTCTCCCGCAGCCGGGCGCAGCAGCTGATCACCGAGGGACAGGTGCTCGTCTGCGGCGTGCCCCGGGAGAAGAACTACAAGCTGCGCGCGGGGGACGAAGTTTCGATCACCCTGCCGGAGGCGAGGGAGCCGGAGGCCCTGCCGGAGGATATTCCGGTCGAGATCGTGTATGAGGACGAGTGGCTGCTGGTCGTAAACAAGCCGAAGGGGATGGTGGTACACCCCGCGCCGGGGAATGAGACGGGGACGCTCGTCAACGCTCTGCTCCACCACTGCGGGGGGCGGCTCTCGGGGATCGGCGGGGTGCTGCGCCCCGGCATCGTTCACCGGATCGACAAGGACACGAGCGGCCTGCTGGCCGTCGCGAAGTGCGACCGGGCGCACACGGGCCTCGCGGAGATGATCAAGGTGCACGACTTCGAACGGGAGTACCGCGCAGTGCTGCTGGGGCACCCGCGGGAGACGGAGTTCACAGTGGACGCGCCGATCGGGCGGAGCGTGCGCGACCGCAAGAAGATGGCGGTGACCGAGAAGAATTCCAAGGCGGCGGTGACCCACTTTGCGGTGCTCGAGGAGCTGCCGGGGCACGCCTATGTGCGCGCGCGGCTCACGACCGGGCGGACCCACCAGATCCGGGTGCACGCGGCCTATGTCGGCCACCCGGTTGCGGGGGATACGGTATACGGCCCGAAAAAACCGGTGCCGGGGCTTGTCGGGCAGTGCCTCCACGCGGCGAAGCTCGGTTTTCAGCACCCGGTCACGGGGGAGGAGCTGCACTTTGAGGCGCCGCTGCCCGACTACTTTGCGGCCTATCTGGAGAAGCTGCGCCGGATGCGGCAAAACTGAGAGCGGAACCTTCTGACCTGTCGAGCGCGGCTTTTGTTGGGATGAGGCGGCTTAGAATCTCGCCTGATCGCCGGGCGGGCGGCTACGGGCTGCAAAACAGGGGCTCGAGGTGCGGAGTCCCGGAGCTGTTTTACCCCGCCGTGGTCACGCCGTGAGCTTTTGACATCTTTCGCATGAACGGGTGCGAGGAGATACGGGCCGGACGACGGGTGCGGCATCTCCGGGGAGATCAGAGCAGTGAGCCGCGGGCGCCGGTCGCAGGAGCGGCTTGTCTGTAGAGTCCGGAGCAGCGGACTGGGAGGATATCGGCCGGAGCGAGAGCGCCGGCCGAGCCGTCGAGGACTACGGGGTGGCGGTCGCCTCAGTCCCCGCTCGGGAGAGAATAAAAAAGCCGCACGGCAGCGAAGCTGTGCGGCTTTTTCAAAAACTGTGGGGGACTGTTGAAAAATCCGGACGGCGCCGGTGGAGAAATCGCTTGACATTTTTTGTCGAATGTGGTTAAGTAAAATAGAAAATAGAGCGGGGTGCTGGGAGACCGGCTGAGACGGCGAGAGCCGAACCCTTACACCTGATCCGGGTAATGCCGGCGTAGGAAAGAAGAACGCGCGGACAGGGGCTCTGTCCGCGCGCATTTTGCGTTTGGGGGGCCGCGAAAAGAAAGGGAGAGACTATGGAAAAAAAGAGAAGACTGAGCATACTGGTGGAGGGCGGCGTGATGATCGCGCTGGCGACGGTGCTGTCGATGATCAAACTGCTGGACATGCCGTACGGCGGGAGTATCACGGCGCTCTCGATGCTGCCGATTCTGGTGTTCGCCTACCGGCACGGACTGAAATGGGGGCTGCTCGCGGGCTTTGCCGACGGACTGATTCAGCTGATTCTGGGGACGTCGGCCATCGCCGGCATCTCCTGGCAGGCGACCGTCTGTGCGGTGCTGTTTGACTATCTGCTCGCCTTCACGGTGCTTGCGGCGGCGGCGCTCTTCCGCGGGAAGCGCTGGGGCTTTGTCGCGGGGGTGGTGCTCGGCATCTTTTTGCGCTTTGTCTGCCACTACATCACCGGCGTCACCATCTGGAGCGTGTACGCGCCGGAGGGGCAGAGCGCATTTCTCTACTCGCTGCTCTACAACGGCGGCTACATGGGGGTGGAACTGGTGACTCACACAGTGGCGGCGCTGCTTCTCAGCGGGACGGCGCTGAAGCGGTATTTGAAGTAAGTGATCTATTTTGCCAAAAAGAGCGGGGCGGGAGGGACTTTTTCCGGTGGAAAAGTCCCTCCCGCCCTGTGCTATAATAGGAGCGAAATCAGAGCGCGCCGAGTGACGGGGAGATTTGTCCGCTTTGCGGCGTCTCTGCGCCCCCGCAGAGGGGAGGATGGACGGAGGCTCCGGCTGCTTCGGGTACGGCGGCGGGAGCGACTCCGCTTTTCCGCTCTGACGGTCGGGTGGGACGACCTGGAGACGGCCGGGCGGAGGGGGTGCTTGCTTCACCCGTCCCGGAGAATGCCTCCGAGCGCTCCGGCCGCTCCCGTTCCGCCGGGGTGTTGGGATTTGTGTTATAATAGCGGTGTAATTTTCGGGAGACCGGGGAGAGGGAGGACTCGATGGGAATTTTTGATGGATATCTGTTTGTCTCCGATTTTGACGGCACCTTTGCCGACTATGAGCAGGTGATCCCTCCGCAGAATTTGGAGGCGGTGGACTACTTTATGGCGGAGGGCGGGAGATTTGCCCTCGCGACGGGCCGCTCGCTGCCGGGCGCGCGCGGAAAACTCGAGCATCTGCGCTTCAATGCGCCCTTTGTGCTCTGCAACGGGTCGCTCGTCTACGATTTTGAGACGGAAGAGGTGCTCTGGGCGAACGAGATGCCGGAGAGCGCGGCGCGGATGGCGGCGGAGTTGAAGCGCGATTTTCCCGATGTGGGGATGGAGATCTTCAAGGGGGCGGAGGTCTACCTCACAAACGAGACCGAGGCGACCGACCGGCATATCAGGAAGGAGCGCCTGCGCCCCGTCCGCTGCGAGGTGGAGGAGGTGCCGTCCGGCTACCAGAAGATCATGCTGCTCGCGCCGCACGAGCGGCTGTTGGAGGTGGAGCGCTGGGTGCTGGAGCGGCCGCACTACCAGTTTGACTTTGTGTTCCCTGAGCCGCACTACTACGAGGGGCTGGACGCCTCGATCAACAAGGCGGCGGGTCTGCGTCAGCTCGCGGCGCACCTCGGCATCCCGATGGAGCGGGTGCTCGCCGTGGGGGACTACTACAACGACCTTCAGATGCTGCGTGAGGCGGGGATCGGCGCCTGTGTCGCCGCGGCGCCCTACGCGGTAAAGGAGGTGTGCGACTGGGTGCTCTGCGACGTCAAAGAGGGCGCGGTCGCCGAGGCGGTGCGGCGCCTTGAGATGCGGCTCCGGGAGCGGAAGATCGGCTGAACGTTCGCCCTTTCAGAGGGCGGTAGACGGCTGCGCTCAGACCGGCATCGGCAGCCGCGGCGAGGAGCGAGCTGGTAGAGAGCAGGGAGGCCGCCGGCAGCGGGAGAAAGAGCGTGAGGTTTGGCCGTTTGATGAGAAATGCGGCGCGCACGGGGAAGACCGGCGCCGGTGGAATGGGCCGGAACTCCGACCGCCTGAAGGACAGGACTGCCGGGCGCCCTCTCCGTGTTCTGCGTTTCATACCGGTTTGTAAACGCGCTGAGAAGTTCGAGCGCAAGGGAAAAGATGGGTGTGAGATACAGAATTTTACCCACAGTGAGATTCGGGTCCCGCTCTTTTTCTCCGCCGCAGCGCCTCCGAGCGGGAAATCGGGTGCGTGAAACGGTGCGCTGAGGGCGACGATTTCTTAGGCCGGGGGAGCTCTGCTCGCTCTCCCCCCCTTGGAGACGGCCTGCCTGGACGCGCCGATCTCCTGCGCGAGCTGTTCCTGAGAGAGCTCTCTCTTTTTTGAACGGTTGGACTCCGCCGGATTTTTTCATAAAATAGCGCGCCCTTCGATGCGCTCAGCTTTGGGGACAGAGTGCATCGAAGGGCAAATCAGATCTGGAGGCGTCCGTCTTGGCCGCAATCGGTATCACAGCGGAGCGGCCGGTTGCGATTGACGAGGAGCCCGCTGCGACGGAAAATGCCGCCGGGGAGCGTATGCTCCCCGGCGGCGATCTATTCAAAGAGCGGCGAGTTCCCCCGCCTCTCCTTCTATCCTATGTGCGGGCGCGGCGTTTGGTGAGGGCTGTTTTCACCCGAGATCCGCCGGGCGTCCGCCCGGGTGACCTCGCTTTGACAGATGTGCCGCCACGGAGGGCCGCCCTTTTAGCGGCGCTGATTTCAGCGCAACTGGGAGCAGCTCGAACTCCGCCGCGCGGCCGGGAGCCGGCTACGGTATCTCAGCGGCACTGCCGCGCAAACGCCTGTCCCGACGGTTCGTCCTTCCGGCACAGTGAAACAGGGTGAGACCGCCGCGCGACGGTGTGGACGGATACGGGGGACTTTGCTCTACTGTCCCCGGGAGATTCTGGGCCGGTCGTGGGCCGCCGTGTATCGCGCCCTACGGGCGAGAAACCTCGGTCATACGCTCTTTCCCGGAGAGAAGCAGAGAGGTCCCTGTCATAGAATGCCCTCCGGTTTTTTTGATTGACTCCATCCTGTTTTTTATGTTTTGTCTTCGCGGTTGACCTCGGACCTAAAATCATCTAAAATAAAACTATCATATGTTTTTTTGGAGGGGCTTATGCTGAAAGTTGCGCCGTCGATTCTGTCCGCGGATTTTGCCTATCTCGCACGGGATGTGGAGATGGTGGAGAAGGCGGGCGCCGAGTATCTGCACATCGATGTGATGGATGGGCAGTTTGTACCGAACATGTCCTTTGCCGCGCCGGTGATCAAGTGCATCCGACCGCACTCAAAGATGGTCTTTGACGTCCATCTGATGATCGTCGAACCGAAGCGGTATCTCAACGATTTTGTGAAGGCGGGAGCGGACATCATCACCGTTCATGCGGAGGCGACAGATGACCTGCGCGGGACGCTTGAACAGATCAAAAAGAGCGGAGTGAAGGTTGGGCTCTCGATCAAGCCGAAGACCGAGCCGGAGGAGATCCGCGAATATCTGCCGCTCTGTGACCTGGTGCTTGTGATGAGTGTGGAGCCGGGCTTCGGAGGCCAGTCGTTCATGCCGGACTCGCTGCGCAAGCTGCGCATCCTGCGCGAAATGCGGGAGGAGATGGGACTCTCCTTTGAGCTCGAGGTGGACGGCGGCATCGGCCTTCAGAACGCGGGCCAGGTGCGCGAGGCGGGAGCCGAGGTTGTGGTCGCGGGGAGCAGCGTCTTTGGCGCGGATGATCCGGCGGAGGCGATCAGAGGACTTATGAGCTGCTGAAAAAGGCGCGGCCGTTTCGGCGGAACACAGAGAGGGCATTTCCCAAGGGCGGCAGCCCTGGGAAATGCCCTCTTGTGAGAAGTGAAGCGACGATGTGGGAGACGGGCGCCGCCGATCGGCTTTTCTTTCGCGCCTCGGCCGTGCGGTCCGAACGACTGAGCCGCTTTTCAAAGCGGCTCAGTCCCCGCGGCCGAACAGCTTCTCTCGGAGCGCTGCACCGGTGGGGGTGGCGGCAAGTCCCCCCTCGGCGGTCTCGCGCAGAGCGCAGGGCATGGCGCCGCCGACCTCCCGCATCGCGCCCACAACCTCGTCCACCGGGATGACGCTGCGGACGCCCGCGAGCGCCAAATCTGCGGCGGCAAACGCGTTTGCGACGCCGCCCGCGTTGCGCTTGATGCAGGGCACCTCCACGAGGCCCGCCACCGGGTCGCACACGAGCCCCAGCTGATTTTTTAGAGCGATCGCCGCCGCGTGGGCCGCCATCTCGGGCGTGCCGCCCTGCAGCTCGACGAGCGCCGCCGCAGCCATGGCGCTTGCGCTGCCGCACTCGGCCTGGCAGCCGCCCTCCGCGCCGGAGACGCCGGCGTTGTTTGCGATGACCATGCCCACGGCTCCGGCCGTGAAGAGGGCGAGCGCCGCCTGCTCCTCGGTGACGCGGCCTGCCTCGAGCAGGGAGAGCAAGGCCCCCGGCAGAATGCCGCAGCTGCCCGCCGTCGGGGCGGCCACGATGCGGCCCATGGCCGCGTTGCACTCGGCCACGGCGACGGCGATCGCGATGGCGCGGCCGCCGAGCGGACCGCACAGGGCCCGTCCGGAGGCGGCGTACTGCTCCATGCGCCAGCCGTCCCCTCCGGTGAGTCCGCTGGTGGAGCGGAGTTCTTTCTGCGCGCCGTCGCGTGCGGCGGCGCGCATCACATCCAGATTCCGGTGCATTCGGCGCAGCAGAGCGTCCTGCGGCAGATCCAGCTGTTCCGCCTGGTCGGCCAGAACCAGCCGGCCGATGGTGACCGCCTCTGAGGCCGCCCGGCGGGCGAGCTCACCAATCGAATCGTAGTCCAACATCGCTACCTCCTCAAACACTTCTGTTGGCGGGAATGGGGACCACCCGCGTAATTCCCGGCAGACCGCGCAACTCGTCCAGCAGAGGGGCGGGCACCGCAAGGTCGGTCTCCAGCGTCATCACGGCCTGCGCGCCCTTTTTGGGGCGGCTCAGCCGGAAGTTGCCGATGTTGAGACCGGAATCCGCCACCCGCCCGGTGACCGCAGCGATCATCCCCGGCTCGTCCCGGTGCAGCACGATGAGCGTCTCCTGCTGGCCGGTGACCTGCGTTTCCATGCCGTTGATCCGGCTGATGAGGATATTGCCTCCGCCGACCGAGGCGCCCTGCACCTCGCACCGGACGTTGTCCTCGCCCCACAGGCGCAGCAGCGCCGTGTTGGGATGGGCGCTCTGCAAGTGCTCCTCGTGGAAGGCGTATGTAAGCCCGAGCGAGTCCGCGAGCTGTAGGCTGTCGCGGACGCGTGCGTCGTCCGGAGCAAGACCCAGGATGCCCGCCACCAGAGCCCGGTCTGTGCCGTGGCCCCGGAAGGTCCGGGCGAAACTGCCGCAGAGGCCGATCTCGGCGCGCACCGCCGGACGGCCCAGGATCTCGCGGGCCACCCGCCCGATGCGCACTGCGCCCGCCGTGTGGCTGCTGGACGGTCCGATCATCACCGGGCCGATGACATCAAAAATATCCATAGCTGTTGCCCCTCCCGCGCGCCCGCTTTTTCACCCATATTGTATGATAAAAGCCGCGCAAAGTAAATGTCGAAATGGAGAACTCAGAGAAATGCTGCGCGGGCGCCGGGGAGAGAGGAGAAGAGAGATGCTGAAAATTGCCATCTGTGACGACGAGCCGGCTGAGAGCGGCTATTTGAAGAGAATCGTGGAGCGCTGGGCGGAGCTGAGGGGGAGGCGCTGCGCCGTCTCTCTCTTCCGGAGCGCGGAGCAGCTGCTCTTTGCCTGTGAGGAGGAGGCGCCCGACATTCTGCTGCTGGACATCCAGATGGAGGGGATGAGCGGCGTGGAGCTCGCGCGGCGGCTGCGCCGGGAGGACCGGACCTTTCAGCTTGTCTTTGTGACGGGGTTTGCGGATTTTGTGCTCGAGGGGTATGAAGTGGCGGCGCTGCACTATCTTTTGAAACCGGTGGAGGAGGAGAAGCTTTACGCGGTGCTCGATCGGGCGGCGGCGGAGCTCCGCCGGAGAGAGCGGACGGTGCTGCTGCCGTATGAGGGCGGAACGCTGCGCCTGCCGGTGGGGCAGATCGTGTGCGTGGAGGCGTTTTTGCACGCGGTGGAGCTGCGCACGCCGGAGCGGCGGTATGAGCTGCGCCGCTCGATCTCCGAGATGGAGGGGGTGCTCGGGGAGGGCTTTGTGCGCTGCCACCGCTCCTATCTTGTGAACCTCGACTATATCCGCCAGATCGGGCGCAGCGAGCTTTTGCTCGATACGGGGGAGCGGCTGCCGCTCTCACGAGGCAATTACGACCGGGTGAACCGGGCGTTTATCCGGCACTTCAGGGGGGAAGACGATGGGACTGTTTGAGCGTGTTTTTGGCCGGCTTGTGGACCGGCGGATCGCGGCCTATCAGAGCGATCTGCTCGAGCGGCAGTACCGCGAGGTGGAGCAGATCTACCGCACGATGCGGGGCTGGCGGCACGACTACCACAACCACATCCAGGCGATCCGGGCGCTCGCGGCGGAGGCGCGCGCCTCGGGGGACCCCGCCTGTCTCAAAAAACTGGAGGACTATCTCTCCGCGCTGAACAGCGAGCTGTGCGAGGTGGACACTGTACTAAAGACCGGGAACGTGATGGTGGACGCGATTCTAAACAGCAAGCTGTCGCTGCTGCGCTCCAAGGGGATCGAGATCAACGCGAAGGCCACAGTGCCGCGGGAGCTGAAGCTCTCCGAGGTGGAGTTCTGCGCGGTAATGGGCAATCTGCTCGACAACGCGATGGAGGCCTGTCTCCGGCAGCCGGAGGGGGAGCGGCGATTTGTCCGGCTCTATATCGGCGCGCTGAAAGGGCAGCTCTATCTCTCGGTCTCCAACTCGTCGGGCGGGGAGGTGCGCCGGAGTGGGCGGACCTATCTCTCGACCAAAGGGGAGCCGTCGCACGGATTCGGGCTTGTGCGGATCGACCGGATTGTGGAGAAATACGGCGGCTATGTCAACCGGCAGAATGAGGAGGGGGTGTTCGCCACCGAGGTGCTGCTCCCGCTCTGACCGTTCGTGTGCGAGGGGGCGCCGTTCGTGCAGGATTTCACCGCAGCGGAACGGCCGGCGCTATCCTGTGAGGGAGGGGGGATGCCTGTGAAGGAGCCGGAGAGCCGCTTGAAGCGGTACAGCACCTTTGCGAATATGCGCTACTGCTTTCGCTGCACGCGGGAGTATCTGCCCGCGCTGCTCCGCTGGTGCGCGGCGTCGGTGCTGCTCGCGGTGCTCTCGCCGCTTGTGGGGATCTTGCTGCCACGGGCGGCGCTCGCTGCGCTTGAGGGAGGCGGGACAGTCTGGACGCCGGTGGGCGCGACGCTCGTATTCTCGGTGCTGCTCGCGCTCTGTATGGGCGGGGCGAAACTCTGCGAGAAATATCTCTACCAATATAAGCTGCTCATGGGCAGCTACTATATGGGGCGGATCTCTGAGAAAGGGCTGTGTACCGACTATCAGAACCAGGAGGACGAGCTCTTCTGCACCCTGCAGCAGGAGAGCTTCCGGGCCTGCAACCAGAATGAGTCGGAGCTGCGCAACGTCTACTATATGTGGACCGGCTTTCTGTCCGGACTTTTGGGTCTTTTTGTCTATGCGGTGATCCTGGGGCGGCTGGGGATATGGCTTCTGCCGCTGCTGGCGGGAAGCGGTGCGCTCGGGTACTGGATTGCGGGCAGAGAGTCGGCCTTTGTCGCGCGCAACGCGGGCGAGCGGGCGAAGTACAACCGGGAGCTCGGCTATGTGGATGCGGCGGCGGAGGAGCCGGTGCTCGCCAAGGAGATCCGGCTCTACCGGATGGAGCGCTGGCTCCAGATGGTCTACGCCCGCGCGATGGAGAAGCTCGCCGGATGGTACAGAAGATACCTCCGGGCGGCGTTTGGCAGCGCGCTCGGGAGCGCGGCGCTTACGCTGCTGCGGGAGGGCGTGGTGTACGGATATCTCCTCTATCTCGCCTGGAGAGGGGAGCTGGGCGCCGCCGAATTTGTCTTCTACTTCGGGGCGGTCGCCGGCTTCTCGGCTTTTCTGCGCAATCTGCTTGAGGCGCTCGCGGGGATGCGGCGGATCAGCGTCTCGGTCAACCGCCTGCGCAGCTATCTTGAGTTCCCGGAGCGGTTCCGGCGGGAGGGCGGTCTGTCCACCGCCGCGCTGCGCGACGCGCCTCGAACCATCGAGCTGCGGGGGGTGAGCTACCGCTACCCCGGCGCCGCATATGACACGCTGAGCGGTTTCAACTTGCGCCTTGAGCCGGGGGCGCACGTCGGCGTCGTGGGCCTCAACGGCGCGGGTAAGACCACCCTTGTCAAGCTGATCTGCGGTCTGTGCGACCCGACCGAGGGGGAGATCCTCTACGACGGGGTGCCGCTTCGGGAGTATAACCGGGAGGAATACTACGCGCTCTTCTCCGCGGTGTTCCAGCAGTTCAGCGTGCTGCCGCTGACAGTGGCGCAGGTGGTGGCGGAGACGGCGGACGAGCCGGACCGGGAGCGGGTTCAGAGCTGCCTTGCGCTCGCGGGGCTGTGGGAGCGGGTGCGCGCCCTCCCTGAGGGGATGGACACGCCGCTGGACCCCTCGATCCGCGAGGGAGGTGTGCGCCTTTCCGGCGGGGAGACACAGAAGCTGATGCTGGCGCGGGCGATCTATAAGGACGCGCCGGTGCTGGTGCTGGACGAGCCGACTGCGGCGCTCGACCCCATCTCGGAGAGTGAGCTCTATAGAGTCTACCACGAGATTGCCAGAGACAAGACCAGCCTCTTCATCTCGCACCGGCTGGCGAGCACCCGCTTCTGCAACCGGATTCTGCTGGTGGAAAACGGTGCGGTGCTGGAGGAGGGGACGCATGAGCAGCTTCTCACCCGCGGTGGGCGCTACAGCGAACTCTATCGGACCCAGGCGGAGTACTACCGGGAACACCCGGGAGAGGAGGAAAAGAGATGAGCGTGAAGAGAGCAATGCCGCTGCAACTGCGGGCGGGGCTCACGCTGCGAGCGGCCCGGACCATTCGCAGCTACTGCCCGGGGCTCATCTGGGCGACGGTGGCGCGCGCGCTGCTCACGGCGCTGCAGCCGCTCGTGCAGCTCTTTCTCTCGGCGCAGGTGCTGGGCGGAGTCGCCGCTGGGGAGCTGCGCCGGGCGGTCTGCTTTGCGCTCGCGGCGGTGGCCGCCAATTTTCTGCTCTCAGCGCTTCTGGGCTTTGTCTCATCGCTCTACCGGGAGAGGGAGAACCAGATGTGGTGCTGTTTTGGCAAGCTGTTCACCGACAAGCAGCTCTCGATGGACTACGCCGACCTGGAGGACGCGGCGGTCCAGGGCCGCCGGACGGCCGAGAAGGAGGCGCTCTTTCTCTTCGGAAACGGACTTGGGCAGTTTGTGTGGTCGCTCTCAGGGCTGATCGAGGGGGCGGTGGGGATCGCCGCGGCCGCGGGGCTCTCGGCGCAGCTCTTCCTCTCGGGCGGCGGCGTGCTCGGCTCGCCGCTCTGGGCGTTGCCGGTCCTCCTGCTTCTGACTGTGGGCGCGGTGGTAAACGCGAAGGCATTCCGGAGGGAGAGCGCCATTTTTGAGCGGTGGTGCGAGCGGTCGGTGGCGCTCAACAGGTTGTTCGTCTTCTTCGGCTGGACGCTCTGCACCGCGCCGGAGCGGGCGAAGGATGTGCGCATCTACCGGCAGGACTGCACGGCGCAGACAATGCTCGAGGAGCTCTCGCGGCGGGAGCGCTCGGACAAACGGCAGATTTTTCAGATGTCCGCCTGTGGGGCGGGGGGCGAACTCGCCATAGGACTCTGCCAGAGCTGTATCTACCTCTTTGTGGTACTGAAGGCGTTTTTCGGCGCGTTCGGAGTGGGGAGCGTGGTACAGTATGTGGGTGCGCTCGGGCGGCTGGGTCACGGGATCGGGAAGCTGCTCCTCGGCCTTGTGGACAATGCGGTCTATGTCGGTCATCTCGAGCACCTCTTCGAGTTTCTCGACCGGCCGAACCGGGCGTATCAGGGGACGCTCCCAGTGGAGAAGCGGGACGACAACGAGTACGAGTTCGAGTTTCACGGC
>CAJFTX010000007.1 GCA_904420075.1 uncultured Clostridia bacterium | reverse complement strand
TATACTAAGTGCGTTCTCTTTTTGAGAGGGCGCATTCGGAGGCATAGCACAGCTGGTTAGAGCGCACGCTTCACATGCGTGAGGTCGTAGGTTCAAGTCCTACTGTCTCCACCAGAATCGGAGCAGACGTGATATCGTCTGCTCCGACTTTTTTACAGAAGTCGGAGCGCGCTCATTTCGCCGTCCCTTCTCTCCAGGCCGGCCGCTTCGCCGGGCTCCGTTTTGGCCGCCCGGCGGGCGGCTTTTTGTGATCGGAAAACGGCCGATTTTACCCCGCCCCTCCAGAATCGGAGTAGGAATACCTGCTCCGATTTTTTCTTTCTTCCCTCCGCGAAGCGGGAAAATCCACAATACGCGCATTTTAAAAAGAGGGGCTCGCGGCTCCGGCCCGGCGCAGTGCTCCAAAAAGCGGGGCGGCCGCCCCCCCTTCAAAACACCGCCCTCTCGGAAGCGCCGTTTTTCATTTTTGCGTCCGGCGGGAAAAGATGGTATACTACCCCCATAGACCGCCGCCCGCCGGGCGGCAGATCCGACATGAAATTTGTGAGGTTATACTATGGAACTCAAACTCGCCGGCAGCAGAGGCGGCCCCGGGGTCGATCTCAAGAATCCGCGGCAGTGCGCCGCCTTCCTCTTCGGCTTTATGATCTTCTACATGGCGATCTTCCGGATGCTCTCCCTGCTGCTCACCTTCTCGATCAATCTCATCAGTATCGTCGCCCTCTCGGGAGAGCACGGGCTCGACTTTTCGCGGGTTCTGCTCGCCTTCCAGCCCGCGCTGTTCGACGGGCTGGAGCTGTTTGAGCAGCTCCGGCTGCTGGTCTGCGTGATCTTCTCCACCAGCCTCACCCTCTACCTCGCGGGCACGGTGAGCAAGGTCAAGCCGCGCTACGTCTTCCCCTCCAAGCGCACCCCGCTGCCCGCGGCGGCGGCGGCCGTCTTTCTCTGCACGGGCTTCGCATTTATCGGCTCCTGGCTCGGCAGCCTTTTGGAGACGCTCGCAAATCTCGCCGGCATCAAGTTCTATTCGGAGTTTATCGTCCCGCCGGTCGAGAGCGCGCCCGCGATGGTGCTGTTCTTTCTCTCGCTCGTGCTGGTGCCCGCGCTGTTCGAGGAGTTTCTGATCCGCGGACTCGCGCTGTCGGTCACCCGCCGGTTCGGCGCGCTCTTCTCGGTGGCGCTCACCTCGGTGATGTTCGCGCTGATGCACGGGACGCTCACCTCGATGGTGCAGGCGCTCTTCTTCTCACTCGCGGCGGGCTTTGTCGTGATGCGGTTTGAAAATGTGTGGATCACCGTCTGCGCCCACGCGCTGGTCAACCTCTCGAGCTTTGTCACAAACACGGTGATGCAGACCCAGCCGAGCGCGGTCTACGCCGACTTCCTGCGCATCCTGACCGGGGTCGTCTTTCTGCTCTTCATCGCCGCGCTGGTCTACTCGCTGCTGCGGCACCGCCAGTTCTTCACCGGCGGCTACAATCTGACCGACTGGGGCGCGGTGCGCGCCTTTCTCACCTCTCCGGTCGCCATCGCCTTCTTTGTGCTCTGCGTGTTCCTCATCGTAGTGAACACCTTCACGGCGCTGTGACGGCGGCGGAGATTATGCGCGAGTGCCTGCGCGAGGCGGCGCTCGCGGCGGCAGAGGGGGAGGTCCCGGTCGGAGCCTGCGTCGTGCGGGAGGGGGAGATCGTCGGCCGCGGACGCAACCGGCGGGAGCGCGGCAAGAGCGCCCTCGCCCACGCCGAGATCGAGGCGATCGGCGCGGCCTGCGCCGCCCTCGGCGGCTGGCGGCTGCACGAGTGCGAGCTCTATGTGACGCTCGAGCCCTGCCCGATGTGCGCAGGCGCAATCGTAAACGCCCGGCTCAGGCGGGTGGTCTACGGCGCGCGCGATCCCAAGGCGGGGTGCTACGGTTCGGTCTGCGACTTTCGAGAACTCCCTTTCAACCACCGGCCGGAGGTGGAGGGCGGACTGCTCGAGGAGGAGTGCGCCGGAATCCTGCGCCGCTTCTTCGCGGCCTTGCGCGAGCGGCGGCGGTAGGCCAAAGGCCCGCCCCGCAGCCTCTGAAAGCTGCCGCCCTCCGCGAAAGTGTGCGCGCTCTGGTGCCCTCGGGGTTGATCCCCCGAGGGCGTCCGCCTCTTTTCGACGCCTGTCCTCCGGCGGAGCGGCCCCTCAGCACAGCCGCCTCCGTCCGCGCCACTCCCTCCCGCGGCCAAACTTCTTACAGAGGAGGTCCCCATGAATCTCTTTCACCCAGATCCGCTGCCCCCGGAGGGCGCCGAGCGGTGCGAGACGCTGCTCGAGCGGCCGGGGCTCCGGGTGGAGCGCATCGTCTCCAACCGGCACTACGGCTCCCACTGGTACGACCAGCAGGAGGACGAGCTCGTCCTCCTGCTGCGCGGCGACTGCACCCTGGAATTTGAGCGGGGCGCCCAGCTCCCGTCCGGCGCTCCCGCAGAGCTCACAGCGCCGCTTACCGCCCTGCTCGGACGGGCGGCGTTTCCCCCACAGCCGCCCGTCCGGCCCGCCGCCCCGCCGGAGGGCCCTCTGCTCGCCCTCACCCCGGGGGAGCCGCTCCTCCTGCCCGCCCACCTGCGGCACCGGGTGCGCTCGGCGGGCCTCCACAGCCCCGCCGTCTTTCTCTGCCTCTTCTTCGAAGCACGGAGATAAAGACTTTCCGGAAAGGAACCTTCCCATAACAAGCTCTCCGTGCCGCGCCGCCGCCCGGCGGCTGGGCGTACGCTTTCTCACCGGCGCCGTTTTGATCCCTCTTCTGCTGCTGATGCTCTTCTCGCGGGGCGCCGCCATCCGCGGCCCACTCGGGCTGTCTCCGGCCGTGCTCCTGTCGGCGCTCTGCGCGGGCTCTCTCCTCTGGGGGATGTACTACCTCCTCTTTCCCTCCCGGTCAAGGCTCGCAAAATCGATCCGCAGCGCCCTCCCCGCCGCGGCGGGCGAGTATTCGGGCGAAGAGCTGTTCGCCCTGGTCGGCGAAGATCTCCGCTCCCCCGCCGCGGTGCGCTTCTGCTCGCTGCTCGTCGGTGAGCAGTGGCTGCTCTGCGGGCTCTTCGCCATGCGCATCGACCAGATTCAGAGGCTCTCCACCGGCGTCTCTCTGAATCCGAACGACAGGGGCCCCCACTACCACTCCACCTTTCGCTTTGAGCTGATCATCTGGGATGCCTCCGGCAAAAAACACCGCGTCCAGCTGCTCACCTCCCGCCAGATGGAGCAGGCGGAGGACTGCCTCTCCCGCAGGATGCGGCTGCATAAGGCAGCGGGCGCGCCGTAATCCCGCTCCGCACACACCACAGCAAGAACTCCCCGGGGCGACGCCCCGGGGAGTTCTTGCTGTGCGCTCCTATTCGATCTCAATATACTTGATCTGCCCGTTCCGGCCGGTGCAGCGGATGTGCAGCCCCTCGATACTCGAGACAAACTTCACAAACTTGCTGAAGCCGTAGTTCTTCACATTGAACCGCGGGAACTCCTCCATCAGCCACTCGTTGAGCTGGCCGAGGTTGACCGCCTCGTCCCGTCCGTCGAGATAGTCGAAGATGGCGCTGACCACCTCGTCGAGCTCGTTGTGGCTCTCCCGCAGCTGGATATAGACCGAGTGCCGGGTCTTCGTGAGTTCCAGACAGTCAAACGACGACAAAAACTTCGAGAGCTTGGTGTAGCCGTAGTTGCGCACGTCGAAGTCGGGGTACCGCTTCAAAAGATGGGTGCCCACCTCGCCGATGCTGAGTCCCTTCTCCTCGTCGCCGTTCTCGGTGACGATGTTCACCACCGCGTTCAGGATGGTGTCGAGATCGGTCATGTTCTCGGTGCTCTCCGAGCCGGCGCTCTCCTCCTCCGCCAGCACGTCGAGATACTTAAAGACGTTGCACGCCACGCTGAACGGCTTCGGCGTCTTGCGCTCGCCCATGCCGATCACCGTCATGCCCGACTCCCGCAGCCGCACCGCGAGCCGGGTGAAGTCGCTGTCGCTCGACACGATGCAGAACCCGTCCACATTGCCCGAGTAGAGGATGTCCATCGCGTCGATAATCATCGCCGAGTCGGTGGCGTTCTTCCCCGTGGTGTAGCTGTACTGCTGCATCGGGGTGATCGAGTTCTCGAGCAGCACATTTTTCCAGCCCCCGGCGCTCTCCGTCCAGTCCCCGTAAATCCGTTTATAGGTCACATTGCCGTAGTTCGACACCTCGTCGAAGATATGCTTCACATAGCGGTGGGACACGTTGTCCGAGTCGATGAGCACCGCAAATCTCTTTTCCTCCTGCACGCCTCTGCCTCCGTTTCTAATCTCTTTTATACTGTATCATCTCCCGCCCGGAATAGCAAGATACTTTCCAAGCGGCGCGCGCCGTGATACAATAACCTCAAAGAGCCGCCCGCCCCTTCGGGAGAACACAAGACCCGCAAATCCAGGGGCCCCCGCCCTCTGCGCGGCCTGATTTTGCGGCAGAACGCGGGCAAATCGCGTCCCTCCAGGGGCGTGCGCCGCAAAACCGGCGCCCCGCTTTTTCCAAGATCGAAGCACAGAAAGGAGCGCATCCTATGAAACTCTGCAACCAGTGCCAGCGCCCGATGGAGGAGGGCTATCTCCTCCGGAGCGACACCTACGGCTCTCTCAAGCTGGAACCCGGGCGGCCGAAGCCGGGCGGTATCCGCGCGGCGGTCTGTCCGCACTGCGGCGAGGTCTCCCTCTCGGTCGAGCCGAGGCCGGAGAAGTGAGCGCAAAACAGCCGCCCGCCGGGAAGCGCTGCTTTGTCTACCTGCTGCGCTGCGGCGACGGCAGTCTCTACACCGGCTGGACCAACGATCTCCCCGCGCGGCTGCGCGCCCACCGGAGCGGCTCCGGCGCGAAATACACCCGCTCCCGCCTGCCGGTCGAGCTCGTCTACACCGAGGAGTGCGCCGACCGCTCGGAGGCGCTGCGCCGGGAGGCCGCGATCAAACGGCTCCCCCGCGCCAAGAAGCTCGCCCTGATCGAGGGAGCGCAGCCGTCCCCCCACTCCCCGCAGCGGAAAAGCGACGGTCTCCCCTCCCGTCCGGCCAAATGGAGCTAACGCCCGAACCGCCCAAACAGAACACAACATCCCCGGGAAATTCCCCGGGGATGTGTATTTTTAGAGAGGTGTTCCTCAAAACCGAAAAGAGGCCGGGCGACTTGAAAGGCTCCCCCGCAGCGGGCAACCCCGCCTCCGCGTGAGGGTCGCCGCTCGCCGCTCCGGAAATTCCGCCGGGGGCCCTGTCTCCCGTATCCCCGTCCGCCGGCCCCGCAGCACAGCCGCTCCGGCCCTGCGCCGGACTTTTGCACCGCGCCCTGTCCGCCGGAGCCCCTCGGCGGGCAGGTCCTCCCCTCCGGCGGAGGGACGGCCACCGGTCCCCTGCGGCTCCCGTCCCCGCCCAGACTCTCGCCCCTTCAGCAACCGCTTCCGCAGCCATCCGCCGCGCGGCTCCCGCCTCGGAGAGAGCGCAGCTTCTCCTCCCGGAGTCGCACGGCCGCGCCGCTCAGGCCCGGGCTCAGCTCCGCCAAGGCCGACCGGTCTCGGTCTCTCCCACCGGAGCTTCTACGTGCGGCGCACAACCGCCCGTCGGCCCGTTCCGTACAAATAAGAGGCGCACCCCATCCGGGTGCGCCTCTGTCTGTCCGCGAGGAGACGTCTCCGCCCTACCGGCTCCGCGGCCCGGTCTCGTACTCCCCGCGCCAGCGCGGACTCCCGTGCTCCTCCGCGCGCCCCGCCGCGAGGCTCTTCTGCACGTCCAGAATCCGCTGGTTCGCGCTGCCGCGGTAGACGAGCGAGAGACTCCGCTCCGCCTCCAGATACCGCCCGTCGATCAGCACGTCGAGCGCCGCGAGCAGCCGCCGCTGCGCGGGCGTCCCGGCCAGCAGCTCCTCAAAGGTGTAGCCGCTGTAGCTCGCCACCTCGTATCCCGCGCCACGGAGCAGCTCCGCAAGCTTCGCAAACCCCTCCGCCTGCGCGAACGGCTCCCCGCCCGAGAAGGTCACCCCTCTCACAAGCGGACTCCGCTTCGCGATCTCGAAGAGCGCCTCCTCCTCCATCGGGGTCCCCCCCTCGAAGGCCCAGGTGTCCTCGTTGTGACACCCGGGACAGTGATGCGGACAGCCCTGACAGAAAAAGACGAGCCGGAGACCCGGCCCGTCCACAATGCTGTCCTCCACGATGCCCGCGAGCTTAATCATTGCAGCAGCCCAGCCCGTGTTTCACACGGTCGTGCTCCTCCGCGCGCTTGGCGTCGTTCCACTTGTCCATCGTCCCCACGAGATACCCCGTGATCCGGCGAATCCGCTCAAATCCGATATCTTTCCCAAGTGTGCTCATTGCTCTCTCTCCTTTTACTGTTCTACTCTCTATTTTACCCCAAAAATCACTACATATTGTGTATCTCTAGTATAGTACACCACGAAAAAAACGTCAAGGGAGATTCTGAATTTTCTAGGAAAAATTCTCATTTCCGGCAAAAATTTTCAGATGTCCTCTCTCGAAAGCCGGTCCCCCGCGCTCCGCCGGAGCGTCCCACCGGGAGCCCGTCTCCGCGCCGCCGCGGGCCGCCCCACGCGTCGCATCCCCCATCCGCTACCTTCCTCCGTCCCTTTCACGGCTCCTCCCTGCAAAAAAGCAGGGCCGGGGAGTGTCTCCCCGGCCCGCAGACGCCTCACTTCACGCCGTGTTTCACACGGTCGTGCTCCTCGGCGGTCTTCGCGTCGTTCCACTTGTCCATCGTCCCCACGAGATACCCCGTGATCCGGCGAATCCGCTCAAAGCGCATATCTTTCCCCAAATTCTGCATGTTGTCCTCCTTATTTAGTGCTCATGTCCGTGAAACTGCGGGATTCCCGGATACATCCGGCGCAGCTCCTCGAGCCGCTCCTCCGAGATGGGCTCGCCCTCTCTTCTGCCGCAGCGCGGACAGACGTCGTCGATCACGCCGACATAGCCGCAGGCCGGGTCGCGGTCCACGGGGTGGTTGATGCTGCCGTAGCCGATGCCCTCGTCGTGCATGCAGCGGATCACCTGCTCAAACGCCTCGACGTTCTTCGCGGTGTCGCCGTCCAGCTCCACATAGCTGATGTGTCCCGCGTTGGAGAGCGCGTGGTAGGGCGCCTCCTTCTTGATCTTCTCAAAGGCCGAGATCGGGTACCACACCGGGATGTGGAAGCTGTTGGTGTAGTAGTCGCGGTCGGTCACCCCTTTGATCTCGCCGTACCGCTTCTTGTCCATCCGGATAAAGCGGCCGGAGAGCCCCTCCGCCGGGGTCGCGAGCAGGGTGTAGTTCATCCCCGTCTCCTGCGAGCGCTTATCGGTAAACTCGCGCATGTGTCCGATGATCGCGAGCCCCTTTCTCTGCATCTCGTCGCTCTCGCCGTGGTGGTGACCGTAGAGGGCGGTGAGCGTCTCGGCAAGGCCGATATACCCGATCGAGAGGGTGCCGTGCTTTAAGACCTCGCGCACCTCATCGCAGGGGCCGAGCTTATCCGAGTCGAGCCAGACCCCCTGCCCCATCAGGAAGGGGTAGTTGTAGACGTGCTTCTTCGCCTGGATCTCAAAGCGGTCCATCAGCTGCTGCGCCACGAGCTCCATCATCTCGTCGAGCTTCTTGTAGAAGAGCGCCTCGTCCCCGTGGCTCTCAATCGCGAGCCGGGGCAGATTGATCGAGGTGAAGGAGAGGTTGCCGCGCGAGTAGGCGATCTGCCGCTCCGGGTCGTAGACGTTGCCGATCACCCGGGTCCGGCAGCCCATCGTCGCCACCTCGGTCTCCGGGTGGCCGGGCCTGTAGTACTGGAGGTTGAACGGCGAATCGAGAAAGACAAAGTTCGGGAACAGCCGCTTCGCGCTCACCTTGCAGGAGAGGCGGAACAGGTCGTAGTTCGGGTCGTCCTCGTTGTAGTTCACGCCCTCCTTGACCTTGAAGATGTGGATCGGGAAGATGCAGGTCTCGCCGTGGCCGAGCCCCGCGTCGGTCGCCATCAGGATGTTGCGGATGACGGTGCGCCCCTCCTCGGAGGTGTCGGTCCCGTAGTTGATCGAGGAGAAGGGGGTCTGCGCCCCCGCGCGGGAGTGCATCGTGTTCAGGTTGTGGACAAAGCCCTCCATCGCCTGGTAGGTGTCCCCGTCGGTCTTTTCGGTCGCCCGCCGTCTCGCCACCGCGACCAGCCGCTCCGCCTTCTCCGGCGCAAGGCCGAACTGGGCGACCAGTCTCGTCGCCACCGCCGAATCAAACCGCTCCGCATTCGTGCGGATGCGCGGACGCTCGCCCGTCTCCTCGGTCACCTCCGCGATCAGCGCGTCCACCGCCCGCTCCTCGTCTTTAAAGTCGAGCACATCCTCGAGCGACTCGCGCAGCTTGTTCGTGTACGCCTTGACAAAGGTCTTCGCGACCCCCTCGGCCATCCCGTAGTCAAAGTTCGGAATGCTCTGCCCGCCGTGCTGGTCGTTCTGGTTGGACTGGATCGCGATCGCCGCGAGCGCCGCATAGCTCTGGATGCTCTGCGGCTCGCGCAAAAAGCCGTGCCCGGTCGAGAACCCGTTTTTGAACAGCTTCAAAATATCGATCTGGCAGCAGGTCGTCGTCAGCGAGTAGAAGTCGAAGTCGTGGATGTGGATATCGCCCTCGCGGTGGGCGCGCGCCTGCTCCGGCGTCAGCAGATACGCCTCGTTGTACGCCTTGGCGCCCGCGGTGCCGATCTGGAGCATGCTGCCCATCGCGGTGTCTCCGTCGATGTTGGCGTTGTCCCGCTTCATGTCGCTGTCAATCGCGTCGGCGTTGGTGATCTCGTCGATCGTCTTCATCAGGCTAGTGTTCGCCTCGCGGATGCGGGTGCGGTTCGCGCGGTAGAGGATATACGCCTTCGCCGCCGCCTCGTAGCCGAGCCGCATCAGCTCCTGCTCCACAATATCTTGTACCCGCTCGATCTGCGGCGGCACCCCGTCGTGCGGCCGCTCCAGCTCAAACTGCACCGAATTTGCCACCTTCGCCGCGTCGGTCGCGTCGCCGCAGCCCGAGGCCTCCATCGCCTTTAAAATCGCCGAGGCTATCTTACTCTCGTCGTACAGCACCACCCGGCCGTCCCGTTTGACTACGCTCTGAATCATCTGACCTGCCCATTCCTTTCCAAAAAATCTATCGGTAGTTGTTCCCTTTGTTACTATATCTTGTATGGCTATTGGTAGTTTAATACCACATAAGTTCAAAGTCAAGGGGAAGTCTGCAAGAAGCGGAAATCTTTCTCAGATTTTTTATCTTCCATTTTTTGGAGCTCAAAAACGGCCCCTATCCGCCCCGATTCCTGATTTTACCTCTCAATCTCCATCTGTATTTCCGGCGTTTAGAGCGAGATTTTTCGCATGTCAGCTCCGCCCATCCTGCCGGACGGCGCTCCGCAACCTCTCATACTATATTTTGTGGTTCCCTCCGATCGGCATCCCTATTCATTTGAGCGAAAAAAGCGTCCGGAGCGATCGCTCCGGACGCGCTGAACTTCCGCACCCGAACAGGACTCTCCCGCCACACCGTCCCCGCCTTTTGCCCACGGCTCCGCCAGACCGGCGCCGTCTCTGCGGGCGGTCTGCCGCCTATCGCCTCGGCTCTCAACAGCCTAAGCGGCCAAAGGGCGCAGGCGCCCCGCCGCTTATACACCCGCGAACTTTGCTTATGTGTGATAAAGAAGCAATAGAAGTGCAAAAAATTTTGCCGTTCCTATCCGACACTTGGCCATTGTGTCGGATAGGT
>CAJFTX010000006.1 GCA_904420075.1 uncultured Clostridia bacterium | reverse complement strand
CGGGATTACGCAGGGGGTTCTCTGCGCCGGGGCGACGGTGTATGTCAACCAGATCGTAAAGCAGGCCGGGAAGAAGGATGAGTGAGATGGAGATTGTGAGACTGCACATTCCGAGGCGGGTGAACGCGCCGGGGACGGCGATTGTGCCGAAGGGGATCATCCTGCACTACATCGGGAATCCCGGGACGACGGCGAGACAGAACGCGAGCTACTTTGCCCATGTGGGGACGCAGACGAGCGTGCACTACATCGTGGACGAAGAGGAGATCATCGAGATTATCCCGCCGGAGGAGAAGAGCTACGGGACGAGCGACAGGGCGCACAACGAGAGTTTTATCCAGATTGAGATGTGTCACCCGGACGCGAGCGGGCGGATTGAGGAGGCGGTGCTCGAAAAGGTGGTGTGGCTCTGCCGGGAGCTGATGGGGCGGTACGGGATCACGGAGATCATCCGGCACTACGATGTGACGGGGAAGAAGTGTCCCTTGTGGTATGTGGAGCACCCGGAGGAGTGGGAGGCTCTAAAGGGGCGGATTGTGGAAGGAGGAGACGAGATGACGGAGGAGCTGAGAGGCGCGCTTGCAAAGATCGAGGAGCGGCTGACGGCCATCGAGGCGGTGACGGTGAGTCGGATGATCTACAACTATGTGGACGGGAACATGCCGGAGTGGGCGCGCGGCACGGTGCAGAAGCTGATGGACAAGGGGTATCTCCGCGGCACGGATGAGGGGCTCGGGCTTGACGACGCGATGCTGCGCATCCTTGTGATGCTCGACCGCGCTGGGGTGTTTGAGAACTGAAAAAGGAGCGGGAGCAGGGCTTACGCCCCCTTTTTGGTGAAGCGTTGAGAAACTCTTTATATAAAAGGAAAGCGATGACAATACTAAACAAGAAACTAAAATATAGAAATGTCACACATTCGGCACACAGCACATCTCGACAGATAGAAATACGCTGTCTGTTTCTTTGTTCTTAAAAAATAAGAAAAAAGCCTGTAATCCTTCTAACAATAAGAATTACAGACTTTTTAATATGGTTGCGAGAGAAGGATTCGAACCCTCACAAGCAGAGTCAGAGTCTGCCGTGCTACCTTTACACAATCTCGCATTAGCGACTTTCTTATTATACTATATTTCTTTGGAAAGTCAAGGTGTTTTTTGAAAAAAGTTGGGAAATAATTTTCAAAATTCTATTGACAAAAAACAATAGAGTCTCTATAATAGTACAAGTAGCGAACAGCGGGGTGTGGCTCAGCTTGGTAGAGCGCTTGGTTCGGGACCAAGAGGCCGGAGGTTCAAATCCTCTCACTCCGACCATTTTGTACAGGAAGCGGTTTCTGATTTCAGAGATCGCTTCCTGTCTTTTTATCTTTGAATCATAAAATAAGTACAGCTGAGAATAGAGATTGGGATAATGTAGAGGAACAGAATTTGCACTTCTACTTCAAGTCGGTGCCTTCTGAATTGCAGCCAGCTTAATTTTTCTGATGTTCTTTTGGAGGCGGTACTCCTTCGAATTGTATAAACTTGTGGATGGATATGAGATGTTTTGTCTGCGCTGACAACCGAAACTTACGCGGTGAGCGTTGGGATACCTTTGATCTCAGCGAGGAGGACGTTTGAGCTGTTGAGGAAGGCTGCTGCCCTCAAGGGGGGCGGGTGTGAGAGAAGGAGCTCTTCAGAGAGAAAGCGGTAGGCGCTGTTAAAATTTAGAGTTTAGGGGATTCAGAGCGGCTGGTAGTAGGCCGCTTTCGTTTTTGTGCGAACGGAGAGGAAGATTTTTTGAGCGCTCGAATAAAATATGAACAAATTGTTGTAAGATTGTGAATAATATGGTATGATCTCCCTGTTAAGGAGTCGTTAAGAGATTCCGAAAAATGAAAAGAGGGGAGTAGTAAGTCTTGGAAAAGTTTTTTAAACTCAAAGAGCACGGTACTACGGTAAAGACTGAAATTATCGCAGGTATCACGACATTCCTTGCAATGGCGTATATTCTGGCGGTAAACCCGAACATGCTCGGAGCAACCGGAATGAACGCAAACGGCGTCTTCCTTGCGACGGCGCTTTCGGGTGCGATTGCGACAGTCATTATGGCGCTGCTCGCCAACTATCCGATCGCACTGGCGTCCGGCATGGGACTCAACGCGTATTTTGCCTACACCATCTGCCTCGGTGAGATGGCGGACAATCCCAACGCCTGGCAGATCGCGCTGACGGCAATTCTGGTGGAGGGCTTCATCTTTATTCTGCTGTCGGCTTTCCGCTTCCGCGAGACGCTGGTTAACAAGATTCCGATGAATCTGAAGTATGGCATCACCGCGGGTATCGGACTGTTCATCACTTTTATCGGCCTGCAGAACGCGGGAATTGCGATCGGTGAGGCGAGCACCAAGGTGACGCTGGGCGATGTGGGCAGCGCTCCGGTGGCGCTCGCGCTGGTCGGACTTATCGTGATTGGTCTGATGATGTATTACAATGTGAAGGGCGCGATTCTCTGGGGCATTCTCATTACCTGGGTGCTCGGCATCGGCGCGGAGCTGATCGGCTGGTATGTGCCGGACGGGGTGAACAGTTTCTCGCTGATCCCGCATATCACCGGAATTTCAGATTTCGTGCCGAACTTCGGGGCGCTGGCGGACAACGCGTTCAAGTTTGATTTCGGCTATATCGCGAAAAATGCGGTCAACTTTGCAGTAATTGTGTTTGCGTTCCTGTTTGTCGATCTCTTTGATACGGTTGGAACGTTGATCGGCGTTGCGAGCAAGGGCAACATGCTCGACAAGGAGGGCAAACTGCCCCGCGTCGGCCGCGCGCTGATGGCGGACGCGATCGGTACGGTGGCGGGCGCCTGCCTCGGTACCTCGACTGTTACGAGCTATGTTGAGAGCTCGGCCGGTGTTGCGGTCGGCGGCCGGACAGGCCTCACTGCGCTCACAACAGCGGCGCTCTTCGTACTCTCCATCTTCCTCTGGCCGATTTTCAGCGTGATCCCGAGCTTTGCGACTGCTCCTGCGCTGATTGTGGTCGGCCTTTTCATGCTCTCAAATGTCCTTAAGATGAAGTTTGAGGGCGACATGGCGGACGTGCTCGGTGGCTTTGTCGCGATCATTATGATGCCGTTTACCTACTCGATCGCCAACGGCATCATGTTTGGTATGCTGACCTGGGTGGTGCTGAAGGTGCTCCGCGGCAAGATCAAGGACATCCATCCGGTTATGTGGGTGGTGTTTGCGCTGTTTGTGGTGCGGATTATCACACTGGTGATCTAAATGTGTACAGCCCGGCGGGGGCCCTTCTGAGGGCCCCCGCTTTTTTCGTTGGCGTGGGCGTTGTTTTATGATATGATGGAAATAGAAAATACAGCTGGAGGCGGTAGTATGAGAGAGAGTTATGAGTTGACGGTGGCGGGGGTGACGCGGGAGCTTCCGCTCTGCAGGGTGTCGGACGAGCTCTATATTGCGGCGTTTGTCATCTTCGGGGACGTGGAGCTGACGGTGGCTTCCGCCCGCGAGCTTTTGAAGATCGCGCCGGAGCACGATGTGATGATTACAGCGGAGTCAAAGGGAATTCCGCTGGTCTATGAGATGGCGCGGCAGTCGGGGGAGAACAACTACCTGATCGCGCGCAAGGCGCCGAAGCTCTATATGAAAAATGTGGTCTCGACCGAGGTCAACTCGATCACCACTGCGAAGAAGCAGACCCTCTTTATCGACAGCGAGGATGTGGAGCGGATGCGGGGCAAGCGGGTGCTGATCATCGACGATGTGATCAGCACCGGGGAGAGCCTGCGCGCGGTGGAGAAGCTTGTGAAGCAGTCAGGCGGCGAGGTGGTCGGCCGAATGGCGATTCTGGCGGAGGGCGATGCGAAATATCGGGACGATATCCGCTATCTTGAGCACCTTCCGCTCTTCAATCCGGACGGCACCGAAAAAGACGCATAGAGAAAGAAAATTCCCGGCTGAGACGCCCTCACATGAAAGATGACGATAAAAAGAACAGATATAAGAAACTCCCCGGGGCGGCGTCCCCGGGGAGTTCTTTTTTAAGAAGGAGAAAAATGTATGGCAATACGTCCGGACCTCGCATGGGTTTGGAGTGGGACGGCGCCGCAGGGCTGCTCTCTTTTGCCTTTCTACTGCACCCTGTTGACATCCGTGCTTTGAAAATCCAGTTTCTGACTGCGGAGAAACGGTCTGCGCCTACAGCTGATAAGGGGCGAGCAGCTCCGGAGAGAGCTTGTGCAGATCGGCAGAGCGGATACGCTTACGTAGCGGAAGCACCATCGCCGGGGAGACGGAGAGCTCGTCGATTCCCATGGCGAGAAAGAGCTCGGTGAGCGCAGGGTCGGCGCCCAGCTCGCCGCAGATACCGATCCACTTGCCCTCGCGGTGCGCGTTATCGGCGGCGAGTTTGATCAGCCGCAGAATGGCGGGGTGATGGGGGTCGAGAAAGGGCTCGAGTTTCTGGTTCTGCCGGTCGCAGGCGAGGGTGTACTGAGTCAGATCGTTGGTGCCGACACTGAAGAAATCGGCCTCCTTGGCGAGCTGTTCGCTGATGAGCGCGGCGGCCGGAGTCTCGATCATGATGCCGGTTTCGAGCGACGGATCGAAGGGGAGACCCTCGGAGCGCAGCTCCTCCTGCACTTCAGCGAGAATGGCCTTGCTCTGTTGCAGCTCGGAGAGAGAGGCGATCATCGGAAACATGACTGCGAGCTTGCCGAAGGCGGAGGCGCGGCAGATGGCGCGCAACTGAGTTTTAAAGATCTCGGGCCGGGTGAGACAGATACGAATCGCCCGATAGCCGAGCGCGGGATTGTCCTCCGGCTCGAGACCAAAATAGTCGGCTTTTTTATCAGCGCCGATGTCAAGCGTGCGGATGATGACTTTTTTTCCTGCCATCGTCTCGGCGACCCGCCTGTAGGCTGCGAACTGTTGCTCCTCTGAGGGAAAGTTGTCGCTTTCGAGATAGAGAAATTCGCTGCGGAAGAGGCCGATGCCGCCCGCGTCGTTTTGGAGCACTGCGCCAACATCGGCGGGACTGCCGATGTTGGCATAGACCTGGATACGCCGGCCGTCCAGGGTGATGTTTTCCTCGCCGCGGAGCTCCAGAAGCAGCGCGCGGCGTTCCTCGTCCTGCCGCTTCTTCTCGCGGAGCAGCCGCTCGGTCTCCGGATCAGGGTCGATGTAAACGGTGCCGGAAAATCCGTCGATGATGGCGGTGTGTCCGTCGAAGCTCTCGTCGAGCGCGTCGCCGGCGTTGACCACGGCGGGGATGCCCATGGTGCGCGCGAGGATAGCGGTATGTGAGCTGGCGGAGCCGCGCCGGGTGATAAATCCCAGCACCTTACTCTTGTCGAGCTGCACCGTCTCGCTCGGGGCGAGATCGTCCGCGGCGATGATGGCGGGCGCCGTGAGCCCGGCGGTGGAGGCGGAGACCCCGGTGAGAATGCCCAGCACCCGCTCAGACACATCGCGGACGTCAGCCGCGCGGCCCTGCATATAGGGATCGTCCATCGCGGCGAAAACAGCGGAGAAGTTGTCGGAGGTGGTTCCGACGGCGTACTCAGCGTTTAATTTTTGTGATTCAATAATGTTGCAGATGGAGTCGCAGTAATCGAGATCTTCGAGCATCATCTGGTGGATTTCGAAGATCATAGCGCCCCCCTCCCCGACCTCGCCGAGCGCGCGCTCGTAGAGCTCATGAAGCTGCTGAAGCGCGGTGGCTTTTGCGTCCTCAAAGCGCTTTTTCTCTGCGGGAATATCTTCAATATGGTAACGTTTGATGATGTTTTCCGGCCGTTTATAGAACTGAATCGGGCCGATGGCGACCCCGCTGAAAACACTTTTTCCGGTGAGCGTGAGCACAAAAACGCCTCCTTTTCAATCGGGGAGGGGAGCTGTCCCGTCCCCATCCAATTTAGAGATTCTCTTTGAGGAAGGATTCGATTGCGGCGGCGGCCTCCGCCTCGTCGGAGCCCTCGACGGTGACGGTGAGCGTCTCGCCCTTCTTGGCGGCGAGACCCATCACGGCAAAGATGCGCTTGGCGTCTCCGGTTTTGTCTCCCTTTGCGAGCGTGATGGAGGAGGCGAATCGATTCGCCTCCTTGACCAGCAGTCCTGCGGGACGCGCGTGAATTCCCTCGCGGTCGGTGATCACATAACTGAACTCTTTCATAAAAATACTCCTTTTCCCATAAATAAAATTTTTTAAGTTCGTACGGCGCGGGCCTGCGGCTGGGACAGACCGGATAAGCCGGGCGCAAGCGCTCCGCCCAAAAGGGGTCTGGGGGGCTTGCGCCGACGCTGTAAGCGGCTTCCGTAGCTGCGGCGGGGATGAGAGAAATGGGACCGATTATCTTGTGCGCTCGGAGAGCGGCTTTTTCAGCAGAACGATGCCCGCCATGGCGACGACCGAGCCCGCCGCGAGCGCGACCAGGAACATCGGCCAGTTCTCGATAATCGGAAGAACGAAGATGCCGCCGTGAGGCGCGCGGGAGCCGCAGCCGAAGAGCATCGACAACCCGCCTGCGACGGCGGAGCCGACCACACAGGGCGGGATGATCCGCAGCGGATCAGCAGCCGCGAAGGGGATAGCTCCCTCGGTGATGAAGGAGAGCCCCATGATATAGTTGGTAATGGTGGTCTGACGCTCCTTGGCGGTGAAGCGATTTTTGAAGAAGGTGGTGCCGAGCGCGATGGCGAGCGGCGGAACCATGCCGCCGATCAGGACGGCTGCCATGATGTCGAACTGTCCGCTCGCGATAGAGGCGGTGCCGAAGACGTAGGCCGCCTTGTTGAACGGACCTCCGAAGTCGATGCTCATCATGCCGCCGAGTACCGCGCCGAGCAGAATCTTACTGCCGCTGCCCATGTGGGTGAGCCCGTCGTTGAGCCAGGTGTTGAAGGCGCTGACAGGGGGATTGACGATAAAGACCATGATAGCGCCGATGGCGAGCACTCCGAAAAACGGATAGAGCAGTACCGGTTTTGTCCCCTCGAGCGCCTTCGGCAGTTTGTCAAAGAGACGGCGCATCCCCACAATGAGATAGCCCGCGACAAATCCGGCGATCAGCGCCCCGAAAAAACCGGAGGAGACCCAGGCGTCGGCGGGGGCGAAGATGGAGACGCCCTGTTTTGCGATCATACCGCCGACCATACCGACCACGAGCGCCGGACGGTCGCCGATACTCATCGCGATGAACCCGGCGAGAATCGGGAACATCATCTCGAAAGCGAGATTTCCGACCGTATTTAAAAAGAGAGAGAAGCTGTTGCCCTTGCCGAAGGCGTCGGTCCCGGCGTTGGCGCCGTCAAACAGGAAGGAGAGCGCGATCAGAATACCGCCGCCGATAACAAAGGGCAGCATGT
>CAJFTX010000005.1 GCA_904420075.1 uncultured Clostridia bacterium | reverse complement strand
CTGTTCTGATACGCTCCTTATCTTTCTCAGAATAAGCTACCCGTGGCATTACATCACCTCGCGCAAAATAAAAACAAAATATAATTTTCGTTTTTATTTTAATACATTTAATAGAAAAATGCAAGAGAAGTATACTATATAAAATAAGGTGATTTCCTTTTGACGTCGCCCCCACCGGACCGACCGGCCCACAGGGGCCCGCCGGTGTAACCGGGGCCGCAGGACCCACCGGCCCACAGGGGCCCGCCGGTGTAACCGGACCTACCGGGCCTACCGGCAGCGTCCCCAATGATATTTTCGCGTCCTTCTATGGTTCCTCCGAACTGTTTACAAACGGCACTCAGCTCATCCTGTTCCCGGCCGTCACAGATCCCACCGGCAGTATCACCGAGTCCGATCTGTCCCACGTCCAGCTCGCCGCCGGCTACTATCTGGTCTCCTACAGCGTCTCCGCTATCTTCAGCGCGCCAAGCTACATGCAGGTGACTCCATTTTATAACGGGAAAGCTCACCTTGAGACCGGCGTCTATTTCGCCACTACCGCAAACGGTTCCTCCGCCTGCGGGTCCGCCCATTTTATTTTGGCCGCGACAGACCCCACCACCTTCTCGCTGACCTACTCCGGACCGACCGACGCCCGGGAGGGCACTGTGACGCTGACCTTTCTCAAGTTAAACAGGCCGTTCTGACCGGTTTGACAGATTTTTGGGAAACTGTATCCTGTTTTGCACCGCAGCCGCCGCGGAAGCTGGAACAGCGCCAATTCTTCGCGCCGCCGCGGCGCAGACAATTTTCTTGATCTATTCCGCCCCTTCAGAGGCGCTCCCGTCACTGTTCCAAGGCCGCAGAGCCCCCGCAGTCCTTCTCCCGGATGTCGCATCACGCCAAATAGTTTTGGGGCCGGCTTTTCTCCTCAGCCCAGTGCGGCGGCCGCGCCGCCGTCTTGCGTCACATAGAGCGCCGGAGAACTCCCGCCCCCTCAGTCTCTCTCGGAGTGCCGCCTCTCTTAGCAGGCGCAGCGCCGCTCTTTTGAAGGTCTCCCCCAGAAGACACGCAGAAGCCGAATTTTGAAAACGCGCGCTCTTCAAAAGCGATAGGAAAAACAGAAAAACGGCAATCTCTCTAGAGAGATTGCCGTTTTTCCGTCCGCGGATGACGGGAAAGAGATGCTCACCGTTTCAGAGCACAGCTTCAAACTCCCGACCCAATACAAACGGACTGTGTCATGAAAGATTCGCACAACAGGTGCGATCTCTCCCCTGTTTCCTGAGTTCCGCCCCCTTTGAAGATAAAAAAGAAGCGGTGAAAATCCTCAGAAAATAAAATATTCCACTCAAAGCGCCCGTCGATGTCCAAACCTCAAAAATTCAGATTTTAGCCGTCGCTCCAGATACAGATTATCACCCTTGAGAGCTTCTATATATCTCAACGATTTCATGAAACAAATGAGCGGGATCTTCTTCCAGCGCATCAGCAAGCAGAATGAATTTTTCGATGCTGATCCAATTTTTTCCGTGCTCTATATTATAGAGATGCCGAAGTGAAATCCACTCCTTAGAGCCGAACAGTTCATCGCTTCGGTTACGGATGAACTGCTCTCTGCTCTTATACTGCTTTCCTAACGCTTTACGTTTCTGTTCGAGCCGCTCTCCTATTCTGATGAGTGCTTCGCTAGATCTATTCTTCTCAGCCATATCACGCCTCATTTATGCACCATGGCGCATTGTATTTTATACAAAATATGATATACTAAATCCGCTCTCAGGGCAATAGCCCTCGAGAAGAATAGGACAGGAGGCCATGATATGGCAAATTTGAAATTCCAGGTTGAAGCACTTCGAACTCTCGCTTCGCCTTACCGCAAAGGCGATAAGGATGAAAGCACCTTTGAAACCATTTATTATCTGCTGGTCGACATGAAAAATTTACCGGAAAACATTCCCCTGGATGTCAATCCGCGCGAACCCAAAATGTCGACCAATGTCGCTCGCAGTCTGTTGGCAGCTGTGGTGGAGCCTGAAACCGATTTTTATATTAACAATCGCGGTATTATCATCGCCGCCAAAGCATTGACTTTTAACAGTTCCGATTCAGAGGTCACGATCGACATTGGAAATCAGGCTGATGAAAACGATAAATACTTATACGGCATTCTTGACGGAGGGCATACATATACTGCCATCATGCAGAAGCGCAATGAAATCCCGACCGGGCTTCGCAAATATGTCCGTGTTGAAGTTATTACCAACGTCCAGAATATCACGCGTCTCTCCGATGCCCGTAACACTTCCGCTCAGGTATCCGACATAGCGCTGTTTAACCTTGACGATAAATTTGAGGACATCAAATCTGCAATATCGGATCAGCCGTATGCGGGTCTGATTGCGTATAAAGACAACGAAAACAAACCGATTCATGTCTCTGAGCTTCTCCGCCTGATGTACGCATTTGACATCGACAAATATCCAGATGACAATGCAGCCCCGGTGCAGAGCTATTCCAATAAGGCCCAGGTGTTTAAACGCTACAAGCAGGCGTTTGAGACCCCATTTTACAAGTCTTTGTTCAAACAGCTCCCTGTGCTGGTTCAGCTTTACGACATTATAGAACAAGAACTTCCGAAAAAATATAAAGAATACAAGAAAGCCCAAGGGGTCGCTAATCCGCGTTTCGGCGGCGTCAGAGGAATTGAGACTTTTAACAGTCCGGCAAAGACAGAATTTCTCGCATCAGATACCAAATATTCTGTTTCCAGCGGCTATATTTACCCGATTTTCGGCGCATTCCGCAGTCTACTCAAATTTGACGAGCAAAGCGAGACCGCCTCTTGGCTGTTTCATCCCATCGAAATTTGGAACGAAGTCGGTACTTCCATTGTTCAAAACACCTTTGAAACCTACTCCAATCCCCAGCTCGCCGGTAAAGACAAGCAGTTGTGGCTCTCCAACTATCGAATTGTAGAGACGCAAAGTCTCCGCAAACTTCTCGGGCGCAGATAAATAGGCGGAGCACAAAAAGCGCCGTCTCAGGGGCAATCCCAAGACGGCGCTTTTCAGATCGGAGCGAACACTTGACGGCAAAATTACCGCCAGACAGACATTCGTCCTTGTGGACGGCGAAAAAGATATTCTCGCAGTCGGAGATATGGATTTGGGCGCTCGATCTAGCAATCAAACGGAACTCCATTATTTGAGAAATTCACAGGAAGAAGCGCGGCAAAAATGATTTTCCACGTTTCGTTTTTTGATTCCCGGTCCCGTTTGAAGACAAAAAGAAGCGGTGAGGGCTGTCGAGATAAAGGATTCAAAAAACGCCCTTTGACATCCAGCCCCCAAAGGCTCAGTAATAGGCTTAGACGTCTGCGGACAGCAAAAAGATATTTTACGGCTCTTATCCGTGGCCTGAACGGTTCCCATACGAGAGTTCACATCTCCCCATAAAGGCAAAAAAAGCCGACCTGCATCTACCATTCTCCACCCTCAATTTCACCGCTGAAAAACAGCGAACCCCCCGATGACATCGGGGGGTTCTGGGACTGTATCTCTTACAGCCCTGATATGGTGGACCCGAAGAGGATCGAACTCTCGACCTCTGCGTTGCGAACGCAGCGCTCTCCCAGCTGAGCTACGGGCCCGTGTGCAACATTGATATTCTAACTTTTTTAGCAAAAAAAGTCAAGCCTTTTTTCTAATTTTTTTATTTTTTCTGCGGGCCGCCCCGGGCGGCCCGCAGAACAGGCTCACAGCACCTTGGACAAAAACTCACGCAGCCGCGGATTCTGCGGATTCCCGAAGAACTCCTCCGGCGTGTTCTGCTCACGGAACTTCCCCTGGTCGATAAACATCACCCGGGAGGCGACGCTCCGCGCAAAGCCCATCTCGTGGGTCACGACCGCCATCGTCATTCCCGAGGCCGCCAGCTCCTTCATCACATCCAGCACCTCGCCGACCATCTCCGGGTCGAGCGCGCTGGTCGGCTCGTCGAACAACATGATCTCCGGGTCGAGCATCAGCGCTCTGGCGATCGCGACCCGCTGCTTCTGTCCGCCCGAGATCTGCGACGGATACATCTGCGCCTTGTCGGCGACGCCCACCCGCTTCAAAAGCGCCATCGCCTTCTCCTCCGCCTGCGCCTTCGTATACTGCTTGTGCAGCACCGGGGCGAGCGTCATATTCTTCAAAATCGTGAGGTGCGGAAAGAGGTTGAACTGCTGGAACACCATGCCCATCCGCTCACGCATCGCGTTTAAGTTGCACTTCGGGTCGGTGATCTCCTCCCCGTCGACAAAGATCTGTCCCTCGGTCGGCCGCTCGAGCAGGTTGAGGCAGCGCAGAAAGGTGCTCTTTCCCGAGCCGGACGGCCCGATGATGCAGACCACCTCACCCTTCTCAATCGTCTCGTCGATGTGGTCGAGCACCAGCAGCTCCCCAAACGTTTTGGTCAGTCCCTTAACGGTGATCACTTCTCGCAAGCCTCCTCTCAATCTTCCGCAGAATCGCCGTCAGCCCGATCACCATCACCAGATAGACGCCCGCGGCGATGAAGAACGCGGTCGGGTCATAGCTCACGGTCTTGATTCTCTGCGCGGCAAAGGTGAGATCCTCCACCGCGATGTAGCCGACGACGCTCGTCTCCTTCAGAAGGACGATAAATTCATTGCCGAGCGCGGGCAGGATGTTCTTTACCGCCTGAGGCAGGATGATATAGCGCATCGTCTGCCCCTTGGAGAGCCCGAGCGAGCGCCCCGCCTCGTTCTGTCCCTTGTCCACCGCGTTAATACCCGCGCGGATGATCTCCGCCACATAGGCGCCGGAGTTCAGCCCCATGCCGATGATCGCGATAATAATCCCCTGCCGGATCGAGACCAGCACCGCCGTCGACAAAATAAAGAGCTGTACCATCACCGGCGTGCCGCGGATGACGGTGATGTAGATGCTCGCGATCTTGTCCAGAATCCGGATCACGATGTTCTTGCTGCCGTCGGCGGAGTACTTGATAATCGCGAGGACAATGCCGATCGCAACACCGAGCACCGTCGCCCCAAGCGCGATAATCAGGGTGTTCCCGAGGCCCTCGAGCAGCATCTTCCACCGCTCCTGTACGATCAGCGCCTTATAGAAGCTGTCCGCAATTCCCTGGAAAAAGTTCATTGCCACACGCACCTTTCTCTTAAAGTTTTAAAAAGGGCGCCCGCCGGACGCCCTTTTCCGCTTTAGGAGTGCTTCACGACCAGCTCGTCGATCTTGCCCTCGTCCACAAACTTCTGCAGCACCTTGTTGATCACGTCGAGCAGCTCGGTGTTGCCCTTCTGCACCGCGATGGCGTAGCTCTCAGGCGGATAGCCCGGATCGTATGCGATATACTCCGGGTTCTCCTCCACCAGCTTCTTCGCCGGCAGCTCGTCGATGATGACGCAGTCCACACGGCCCGCCTTCATCTCGGCAACCGCGTCGACCGCGCTCTTGTAACGCTTGACATCGCCCGCCTTGAAGTAGTCCTCGACGCTCGCGTAGTAGAGGTCGCCGGTGGTGCCCGCCTGCACGCCGATCACCTTGCCGTTCAGATCATAGCTCGCTGTATCGGTGTCCTTCGGCACGATCACATACTGGGTCGAGGTGACATACTCAATCGAGAAGTCGACCACCGCCTTGCGCTCCTCGTTGACGGTGAGACCCGCCGCCGCGAAGTCGCCCTTGCCGGCGTTCAAGAAATCGATGATCGCGTCGAAATCCATATCGGTGATCTCGAGCTCCACGCCGATCTCGTCCGCGATCGCCTGCGCGATGTCGACGTCAACGCCCGCCGGCTCATTGTCCTTGATATACTCAAACGGCGCGAACTGCGCGTTGGTCAGCATGGTGATCTTCCCGTTCGCCTTAATCCGATCGAGCGCGCCCTCCCCGGCCGTCTCGCTCTGGCAACCGGCGAGTACGCCGACCGCGAGCAGCAGCGCCATCAGAACGGCCGCAACTTTGCAGATCTTTTTCATCTTCGCAATACCTCACTTTATTTTCTCGTAACTTTCATTATACAGCAGTCTCGGCAAAAAGCAAGCTTTTTCGCACCTTTTATTCAGCCGCGCTGCATCTTTATTCAAGCCCGCGCTGCTCGTAGTAGGCGAGGAACAGATCGACCACTCTGCCGTAGCTCTCAATGCCCGCCTCCTGGCCGGTCGACTTGATAAAGGCGTCGTTGTACTTCTGCGCAATCTCCACCGAGGCGCCCTGGTAGCTGCGCACATGGAGGCTCTCGACCGTCCGGTCGGCGAGCACCCCCTCCGGCGCCTCGTCCCTCATCTTCTGGTAGAGCTCGGGGTCGGCCGAATAGAGGGCGTTCGCGCAGTAGGAATAGGCCCTGTAGTAGCCGCTGTAGCGCACCATCGGGTCGTCCGCGCCGGTGCAGGCGAGAAAGGCGACAAAATTCGCCTCGTCCTCCCTGCCGAACATCACGCTGTGCGCGAGCTCGTGGGTCACGGTGTAGGGGATGGAGGCCTGAATGCCGTCGTCGCTGATGCTCGACTCGGAGAAGAAAGGGGCGTACATCCCCGAGATGCCGAGCCAGCTCATCCCCTCGCTGAAGAGCACCCGCTTCGGCTTTGTGAGAAAGCCGGAGAAGAGCGCCCCGTCCTCCCCCCGCTGCAACTTCTGGAAGGCCTCGATCGAGGCGTCGCGCAGCGCGTCGAAGTCAAAGTCGAAGGAGGCGGGGTCCGCCCCCTCGGGCAGCGCCTCGCGCGCCTCCCCCGCCCGCTCGGCGAGCAGCGCGGTCAGCTCGTAGAGCTGCTCCACTGAGTAGCTCTCCTCCTGGAGGCCCATCAGCTCGTCGATCTCCGGCCGGTTGAAGGTGAAGCCGTAGGAAATGTTGAAATAGGAGAGCAGAATCGCCCCCGTGAGGCCCACCGTGCCGAGGAAGCGCAGCAGTCCGCTCCGCCCGTCCTCCTCCTCGGGCTCCCCCGCCTCCGCGCTCTCCGGGCGGGGCCGCAGCTTCCGCCAGAGGAAGGAGATCCCGCTCCAGAGCAGCGCCCCTATGAGCAGGCAGAGAAGCAGCAGAAGCAGTCCCACACAGAGCTCCACAAAGGAGAAGGGCAGCAGGTTCACAACCGCCCGCAGCACGCTCGAGACCGCCTTCGCCACCGGGACAAACACCCGCTCCGCAAGCGCCGCGTTCCCCCGCAGCAGCGCCGACACGCCGAAGTTCAGCCCCGCGAGCGCCGCCGCCACCAGCAGCATCACCACATATCTGCGATTTCTCGAGAGAAACTCTTTCACCCGTTCCAAAACTCCACCTCCGAAAAACGGGGGCCGCCCCGCGGGGCGGCCCCAAAGCGATATTGTATCCTATTTCACCTCGCGGACCCAGCCGAGGGTGTCCGGGAGTTTGCCCCACTGGATGCCGGTGAGGGTGTCGTACAGCTTCTGGGAGACCGGGCCGATTTTTCCGCCGCCGATTGTCATCTTCTCCCCCTCGTAGTAGAGCTCGCCGATCGGGGAGATGACCGCCGCGGTGCCGGTGCCGAACGCCTCCTCGAGCTTGCCCGCCCGGTAGGCCTCGATCAGCTCGTCGATCGAGAGCTTCCGCTCGGAGGCCGGAATCCCCATCTCGCCGAGCAGTTTGAGGCAGGAGTCGCGCGTCACGCCCGGGAGCACGCTGCCCTCCAGCTTCGGCGTCACGACCTCGCCGTCGATCTTGAACATCACGTTCATCGTGCCGACTTCCTCGATGTACTTCCGCTCGACGCCGTCCAGCCAGAGCACCTGGGTGTACCCCTTGTCAGCCGCCTTCGACTGGGCGATGATGCTCGCCGCGTAGTTGCCGCCGCACTTGGTAAAGCCGGTGCCGCCCTTGACGGCGCGGACATACTCGTCCTCCACATAGATCTTCACCGGATTTAAGCCCTCGGGATAGTATGCCCCAACCGGCGAGAGTATGACAATAAACTTGTAGCTCTTCGAGGCGTGTACCCCGAGTCCGTTCTGGGTCGAGATCATAAACGGCCGGATGTAGAGGCTGGTGCCCTCCTCGGTCGGAATCCAGTCGCGGTCGAGCTTGACAAGCTCGCTTATGCCCTCGATGAAGAGCTCCTCCGGGATCTGCGCCATGCAGAGCCGCTCCGCCGAGCTGTTCATCCGGCGGGCGTTCATCTCCGGCCGGAAGAGCAGAATCTTCCCGTCGCAGGGGTAGGCCTTCATCCCCTCAAAAATCTCCTGCCCGTAGTGCAGCACCATGCAGGAGGGGTCGAGCTCGAGCGGTCCGTAGGGGACGATCCGCGCGTCCTTCCAGCCCTCGCCCTCGACATAGTCCATAAGGAACATATGGTCGGTGAAATATTTTCCGAAGCCGAGATTTTTAAAATCCGGCTTTTCTCTCGGCGTTTTCGTCTTCTCCACTCTGATCTCCATTTTACCCTCCTGCGCCGGCCGGCGGCCGGTGGCCGCTCACTTTTTCCGGCTGGCGGCCCGCCTCTCGTTCTTTTAAGTTTATATTTTAAACGATCCCTCCCCTCTTTTCAAGGGCGAGGGGCAAAAAAGTTGCAAACCCTTCATAAATATGTAATAATGGCAGTGACAGAGGAGGTGACGCCCTGTGCGTATCAGACGGGGGCTCGCGCTCTTGATGGCGCTGCTGCTCACCCTGCTCTTCGCCCTGCCCGCCGGGGCGGACGAGACCGGGACCTACGATTTTATCTTCAACGACGAAATTTTAAAATTCTCGGCCGAAACCCCGGTCGTCGAGAAGGACGGCTTCACCTGTGTGCCGTTTGACTACTTCTTCCGCCAGTTCGGCGGGTCGTATATCTACGACGACACCATCCGGAACCTCACCTGGTTCCATTTCGGCACCACCTACAGCTTTAACATCTCCACCGGCACCTGCACGGTGGACCGCGAGGCGCCGGTCCCCGCCCCCGCCTTCTATCAAAACGGGGCCTACTATCTGCCGATGGAGTTCATCGCCGAGCAGCTCGGCTACATCTTCACCCGGCTGCCGAACGGCACCTGCCGCCTGGTCACCAGGGAAAAACTCAACTTCGCGGATGAGGATTTCATGCTGATGTACTCGTCTATGTATAGCGAAGGGTCGACCGAGCGCGCGCGTCCGAACTTCTACCTCGTGGTGCCGGGCCAGCCATCTTCGAACACCGCGGAGATTCTCTCGGCGCTTGACCGGTACGGCGTCTCGGCCACCTTCTTTATGACCGAGGAGGCGATGCGGGCAAATCCCGCGCTCACCCGGCTGATCGTCTCGTCCGGTTACCCCTACGGCTTTACCCTGCCGGAGAGCGGCGACATGCTCGCCTATGTCGAGCGGGCGAACGAGACGCTCCAGAAGATGACCCGCCGCAAGACGGCGCTCACCTTCGTCGCCTCGAAGGAGAACACCCTCTCGGCCGAGAGCCGCCAGACGCTCGAGGGGGCGGGCTATCTCGTCTGGGACAGCAACTTCTCGCTGCCGACCTCCGGGGCGGACGACCCCGCGGGGGACTTACAAAATCTGAACACGCTGCTGCGGCTGCGCAAATTCAACAGCGTCGTCACCCTGACGGGGATCGGGCTCTCAAGTTATCTGCCCGCCCTTTCGGAGTTGGACGCCGCGGGGCAGATCTCCCTTGTCACTGCCGGCGAGATGGAGGAACCCCTAAGCCGCTGGAGCGAGCTGCGATAAGAAAGGATGACTGACTATGTACTGTAGAAACTGTGGCGTAAACTTCGACCCGAATCTCGAGTCCTGTCCGAACTGCAAGTCCTATCACGGTTTCGGACGCAACTACTGCCAGGCCTGCGGCCAGGCGACGCTGCCGCACGCGACCGTCTGCGCCCGCTGCGGCGCGCTGCTCACCATGGAGAACGGGGGCGTCGCGCAGCCCACCGGATTCTACCAGCCGAAGTCGCGGCTCGCGGCCGGGCTGCTCGGCATCTTCCTCGGCGGCTTCGGGGTGCACAGCTTCTATCTCGGGGACACCACCCGCGGGGTGATTCAGATTCTGGTCACCATCTTCACCTGCGGCCTCGGGAGCCTCTGGGGCTTCATCGAGGGCATTATGATCATCGCCGGCGCGATCAACACCGACGCCGCCGGCAACCCCCTCGGCCAGTAAACGGCAGCGGATCATTGAGAAAAGAGACGGCCGGAGCGGCAAAACGCTCCGGCCGCCGCCGTATCCGCCGCCCGGTTCCGGTCCGTGCCGCACCCGGCACAATCCGGCGTTTTTTCGCTCTCGGATTCAGGAATCAGTAAGAATCTGCGACGTTACCGTCCCGCTCTCCATCGTCCCGCTTCCTCAAGCAAACGCTCTATGAGCCGCCGCTTTCCCTCTGTATATTGTCTACGATCATCGGGAAACTGAACGGCTAAATTTTGCTTGCAGCGATCATATCGCATCGCTTTTTCGGGGAAGGCGTTCAGATAATCACGAAAATTGATATAGCGATTCCATTCCTCCCCATTCCATTTCACCACATGAATATGGTGTGTGCGGAGCTCTTTCTCAAAATCGCCCTTTACAAACAAAATCTGTCCGGGAACGTCCTCTCCTCGAAAAACAAAGCCGTTCCTCCCGAGCAGCTCAACATGGGACATGATCTCATTCAGGTCATAGACGCCAACGACAAGATCAATAATAGGTTTCGCATGGATGGAGGGAATCGCCGTACTTCCAACATGCTGAAGGTCGGCAGCAGTACCATTTAAAAGGCGTTTTAATTCTTCAATCGTCCTCTCCGCTTCTTCAAGCCATTCGTCTTGATGCGTGACCAGTTTTACAGTGCCTCTTTTTAAGCCTATCATATCAGTTCCCCCTGAATTCGACTCCGCTCTTCCCATTTACTTTACCGTATTTTCCCGCTCAAATCAACGCACCTTGAAATTGACGAAGCCATCTCCCCTCAGCCCAACGGGAAAAAGGGCTGCGGGTTTTTCGCCCTTTTCAAATTGGAACTAATATTGTATAATAAAAAAACGTATATTGAACTATCAGATATTTGAAGATAGAGGGGAATCGCATGAAGCAAAGTCTTGCCGTCATCTTCGGCGGCGTCTCAAGCGAGCACGAAATTTCGCTGCTCTCGTCCTTCTCGATTTTGTCGCATCTCGACCGGGAGAAGTACGACGTTCACATGCTCGGCATCACGAGGGCCGGGCGCTGGCTCTCCTATGAGGGACCGCTCGAGCGGATCAAGGACGGCAGCTGGGAGGGGCACGCCTCCTGCCGCCCGGCCTATCTCCCGCCAGACCGCGGGGTGCGCGGCATCGTCCGCGGGGACGAGGTGATCCCGGTGGACGTCGTCTTCCCGGTGCTGCACGGGGTCGGCGGCGAGGACGGGACCATCCAGGGCCTCTTCGAGATGGCGGGACTGCCCTATGTGGGCTGCGGGGTCGCGGCGAGCGCCAACTGCATGGACAAGGCGCTCTCCAAGCAGCTGTTCGCGCAGGCGGGGCTGCCGCAGTGCCCCTATCTCGCGCTCCGGCGCTCGGAGGCGGGCTCGGTCGCGGCGATGGCCGACCGGTGCGAGCGGGAGCTCTTCTACCCGATGTTTGTAAAGCCGTCGAACACCGGCAGCTCGATCGGCATCGGCAAGGCGAAAAGCCGCGAGGAGCTCGAAGCCGCAATCGAGACGGCGCTCCGGTACTCCGACTGTGTGATCGTGGAGAAGTGCGTCGACGCGCGGGAGATCGAGGTCGCCGTGATGGGCAACCGGGAGCCGGTGGCCGCCTGCTGCGGCGAGATCCTCCCCGCCCGGGAGTTCTACGACTTTTCGGCGAAGTATGAGGACGAGAACTCCCGCACCGTGATCCCCGCCGATCTGCCGCACGCGCTCTCCGAGCGAATTCTGGATACGGCGGTGCGCGCCTACCGCGCCGCCGGGTGCGAGGGGCTCGCCCGGGTCGACTTTTTCATCGACCGTGCGGACGGCAAGCTCTACTTAAACGAGATCAACACCCTGCCCGGCTTTACCAACATCAGCATGTTTCCGAAGCTGTTCATGGCCACCGGCTACAGCTACGCGGGCCTGCTCGACCGGCTGATCGAGCTCGCGCACGAGAGGGCCGCGCTGTGAGCGGGGCGATCGGCGTATTCGACTCGGGGCTCGGCGGGCTGACCGCGGTCGGGGAGCTGCACCGGCAGCTCCCCGCGGAGGAGATCATCTACTTCGGCGACACCGGCCGGGTGCCCTACGGCACCCGCGGGCGGGACACCATCATCAAGTACACCCGGCAGGACATCCGCTTTCTGCTCTCCCACCGGGTCAAGGCGATCGTCGTCGCCTGCGGCACCGCGAGCTCGGTGGCGCTGCCCGAGGTGCGCGGGCTCTACGATCTGCCCATCTGCGGCGTGATCGAGCACGCGGCCCGCGCCGCGGCGGAGGCGACCCAAAACGGTAAAGTCGCCGTCATCGGCACCCCGGCCACCATCGGCAGCGGGGCATATGAGGCGGCGCTGCGGGCGTGCAATCCGCAACTCTCGGTCGAGAGCGCGGCCACCCCGCTGCTCGTCCCGCTGGTGGAGAACGGGCGGTTTCAGAAGGGGGACCGGGTGACAAAGCTGGTGCTCGAGGAGTATCTCGGCCCGCTGCTCGCGGGCGGGGCGGACACGCTGATTCTCGGCTGCACCCACTACCCCCTGCTGCGGGAGCTCGTCGCGGAGCTCGCGCCGGGGGTGACGCTCATCAACCCCGGCGCGGAGACCGCCCGCGCCGTGGCCGCCGCCCTGCGGGAGCAGGGGCTCGCGGAAGCGGAAGGACACCCCGGCATCCGCTGCTTTGTCAGCGACGACCCGGCCTCCTTCGCGCTGCACGCGGAGCAGTTTCTCGGCTTTCCCCTCTCCCACCCGGTCGAGCGGGTCGAGATCGACCGCTATGAACCTTAGGAGGAGTTATGGAGACACAAAACGCAATGATTACCATCCGGGGCCTCTCGGAGAACGACGCAGAGCCGGTGGAGCTCACAACGGCGGGCAGCTTTCTGCCCGCGGAGGAGGGCTATCTCATCCGCTACGCGGAGACCGAGCTCACCGGTATGGAGGGCGCGATAAGCGAGATTCTCGTCCGGCCGGACAGCGTCACCCTCGCCCGGGACGGGGAGTTTCGCTCGCGGATGACCTTCGAGCGGGACCGCCGCCACGTCGGCAGCTACGCGACCCCCTACGGCCAGATGGAGCTCACCGTCGCCACCTCCCGGTTTGAAAACGGGATCGGCGCCGGCGGCGGCTCCCTCCGGCTGCACTACACCATCTCAGCCGCGAGCAGACTTGTCAGCAGCAATCACCTAGTAATCTCCGTCCGTCTGACGGAAAAGGAAAAGGAGCAGAACACCCATGTACAGTAATCCGCTGAAACGTGCGGCCGAGGAGATCGCCGCCGAAATCCGCAGCGCCGCCGGTAGGGCGTGCGCCGAGGGCGCGCTGAAGACAGCAGAGCTCGCCCCCTTCGAGGTCGCGCCGCCGAGCGAGAAGAACCGCGGCGACCTCTTCACCAATTTCGCCATGCAGAACGCAAAGACGATGGGGATGGCCCCGCGCAAGATCGCGGAGGAGATCACCTCCCGGATGGACTGCGGCGCGCTCGTCGAGAAGATCGAGGTCGCAGGTCCCGGCTTTGTCAACATCCACCTCTCCCCCGCGTGGTACGCGGAGGCGGTCGCCGCTGTGCGCAGCGAGGGCGCGGACTTCGGCCGGACCGACGGCGGCGCGGGCCAAAAAGTGATGGTGGAATTCGTCTCTGCGAACCCCACAGGCCCGATGCACATGGGCAACGCCCGCGGCGGCGTCATCGGCGACGTGGTCGCGAGTCTGCTTACCCACACCGGCTGCGACGTCACCCGCGAGTTCTACATCAACGACGCCGGCAACCAGGTCGACCTCTTCGCCCGGAGCCTCGAGGCGCGGCTGATCCAGGCGGTGCGCGGCGAGGACGCCGTCGTCTTCCCGGAGGAGGGCTACCACGGGGACGACATCCGTGCGCTCGCCGCCGCCTATCTCGAGGAGCACGGCGACGCGATTCTTGGCGCCCCGGAGGAGGAGCGCCGCGCGGCGCTCGCCGAGTTCGGCCTTGCGCGCAACATCGCCGCGATGAAGCGGGACATGGAGCGCTACCGCATCCAGTTCGACGTCTGGTTCCCCGAGAGCGACCTGCACAAGAGCGGCGCCGTGGAGGAGACGGTACAGCTCATGGTCGAGCGGGGCTGCACCTATGAGAAGGAGGGCGCCCTCTGGTTTAAGGCGACCGACTTCGGCTGCGAGAAGGACGAGGTGCTCCGCCGGCAGAACGGGTTCTACACCTACTACGCCGTCGACCTCGCCTACCACCGCAACAAGTTCATGGTCCGCGGCTTCGACAAGGTGATCGACGTGTTCGGCGCGGATCACCACGGGCACACCATCCGCTTCAAGGCGGGGATGGACGCGATCGGCGTCGGGGCGGACAAGCTCGACTTCGTGCTGATGCAGCTGGTAAACCTGATGCGCGGCGGCGAGGTGGTGCGCATGAGCAAGCGCACCGGCAAGGCGGTCTCCCTCTCCGATCTCCTGGACGAGATCCCGGTGGACGCGGCCCGCTTCTTCTTCTCCTCGCGGACGCCCTCGACCACGATGGACTTCGACCTCGACCTCGCCGTCAAGCAGGAGAGCGACAACCCCGTCTACTACGTGCAGTACGCCCACGCGCGCATCTGCAGCATCCTGCGCTCGCTCGCGGAGGCGGGGGTAAAAGCGGATACCGAGGCCGACCTCACCCTGCTCTCCGACCCGGCGGAGCGGGAGCTCACGATGCAGCTGGCGCTGCTGCCGGAGGAGATCAAGGCCGCGGCGGACGCCTACGACCCGGCGCGGATGGTGCGCTACCTCACCGACACGGCGACCCTCTTCCACAAGTTCTACAACGCCTGCCGCGTGAGCTGCGACGATCCGGCGCTCCGCGCGGCGCGGACCCAGCTGGTGCTCGCGACCAAGCAGGTGCTCGAGAACGTCTGCGCGATTCTCAAGGTGACCGCCCCGGAGCGGATGTAACCCTGTCTTTCGACGTCCGGCCCGGCCGGGCGCCCCACCATTCCGATCGGAGGAACCAAATTACTCATGCAAAGCGACGAAATCCGAAGTATCCGGCTGCTGGGCGGCATGTCCGGCGCCGACTTCTCTGAAGATGAGGGCTGTTTTTACGGGGATCAGCTCCTCGCCCGCAGGGCGGAGATCTCCGCCCTGCTCGCGGCCCACGCCCGCGCGGGAGCGGACGCGATTTACGCCCCGACCGGCTGCGCAAACCGGGCGCGGCTCGCGCCGTTCGGCGCGCAGGACCGGGTGGCGCACTACAACCGGGAGCTCGTGGCGCTCGCGCGCGAGGCGGCGGACGGCGAGGCTCTTGTCGGCGGTCTGCTCGCGCCGACGGGGCTGCAGCTCGCACCGGAGGGCGAGAGCCGGATGGAGCAGCTGATCGAGCTCTACCGCGAACAGGCCGAGGCGCTCGCCGGGGCGGGAGTCGACTTTCTCGCCGTCGAGGGGATGCGCCACCTCGGGGAGGCGCGCGCCGCGCTGCTCGCCTGCAAGAGCTGCTGCGAGCTGCCGGTCTTTGTCACCGTCGCGGTCGACGAGGAGGGCTACACCCCCTCGGGCAGCAGCGCGCTCTGCTGTCTCGCGGTGCTGCAGAGCATGGGGGCGGATGTGTTCGGCCTCACAGGCCCTGCGGAGGAGCTCCCCGAGCTGCTGACTGATCTCTACCGCTACGCGAAGATTCCGCTGCTCGGCCGGCCCCTCACTCTGCCGCCCGAGCAGCTCGCGGCCTACGCCCACCCCCTGCTGGACGCGGGGGCGGAGCTGCTCGCGGGCGGCGACACCCCGCAGCACACGGCGGCGCTGCGCCGGGCGATGTCCGCCGCGCGGCTCACCGGCATCACCCGCGGGGAGAAGGACGACGAGGCGATCCTCGCCGCGACCGAGTCGGAGGCGCTGCTCATCTCCCCCACCATCGACATCCCCGACGCTATCCCCATCACGGCCGACCTCGCGGAGGACATCCTCCGCGAGGAGGAGGCCCGCAGCGGCGCGCTCAAACTGCGCCTGGAGGACGCGGAGGACATCGAGATTTTCATCGAGAACGCCTACATGCTGGAGGACCCGCTCTGTATCGACGCCACAAATCCCGGCCTCTTCGACCGGTTCGCCCTCGAGTACCACGGGCGGGCGCTCTTCGACCACGTCGGGGAGCTCGACATCGACGAGATCTCCGGCATCATCGACCAGTACGGGATCATCGTGCTCTGACGTCCCGCCGCCCGGCCGCGGGACAGCGCCCTTCCAATCCCGTTTCGGCGGCCGCCAAAAGTTGCCTTTTCCCCCTCTGACTCCAAAGAAATTTTACTTGATTTTTTGCCCCCCTGTGAGTACAATAGGTTTAGATTGAAGAGGAGGTGTTTTAAAATGGCATATCAGATTTCGGATGAGTGCATCAGCTGCGGCGCCTGCGAGGCCGAGTGCCCCGTGAGCTGCATTTCCGCCGGTGACGGCAAGTATGAGATCGACGCTTCTAGCTGCATCGAGTGCGGCGCCTGCGCCGGTGTCTGCCCGGTTGACGCCCCGCATCAGGCGTAACAAAACGCGTAAGACAGCCTGTACTGAAACGGTGCAGGCTGTTTCTTTGTGCATAAGGAGTTTTTATGGAGCACTACCTAAAGCCGGACGAGCAGTTCGACGAGCTCTTTCCCAACTGCCGCATCATCCAGAGCCGCGGCGGTTTCCGCTACGGGACCGACGCGGTGCTGCTCGCGCACTTCGCCTCGCCCGGGAGCCGGGACCGGCACTGCGACCTCGGCTGCGGCGGCGGGATCATCCCGCTGCTGCTGGCCGCCACCACCCCCTGCCCTGAGATCACCGGGGTGGAGATCCTGCCCGCCGTCTGCGACCGGGCGCGCCGCGGCGTGCTCGCAAACGGGCTTGAAGGGCGTATCCGCATCCTCGAGGGGGACTACCGCGATCCCGCGCTGCTCCCCGCCGCCTCCTTCACCGTCGTCACCGCCAACCCACCCTACCAGAAGGTGGGTGCAGGCCTCTGCTCGCCGGACGACGAGAAGCGGCTCTCCCGCACCGAGGTCAACGCCACGCTGCCCGACGTCGTAGCCGCCGCCGCGCGGCTGCTCGAGCCGGGCGGCCGGTTCTGCCTTGTGCACCGGCCGGAGCGGCTGGCGGATGCGATCTGCGCGCTGCGCGAGCGCGGGCTGGAGCCGAAGCGCCTCCGCCTGGTCGGGCGGGACGGGACGGCCGCCCCCTCCCTCTTCCTTTTGGAGGCGCTGCGAGGAGGACGGCCCGCCCTCCGGATTCTGCCGCCGCTTCTGCTCACCGAGGCGGGCGGCGAGAGCCCGGAGCTGCGCGCCATCTACCGCCGCGAGGAGACCGGTCGCTGAGCGCCTGCGGACGCCCGTTTTTGTGTGTATTCGCCACCTCCGCCGTACTTGAAGGAGTGTATGATGAGATTAGACGGATTTGGACTATTTGTAAATGATATGGGGGCGATGGTTCGCTTCTATCGAGATGTGCTCGGATTTGAAATCAAGGAGAGCGAAGATACTTCAAACGTATATCTGGTGAAAGACGGCACCTTATTCCTGCTCTACGGCAGAAGTGATTTCGAGCATATGACAGGTAAAACCTACGAATATGTGGAAGGAACAAACGGCCACTTTGAAATCGCACTCTATGTCGACACGTTTGAACAGGTGGACATCGAGTACGAAAAAGCGATCGCCAAAGGGGCAGTTCCGGTATTAGAACCGACTACAGAACCATGGGGCCAGAGAACCTGTTATATTGCCGACCCGGAAGGAAATCTTATCGAAATTGGTTCCTTCGACAGACCCTTTGGTCGATAAATCGGATTTTTATCGAGTTTTATCTGCTTCCCCGCACAGGCAAAAGTCGCACGCCGCGGAGGACATCCCTCCCCCACCTGTCACCCCCACAGAAAGGAGACCCCTATGGTTATCACCCGTCCCGCCCTCTATGTCGTGGGCACCCCGATCGGCAATCTCTCCGACCTCTCGCCCCGAGCGGTCGAAATTCTCCGCGAGGCCGACTTTATCGCCGCGGAGGACACCCGCGTCACCCGCGCGCTGCTGACGAGCCAGGGGATTAAAAACCAGCTCATCAGCTACCGCGGTCACATTCAGCGGGAGCGCGGGGCGGAGATCGTCGCCCGGCTGAAGGCGGGCGAGTGCTGCGCGCTCGTCTCGGACGCGGGGATGCCCGCCATCTCCGACCCGGGCGAGGATCTCGTGCGCCTCTGCGCGGAGGCGGGCATCCCCGTGCACTCGGTGCCGGGTCCCTCCGCCTTTGTCACGGCGCTCGCCCTCTCGGGCCTGCCGACCGGGCGGTTCGCCTTCGAGGGCTTTCTCTCGGTCTCGCGCAAGAGCCGGACCGACCGCCTCGCCGAGATCAAGGACGAGCGGCGCACCCTGCTCTTTTACGAGGCGCCGCACAAGCTCCGCCGCACCCTGCGGGACTTTCTCGCGACCTTCGGCGACCGCCGGATCGCCATCTGCCGGGAGCTGACAAAGCTCCACGAGGAGGTGCTGCGTCTCACCCTCTCGGAGGCGGTGGAGTATTACAAGGCCCGCGAGCCGCTCGGGGAATATGTCCTCGTCGTCGAGGGCGCGCCGGAGCCGGAGGAGGCCCCGCAGCTCACCCCGGAGCGCGCCGCCGAGGTGGTCGCGAAGTATCGCGAGCAGGGCCTCTCCAAAAACGAGTGCCTGCGCCGGGCGGCGGAGGAGACCGGCCTCCCCAGAAACGAGCTCTACAAGCTGCTGCTCGAGGAGAAATAGCGCCCGGCCAGGTGAGAGATGCGGGTGAAAGGCCCGGACTCCCGCCGCTTTCCCCCTCCCCGGCCGGGACAGATACAGCCGCAAGTCGCTCCCGCGACTTGCGGCTGTTTTTTCTTCGGACCAACTACCCGCGCACCGCCGCTTTTCATTTTTTTGAAGAGCGCTACTCCGCTTCTCCGTCATAGATAGAGGCAGAGGGGGACGGCAGAGCTCCCGTTTCCCCGGAATCAAAAAAAGGAGAACCGCTATGTTACTCGAAGTGAAAGATCTCAAAAAAACATATACCACCCGCTTCGGCGGCAACAAGGTGCAGGCGCTCACCGGCGTCAGCTTCGCCGTCTCGGAGGGGGAGTTTGTGGCAATCATGGGCGAGTCCGGATCGGGCAAGACCACCCTTTTAAACATCCTCGCCTCGCTCGACCGGCCGACCGGCGGCGAGGTGCTGCTCTCGGGCAAGCCGCTCTCCGGCATCCCCGACCGCGCGCTGTCCACCTTCCGGCGGGAGAACCTCGGCTTTGTCTTTCAGGATTTCAACCTGCTCGACAACTTCTCGATCAAGGACAACGTCTTTCTGCCGCTCGTGCTCTCCGACCGGCCCTACAAGGAGATGGAGGCCCGCTTCCGGCCGCTCGCGGCGAAGCTCGGCATCACCGAGATCCGGGACAAGTTCCCCTATGAGGTCTCGGGCGGCCAGAAGCAGCGCGCCGCCGTCGCCCGAGCGCTGATCACCGGGCCGAAGCTGGTCCTCGCGGACGAGCCGACCGGCGCGCTCGACTCCCGCTCGGCGGACAGCCTGCTCGACCTCTTCGGGCAGATCAGCGCCGACGGACAGACCATCCTCATGGTCACCCACAGCGTCCGCGCCGCCTCGGTGGCCGACCGGGTGCTCTTCATCAAGGACGGCGTGGTCGGCAGCGAGCTCTCCCGCGCGGGGGAGCGCCCCGACCGGTTCTATCAGCGGATCACCGAGGCGCGCGCCGCACTCGAAACCGGAGGTGACCGGGCGTGAAAAAGGGCTTCTACTTCCGGCTCGCGAAGAGCGGGCTCCGGCAGAACCGGCAGATCGTTCTGCCCTATCTCATCTCCTCGATCTGCACCGTCGCCCTCTTCTACATCATGTACTCCCTCTCGGTCAATTCCGGCTTTGCAGAGGGGATGCGGGGCGGGCGGACGCTCGCCTCGATGCTGAACTTCGGCTCGGTGGTGACGGCGCTCTTCGGCGCGATCTTCCTCTTCTATACCAACAGCTTTTTGATGAAGCGCCGCAAGAAGGAGCTCGGGCTCTACAACATCCTCGGCATGGGCAAGCGTCAGCTCGGCAAACTGATGCTGCGCGAGACGCTGCTGCTCGCGGGCGCGAGCCTTGTGGGCGGCCTCGTGCTCGGCATTCTCGTCTCCCGCGCGCTCTTCGCGGTTCTCTTAAATCTGCTGCACATCGAGACCGCTTTCCGCTTTGAGATCCCGCCCGCGGCGCTCGCCGTGACGGCGGTGCTCTTCGGCGCGATCTTCCTTCTGACGCTGCTCTTCAATCTGGCGCAGGTGCATCTGGCGCGGCCGATCGAGCTGCTGCACGGGGGCGAGGCGGGCGAGCGCGAGCCGAAAACCCGGCTGCCGCTCGCGATTCTCGGCGTGCTCACGCTGGGATTTGCCTACTATCTCGCGCTCACCCTGCGTGATCCCTTAAATTCGCTCGGCATCTTCTTCATCGCGGTGCTGCTGGTGATCGTCGGCACCTTCTGCCTCTTCACCGCCGGGAGCATCGCCATTTTGAAGCTGCTGCGCAAAAATAAGAAATTCTACTACAACAAGCGGCACTTCGCCGCCGTCTCCGGGATGCTCTACCGGATGAAGCAGAACGCCGCCGGGCTCGCGCTCATCTGCGTGCTCTCCTCGGCGGTGCTGGTCACCATCTCGACCACCCTCGCGCTCAACCTGGGCGCGGAGGACTCGCTCCACACCAACTATCCCCACGCCCTGTCCTACTCGGTGGACGGCGTCGACGATCCGGCGGCGCTCGGGACGCAGGCGCTCGCCGCCGCCGAGGCGGAGACGGGCCTGACCCCGCGCACCGTCCAGTCCTACCGCGCCTACAACAGCTTTGTCGTCGTGCGAAACGGCGAGGTGTTAAACTCCGATACCCTGGAAAATCCCGAGCCGGGCGACCTCTTTTTGCGGCTCTCGCTGCTGCCCGCGGAGGACGCCTCCTTCCTCGGGGATGAGGTCCCCTCCGACGGCGAGCTGCTGCTCTATGTGAGCTCCGAGGAGGATCTGCCCTTCGACGCGCTCACCTTCGGGGAGCGGACGCTGCCGGTCGCCCAGCGGCACTCGGACGCCGCCGGCGAGACGCTGGCGGGCACGGTGGTCGATTGCTACGGGGTGCTGCCCTCGCTCGACGACTGCCGCGCGCTCTTCTCCGCCGTCTCGGCGGAGGACAGCCTCACCTACACCACCAATCTCGACTTCTCCGAGCCGGACAGGGAGCTTTTCCCCTTCTCCGACGCGCTTCAGGCCGCGCTGCGCGAGAACGAATCGGGCTTCTCCTTCTCCTCCCGTCCGGCCGCGGCCGACGAGTTCTACAGCCTCTACGGCGGGCTGTTCTTCGTCGGGATTCTGCTCGGCTTCCTCTTCCTGATGGTGACGGTGCTCATCATCTACTACAAGCAGGTCTCCGAGGGATACGACGACCGCCGCCGCTTCCAGATCATGCGCAAGGTGGGCATGAGCCGCCGGGAGATCAAGTCGAGCATCCATTCGCAGATCCTGATGGTCTTCTTCCTGCCGCTGCTGGCCGCCTTTCTGCACCTCGCGGTCGCCTTCAACGTCATCCGGCAGCTGCTGCTGCTCTTCTCGATGACCAACACCGGGCTGTATGTGCTCTGCCTCGTCGGCGTGATGCTGGCCTTCGCCCTCATCTACACCGCGGTCTACCTCATCACCGCCCGCACCTACTACAAGATCACAAGCGCCAACAACTAAAAGACGGCCGCTCTAGGAGAAGAGCAGCCGCACAAAGAAGCAGGCCCCGAGAAAGCCCGCCGCATCCGCACAGAGTGCGGCGGGCACCGTGTAGCCCGTTTTTTTGACCCCCGCGGCTCCGAAGTAGACCGCGACGGTGTAGAAGGTGGTCTCGGTCGATGCGAGCACCACAGAGGCCATCCGGCCGACCATACTGTCCGGCCCGCAATTTTGCAAAATGTTCGACAGAATCGCGATCGAGCCGCTCCCGGTCACCGGACGCAGCACCAGAAGCGGCGTCATCTCCGCCGGCACACCGACAAGTTCAAGCGCGGGGCGCAGAAGCCCTGTCAGCAGATCGACCGCCCCCGACGCCTTGAACATCGCAACCGCCGTCAGAAGCCCCACCAGGGTCGGCGCCAGCTGCGCCACCACCCGGAGTCCCCCTTTTGCCCCGCAGAGAAACTGGTCGAACACCGGCTGCCGCTTCCAGAGCCCCGCCCCCAAAAACAGCACCAGAACGCAGGGCATTACATAGGCCGATACCGTCTCGATCTTCCACACCTCCCGGAGAGTTTTTCAAACAGTTTCGCGGCAGTGATCCCGACCGCGAGCGCCAGAATCGAGGTCAGCCAGACCGCCGGCAGAATCTCAAACGGACTTTTGGACCCCTGGGCCGCGCGCAGCGCCGCCACCGTCGTCGGCAAAAACTGGATCGAGGCGGTGTTGATGAGGATGAACATCGACATGCTCCTCGTGGCCTCCGCCTTTCCTCCGCCGAGCCGCTTCAGCTCCCCCACCGCCCGGATGCCGAGCGGGGTCGCCGCATTGCCGAGCCCCAGAAAATTCGCGGCCATGTTCATCGACACCGCGTCCATCGCCTTTCGGTCGCGGTAAGCGTCCGGAAAGAGGAATTTTAGAAGCGGATAGACCGCTTTTGAAAAAATTCTGACGAGTCCCGCTTTCTCTCCAACCTCCATCAGACCGTTCCAGAGCAGCATCATCCCCCCGATCGAGAGCAGCAGCTCGACCGCCTCAGAAGCCCCGGACACCGCGGCTGAAGCGACTTTGGGCATCCGGCCGGTCACCGCTCCGCAGAGCACCGCAAGCCCGATCAGCGCGGCCCAGATCCAATTAAGCAAAAAAATCACCTCAAAAAAGAATATTTTGGAAGTTGACGAATCCGGAAAAAAATGATAAATTGGATTGTAATAAGGAGGGTTGTTTGTATGAAATCAACCGGAATCATTCGCAAAATCGACGAGCTCGGCAGAGTTGTGCTACCCATCGAGATCCGGCATACGCTCGGAATCGCCCACAAGGATCCCATAGAGATATATGTTGAGGGTCAGAATATTATTCTGAAGAAATATCAGCCCTCCTGTGTCTTCTGCGGCGAGCACATGAACACCACGACTTTCAAGGGCAAGGTCGTCTGCGAAAACTGCCTCAATGATCTGAGGAAGTAAGAAAAGGTCCGTCCGGCTCCGCCGGAGGGATCTTTTCTTTTTCTGCGCAAAAGTCTCAGAGGTCCCCCGTAGGCTCGCGCGGCGGGGGTAGACGTCTCGTCTCCTCCACCGCCGCGCTTCACCCCCTTGCCGCTGTATGTCCCCCTTTTTCAAAAAGGGGGATGTTTTCTTTTGTGAACTTTTCGTGATCCGCTTGACTTTTTCATTCTACTCCGATAGAACAAAGATATTCTATTGCAATAGAATAAAAGGAGGTGCTCTGAATGGAGCAAAAACTGTTTGACTCGGAGCTGAAGCTGCTGGAGCTTCTCTGGGCGGAGGGGGAGCTGTCGGCCAAGCAGCTCGCCGAACTCTGCCGCGAGAAGACCGGCTGGAGTAAGACGACTACGTATACGGTTATCAAAAAATGTATCGACAAGGGCGTGATCGCGCGGAGGGAGCCCGGCTTTTTCTGCCGGCCGCTCGTCACGCGCGAGGAGGCGCAGCAGTTTGAGACCGCGGAGCTGATCGACCGGCTGTTTGACGGCTCGGCCGACCGGCTTGTCGCCTCGCTGCTGGGCGGGCGCAAACTCTCGGCGCAGGAGATCAGACGGCTCCGGGAGCTGGTCGATCAGCTGGAGTGAGGTGGTAATATGGACGCCGTTCTCTCCGCCTCGCTGCTCATTCTGGTGATTGCCGGGCTGCGGGCGGCGCTGCTTCACCGGCTGCCGAAACGGCTGCTACCCCCGCTCTGGGGGCTCTGTCTGCTGCGGCTTGTGCTGCCCGTCCCTGACGGCATTGCACTGCCCGCGGTCTCCGTCTCGCTCCCCGTTCAGGCCGCTGTGGCGCAGTCCGCCGCACAGTCCGCCCCACTTCCGCTGTTCTGCGGCGGGGTGGGCGCACTGCTCCTCTGCTATTTTCTGCTTCAGCATCTCGGCTGTCTGCGGGAGTACCGCGAGGCGCTCCCCTGCGAAAACGAGTCGGTGGAGGCCTTTCTCGCCGCGCATCCGCTGCGCCGGAAGGTGCGGGTGCGAGTGCTGGACCGGCTCTCCTCCCCGCTGACTTACGGGGTGTTCCGCCCGGTGATTCTTCTGCCGAAGCAGGTCTGCACCGAGGAGGCGCTCTCTTTTACGCTGGAGCATGAGTTCTGCCACATTCGCAGATTTCACACGCTCTACCGGCTCCTTCTGCTTACGGCGCTCTGTCTGCTCTGGTGGAATCCCTGCGTCTGGCTGCTCTACCGGCTCGGCTGCCGCGATTTGAAGCTCTCCTGCGACGAGCAGGTGCTGCTCCGGTGCGTTCTCTCAAGCCGCGCTTCCTACGCGCGGGAGCTCATCCGTCTGGAGGAACGAAAAACCGGCTTTTCTCCCCTTGAAACACATTTCTGTAAAAACAAAACCGAAGAAAGGATTCGTGCGATTATGACTCTAAAAAGATTCACCTTCGGCGGGCTCGCCGCCGCGCTGCTCATCTCTGCGGGGGCGATTACCGCCTTTGCCACCGACTTCAGCCTCTCTGAAACCACCGCGCCGGCCGGAACAGCCGAGCACATGCGGTCGGACGCCTCTCCTGCGGAACAGGCGCTCACCCTCCCGGACGGACAGATCCTCGAGCTCTCGCCGGGCGAGAGCATCTCCGTCCCCTCCGGCGGCGAGACCTATCAGATCACGGCGCAGCAGGTGTCGGAGGACTTCGTCTCCTACACCATCTCCTGACAGAACAATCGGAAAGGCCCCCGTCCTTGGACGGGGGCCTTTGCCCGGCGCGGGACGCCCTCTGTTCTGCGGGCGCGGCCTTTTCCAACACCGCCGCGAGGAGGCTCTCTCCACGTTTGCGGCGGGGGAATCGTATCGCACCGGCGGGGTCCCGGGCGCGGCACCGCGGGCGGCAAGTCCCGCCCCAGATCTTCGAAGCCCCAACCAAGCGCGCGCTCCGCCCTGCGGGACCGCGCACAGGCGTAACGCCATTCCATGAAAAAGAACCGGGTCGGAGACCCGGTTCTTTTTCTCTGTGATTCCGTCATAAAACGGTCCGATTCAAGTGAAAAAGAGGTTTCTTTTCCCGGCCGCTTCACACGCTGCAAAATGATATCGGGGCCGCCGGGGAGCATTTCTTTTCTCTCTATTTGAAGTTTACGGTATTGCTGTCCTTGAGCAGCACGTCGTGCGAGCCGCCCTCGACGATGCTCGTCGCCGAGACGAGGGTGATCTTCGCATTTTTCTGCAAGCTCGGGATGTCGAGCACGCCGCAGTTGCACATGGTGGAGCGCACCTTCTTGAGCGACAGCCCCACATTGTCCTTCAGACTGCCCGCGTAGGGGACATAGGAGTCAACACCCTCCTCAAAGGAGAGCTTGTCGTCCCCCCCGAGGTCGTACCGCTGCCAGTTGCGCGCGCGGTTGGAGCCCTCGCCCCAGTATTCCTTCATGTAGTTGCCGCCGATGTTGACCTTGTTGGTGGGGCTCTCGTCAAAGCGCGAGAAGTACCGCCCCAGCATCAGAAAATCCGCGCCCATCGCGAGCGCCAGCGTCATGTGGTAGTCGTAGACGATGCCGCCGTCCGAGCAGATCGGGATATAAATTCCGGTCTCCTCGAAGTACTCGTCTCTCGCCTCCGCCACGTCGATCAGCGCGGTGGCCTGTCCGCGGCCGATGCCCTTCTGCTCTCTGGTAATGCAGATCGAGCCGCCGCCGATGCCGACCTTGATAAAGTCGGCGCCCGCCTCCGCCAGGAAGCGGAAGCCCTCCTTGTCCACCACGTTGCCCGCGCCGACCTTCACCGTGTCGCCGTACTTCGCGCGGATCCAGCCGAGGGTGCGCTGCTGCCACTCGGAGAAGCCCTCCGACGAGTCGATGCAGAGCACGTCCGCCCCCGCCTCCACAAGCGCCGGCACCCGGGTCTCATAATCTCTCGTGTTGATCCCCGCGCCGACCACATACCGCTTGGAGCTGTCGAGCAGCTCGAGGGTGTTCTCCTTGTGGGAGGAGTAGTCCTTGCGGAAGACAAGATAGCGCAGGTTCTGATTCTTGTCGATCAGCGGCAGGGAGTTGAGCTTGTGCTCCCAGATGATGTCGTTGGCGTCCTTGAGACTTGTGGACTCGTCCGCGCAGATGAGGTCGCAAAACGGGGTCATGAAGTTCGCAACCTTCTCCGACGGGTCCATCCGCGACACCCGGTAGTCTCTGCTTGTCACGATGCCGAGCAGCTTGCCGGTCGCGGTGCCGTCCTCGGTGACGGCCACGGTCGAGTGCCCCGTCTTCTCCTTCAGCGCCAGGATGTCCGCCAGCGTCTGATCCGGCTGGATGTTCGAGTCGCTCGTCACAAAGCCGGCCTTGTAGCTCTTCACCCGGGCGACCATCGCCGCCTGGTTCTCCACCGTCTGCGAGCCGTAAATAAAGGAGATGCCGCCCTCCTTCGCAAGCGCGATGGCCATCCTGTCGTCCGAGACCGACTGCATGATCGCGCTCGTGAGCGGAATATTCATCTTAAGCGCGGGCTGCTCGCCCTTCTTAAACTTCACCACCGGCGTCTCCAGGTTCACCTTTGCCGGCACGCATTCGCTCGAGGAATAGCCCGGCACAAGTAGATATTCACCAAAGGTGTGAGAGGGTTCGCTGAAGTAGTAAGCCATTTCATTTTCTCCTTTTTTCGCGCTTTTTGTTTTCTAGTTATCATACTACCACGGCCCCCAAAAGTCAAGGGGAGCGCCGCCAAAAAGCGGGCTTTTTCGCGGTTTTGCGGGCCTCTACTCCGCCTTCTCCAGCAGCGCGACCGCCTGCGCCGCGATGCCCTTCTCCTCGCCGGTGAAGGAGAGGCCCTCCTCGGTCGTCGCTTTGACGCTCACAGCGTCCAGGCCGAGCCCCAGCGCCCCTGCGATCCGGCGGCGCATCTCCTCGATATACGGGGCCAGTTTCGGCCGCTGAGCGATCACCGTCGCGTCGATATTGCCGGGGCGGAAGCCCTTCCCGCGGAGCAGCGCCCCCACCTCGCGCAGCAGAGCGATGCTGTCCGCGCCGCGGTAGCGCTCGTCGCTGTCCGGGAAGTGCCGTCCGATGTCCCCGAGCGCCGCCGCGCCCAGCAGCGCGTCCATCACCGCGTGGGTCAGCACGTCCGCGTCCGAGTGTCCGTCAAGCCCCGTCTCGTGCGGGATCTCCACCCCGCCCAAAATCAGCTTTCGTCCCGGCGTCAGCCGGTGCACGTCGTACCCCTGTCCGATTCTCATTCTCATCTCTCCTCTCCGATCTCTCTCCGTCCGCGCGGCGCAAAAGCAGTCCCGCCCACTCCGGCTCCGAACGCCCCACTCGCCGGGCCTCTCCATCCCAAAGCGGATGTGGGCGGGCGCGTGACGGCCCCATCCCTCCGCCCGGGCCGGAACGGGGCCTTTCTCCACCGCAGGCATGCGGGTATGTAGCAATTCCACTCCGCCCCAGACGGTCCCGCCGCCGGGCTTCTCCCCCGGCAGACGTATCTCCCGGCGCTCAGCGCAGCAGCTCCTCCACCCGCCGCTCGAGCACCGCCTCCGCGATATCGAGATCCTCCCGAGTGGTAATCTTGATGTTCTCGTAGTCCCCCGGAACCAGCCGGATGGGTTTTCCGAGTCGCTCATAGAGCTGACAGTCGTCGGTGTACTCCGCCCCCTCGGTCACCGCCAGCGCGATACCCGCCGCATACTGCTTGAGCTCAAAGATCTGCGGCGTCTGAATCTGCACCAGCGTCTCACGGTCCACCGTCCCCGCGATGAAGCCCCCGGCCGAGACGTGCTTGAGCGTGTCCTTCACCGGCACGCCCACCGCCGCCGCTCCGTGCTCCAGCGCGGCCCTGGCCGTCCGGTCAATCAGCTCCGGCCGGATGAGCGGCCGCGCTCCGTCGTGGATCGCGATGAAGTGCGACTTCGGGCTCACCCGGGAGAGCCCCTTCGAGACCGACTCCTGCCGGCTGCTCCCGCCGACGACGATCTCGGTCACCTTGTCCGCCTCGATCCCCTTTACAATATCGGCGATGGTCACAAGCTCCTCCTCCCTCGCGACAATGACGATCTCATCGATCGTCTCCGCCCGCTGAAAGGCGCGCAGCGTGTGCGCGATCACCGGCTCCCCCCGCAGCTCAATCAGCTGCTTGCCGCAGCCGTAGCTGTCGCCCATCCGGCTTCCGCTCCCCGCCGCAGCGATGATCGCCGTGACATGCGGCCGGGATTCTCTCTCTCTCTTTTTCCAAAAACGGTCCAGAAACCCCATCTTCGCTCCTCCACCTTTCCCTTCTCTCTTCGCTCTATTATACTATAAATTCTTCGCCTGTTGCGCACTTTTTTCGCCGCGCACAAAAAAGCGCCCGGGGGAACTTCCCCCGGGCGCCCACAGGCTCAGGCGATCGACTCCTCGATCTTTGTCTCGACCTGTTCGCGGCTCTCCCCCGTCGCCAGCACAATCTCGCTGACCAGAATCTGTCTGGCGGAGACGAGCATCTTCCGCTCGCTTGTCGAGAGGCTGCGCTCGCGGTCCCGCTCGAGCAGGCTCTTTACCACCGCCGCCACATCCTCGAGCGCGCCGTTTTTGAGCCTCGACATATTGTCGCGATACCGCTTGTTCCAGTTGCCGTCCTCGCAGAGCTCCACCTGCGGCAGCTCCTCGAGCACCCGCTCGGCCTCGTCCGCACTCGATATCTCCCGCAGCGCGACTCCCGTCGTCTCGGTCGGGATCATCACGCTGAGCTCCCCGACCGGGAGATGCATCAGGTAGTAGGTCTGGCGCTTCCCGAAGATCTCCTTCTCCTCAATGCCGTCGATCACCCCTGCCCCGTGCATCGGGTAGACGACCTTGTCACCGACATGAAACATCTCTACCTCCGATCTCAAAATGGCCATACGTTCAAATCCTACAAGAATAGTATACACCCCTCTCCAAAATTTATCAAGTAAAATATCTTGATTTTTTTTGAAGATTGTGTATAATAGATAATTTATATCTTTTTCCAGACATTTCTCATCGGAGCTCCTGATCTGTTTCTTCCACTTCACATCATTTTTAACTCCAGTACAAATCTAAAGCAGAGTGTCCCTGCCAAAAAGGGGAGTGCTGCGATGAACTTCTGTCCAAACTGCGGGGCCGCTCTCCAAAACAGACCTCTCCCCTGCGCCGCCTGCGGCTTTTCCTCGCCGGACCCCGGCGGCGAGGCCGCCTCTGTCTCTGCGTCCGCTGCAAGGGGCAGACGCCGCCGGGTTCTGCTCACGGCTGCTATCGCGCTGTCCGCCGTGCTCCTGTGCGTCGGCGGCTTCTTTCTCTTCCGGCTGTCAACCACACCCGACTACGTCCGCGCCGCCGAGGCCTCTCTTCAGCGGGACCGGGAACTGCTGCGGTCAACCGAAGTCGAGGTCAAAACGACCCGGTATCTCGCGACCTACTCGGCGGGCAACTCCTATCTCGCTTTCTTTCTCGTCAATCCCGACGCAGTCGAGAACAATGTCGTTGCCGTCGAGCTCGACTCACAGCGCCGGGTGGTCCCCTTCGGCTACTCCGCCCAGTCGGTGCCGAAGGCGCTGATCCCCGACATCCGCCGGGGCGTCGCGGAACTTGGGGCGGGTCCGGTCTACCACCACAGCTCCTGAGGGGCGAACTGTTCTCACGGAGCGCCACGCGTCGGCGGCTTCTCTTTCTGAGGGCCGGCGCGCAGGCCCCTCAAAAACAGCAAAGCACAGAGAGCCGGTCACTTTTAAAAGTGACCGGCTCTCTTGCCTCTCTATAAAGCGGTTACTCGCCGTAATGGTAGCCGAGCTCAATCGCCTGCACATTGTAGGGGTAGAGGTGCTCCTTACGGGCGGGCATGCTCTTTTTGAGCCCCTCGAGCAGCGTCTCCATCGAGACAAAGCCGGTCTCCCGCAGCAGCTTGCCGAGGGCGATCATGTTCGCCCCGCCGTGCAGCCCCCGCTCATTTGCGAGCTTTGTCGCCGGGATATAGTACACCGCGATGTCGGTGCGCTCGCTCCTCCGCTCGACGAGCGAACTGTCCACCACCGCGACGCCGCCCGGGACGACCAGGCGCTCAAACCGGTCGAACGAGGGCAGGTTGAGCGCCATGAGCAGATCGGGCCGTCCCACCATCGGCGAGCCGATCGGCTCATCCGAGAGCACCACCGTGCAGTTGGCGGTGCCGCCGCGCATCTCCGGCCCGTAGGACGGCAGCCAGCTGACCTCCCGCCCGTCGTGCAGCCCGGCGTAGGCGATCACCTTGCCCGCGAAGAGCAGTCCCTGTCCGCCGAACCCCGAGAGAATGAAGCTCTGCGTCTTAGACATTCTCCTCACCTCCCACGTCCTTGTAGACCCCGAGCGGGTAGTAGCCCTGCATCTCGGTGCGCACCCACTCGAGCGCCTCGGTGGGGCTCATCCCCCAGTTGGTCGGACAACTCGAGAGCACCTCGACAATCGAGAGTCCCCGCCCCTCGAGCTGGTACTGGAACGCCTTTTTGATCGCCCGCTTTGCCTCTCCGATCGCCTTCGGCGAGTCGACCGAGACCCGCGCGGCGTAGGCCGTGCCCGAGAGGGTCGCCATCATCTCGCAGATGCGGATGGGGTTGCCCTGGGTCTTCACATCCCGGCCGTAGGGCGAGGTCTGGGTCACCTGGCCCGGCAGGGTGGTCGGCGCCATCTGGCCGCCGGTCATGCCGTAGATGGCGTTGTTGACAAAGATCACCGTGATATTCTCCCCGCGGGTGCCGACGTGCACCGTCTCGGCCGTGCCGATCGCGGCGAGGTCGCCGTCGCCCTGGTAGGTGAATACCACCCGGTCGGGCAGCGCCCGCTTCACCCCGGTCGCCACCGCGGGGGCTCTGCCGTGCGGCGCCTCGATCGCGTCGCAGGCGAAGTAGTCGTAGGCCATCACCGCGCAGCCGACCGGCACCACCGCCACCGTGCGCCCCTCGCACTCGAGCTCGTCGATCACCTCGGCCACCAGCCGGTGGATCACCCCGTGGGTGCAGCCGGGACAGTAGTGGGTGTCCACGTCGAGCAGCGCGTGCGGTCTCTCAAATACAACTGCCATTATCTCGCACCTCCCGCGATCTTCAAAATCTGCTCCAAAATCTCCTCCGGCGTCGGGATCACGCCGCCGGTCCGCCCGTAGAAGTAGGTCGGCACCCGGAACTGCGAGGCGAGCTTCACGTCCTCCACCATCTGGCCCATGCTCATCTCCACGGTGAGAAACGCCTTCGTGTGCTCCGTGTGGGAGAAGAGCTGCCGCTCCGGGAACGGCCAGAGGGTGATCGGCCGCAGCAGCCCCGCGCGCACCCCGCGCTCCCGCGCCATCTTCACCGCGTTCTTGCAGAGTCTCGCCGCCGCGCCGTACGCCACGAGCAGGATCTCCGCGTCGTCCGCGAGATACGCCTCGCAGCGGCTCTCCTTCTCGCGGATCGTCTCGTACTTTTTGAAGATGTCCCGCACGTGCGCTTCGAGCTCGGGCGCCTTCAGATAGAGGGAGTTTATGACGTTGTGCGGCCGGCGGTTCTGGTGCCCGTTTGTCGCCCAGCTCTTCTCCGGCAGCTCCCGGTGCGGCTGATTCTCAAACTCCACCGGCTCCATCATCTGCCCGAGCATCCCGTCGGCCAGAATCATCACCGGGTTGCGGTAGAGATCCGCCAGATCAAACGCGTCGTAGCAGAGGTCCACCATCTCCTGCACCGAGGCGGGCGCGAGCACGATCAGGTGCATATCCCCGTGCCCCGGCCCCCGGGTCGCCTGGAAGTAGTCCGACTGGGCGGGCTGGATGCCCCCGAGCCCCGGCCCCCCGCGCTGCACGTTCATCACCACGCAGGGCACCTCGCTGCCGACGATGTAGGAGAGCCCCTCGCTCTTGAGCGAGATGCCCGGCGAGCTGGAGCTTGTCATCACCCGCGCCCCGGCCGCGCCCGCGCCGAGCACCATGTTGATCGCGGCGACCTCGCTCTCCGCCTGCAAAAAGGTGCCGCCAATCTTCGGCATCCTCTTGGCCATATAGGCCGACAGCTCGGTCTGCGGCGTGATCGGATAGCCGAAGAAATGGCGGCACCCCGCCCGGATCGCCGCCTCGGCGACCGCCTCGTTGCCCTTCATCAGTAACTTCTCAGACATCAGAACACACTCCTTTATCGTACACGGCGGCAGCGCCGCCTCAAAACGGCGCTTCTACCGCTCGACCACAATCGCGACGTCCGGACAGACGGTCGCGCACATCGCGCAGCCGATGCACTTCTCCGGCTCCACACAGCGCATGGGACTGTATCCCTTCCGGTTGAGCCGCCCGGTCTCGAGCGCGAGAATCTTCTTCGGACAGACCTCCACGCAGAGGCCGCACCCCTTGCACTTCTCCTCGTTTACCTTGATCGACGCCACTTTTTCGTCTCCTCCTTCCGCCGCCCCTTGCGGGGCGGGTATCGCCTCTCATCGCACACTAAAACGGCACGCCGATATGCCGCTCCACCGGCAGCGCCCCCGGCAGCTCCGCCGCCACCCCGGGCAGCGCGGTCACCCCCGCCACCGGCAGCCCCGAGAGCGCCGCGAGCTCCTCCATCGGCGGGAGCGACTCCCGCACGAGCGCGGCCGTCGTCTCCTCCCCGAGGTTTGTATTGTTGACAATCGCCGTCGCCCGCAGGCGGGAGGCCGCCTCGATCTCCCGCAGCAGCTCATACGCCTCCCGCGGGGTCCGGGTCTCGATCCGCCGGAAGTTGACGCAGAAGAGGAACTGATAGCCCGCCCGCTCAAAGTCGGCCGCATACCGTCCGAGCGCGATCGCGCCCGCGTCGTCCCCGCCGACGTCGAACACCGCGCGGCAATCCGCAGAAAACACCTGCCCCACCTCCGGCGGCAGCGCCGGGATGTCGAGATTGCTCCCCGCGTACCGCGGCGCGACCAGCCGCACCCCGGCGGCCCGCACGAGCTCCCCCGCGTCCGCCGCGCGGAAATAGGGGTTCACAATGTCGAGGTCCACAAGGGTCACAGACAGAGGCTCCCGCACAAGGCCGAACCGCTCCGCCCAGCCGTCCCCCGCCGCCAGATGCAGCGCGAGATTCACCGCAAAATTGGTCTTGCCGCTGCCATAGTGGCCCGCGACCACCGCCAAACGTTCCGTCGTCCGTCCCTCCTTTGGCGCCGGTTTCGGAAAACCCGCGCGCTCCAAAAAACTTGCCATACGCCCATTATAGCACAGCCGTCCCCCCGTTTCTATCGAAAAAAGCGGGAGAGGAAAAGTTTCTCCCGCCCGCCGCCCGGGGAGCGCGCCCGCACCGGCTACTCCCGGCGCGCTCCGCCGTCCGTCCCGCGGCTGCGCTCCCGCTTTCTGCGCAGCTTTCTGGAGAGCGCATCGCCCTTTTTCTTCCTCTTCGGCCGGACGGTCTGCGTCCGTTTCTCCGCCGTCAGCACATAATACCCGTCCACCCGGGATACCCGGACTCCGCCAAAAATCGCGGTCAGCTTATTTTTGTACCAGTCGAGGCGCTTGGTCACCATAACCATCCGCCCGCCCAGGGCCAGTCTTTGAAATCCGCCCTCAATAAAGCGCTTCGCCACCGAAAAGTCGGTGTGGTACGGCGGATTGGAGAGGATCAGCGTGAACCCCCGCTCCGGAATCCGGCTCAGCCCGTCGCTCACCCTGATGTCGAGCTCCGGCACCCCGTTTCTCTCCGCGTTGCGCCTCGCGCACTCCGCCGCCCGCTCCGAGATATCGCACAGCACGACCCGCTCCGGGCCGATCAGCCTGCCCGCGAGAATCCCTACAACGCCGTATCCGCAGCCCAGATCCAGCAGTTTGTCCTCCGGCGAGAACTCCACCTCTGAGAGCATGGCGAGCGTCCCCGCGTCCACCGCGTCGGGGGAGAATAGGGTCCTGTCGGTCTCAAATTGCAGCGGCACGCCCTTGATTTCTGTTGCAAACATAATTGCCTCCTGACATCCGATTTTCTCTCCGCCTTCAGCCGGCCGTCCCCGCGGGGCATCCCGTTTTTTCGGGCCCGCGCAAAAGATGTGCCTCTGAGAAAAGGTCCGCGGAGCCCCGTCCTCAGCCGAGCAGCTCCTTCTCCCGCCCGTCGCAGGTGAACACCACCAGCTGCCGGCCGCTTCTGCCGTAGAGTCCGAGCAGCCGCCGGAGCCGCTCCCCGTCGAGCCGCGTGAAGCTGTCGTCGAAGAAGGCGGGCGGCAGCTCGCCCGGGAAGAGCAGCTCGGTCACCGCCAGCCGCAGCGCGAGATAGGCCGCGTCCCGCGTGCCCGCACTGAAATAGCCGAGCTCCCGGTAGTCGCCCGCGTCGAAGATCGCGATGCGGTACCGGTGGTCGATCTGCATCCGGCCGTACTTCCCGCCGGTGATCTCCTCAAAATAGGCGGCCGCACGGCGGTTGAGCTCGGGGGCGAAGCGCGCCTGCACCCGGCTGTGCGCCTCGCGCAGCAGCTCGCCCGCGAGGGTGAGGGCCCCGTCCTCCACTCTGGCCCGGTCAAGCGCCCGCGAAAGCCGCTCCCGCTCCGCCTCAACGGCGCCGGGCAGGGGCGTCTCCGCCTCGTAGCGGGCGCCGATCTCTCTCGCCTGCTCATACCGGGCGCGGCAGGCGGCGGCGCGCTCCTTCACCTGCGCGAGCCGCCTCTGCAGCTCCTCGGCCGAGAGCGGCTCCTCCCCCTCAAGCGAGGCGGCGAGCGCCCTGAGCTCCGGAATCCGCTCCGCACCCGCGTCCGCAAGCCGCGCCTCGCAGAGGGCGAGCTCGGCCGAGAGCCGCTCCCCCTCGCGCACAAGCTCCCGCTCCGCCGAGAGCGCGCCCGCGACGTCCTCCGCGCCGCACCGGGCCGCAAGGTCGCGCCGGGCGGCCGCAAGCGCCGCCTCCCGCTCCCGCAGTTCCGCCGCAAGCTCGGCGCCGGCCGCCTCCGTCCGCGCGAGCTCCGCCGCGAGTCGGGTCCGCTCGGTCTCAAGGCGCGCGAGCGTCTCCCGCAGCTCCGTCTCATTCCGCGCGCCGCAGCGCGCGAGCGCCGCCTCTCTCCGGCGGCGGCCGCGCAGGCCCACGGCGCACAGCACCCCGCCAGCGAGCGCGGCGGCAAGCCCCGGCGCGCCGTACGGGAGCCCCAGCAGCGCGGCCATCAGCCCGCCCGCGAGCAGACCCACAGCACACAGTATGGTCCCCAGCGGCAGCAAAAAGCCGTCCCGCCGCGCACAGAGGCGGAGCGCCTCCTCCGCCCCCTCCGGGGCCTTCGGCAGCTCCCGCAGCCGGGCCGCAGCCCTCTCACGTTCCGCTTCGGCCGTCTCCGCCCGCGCGCGCAGCGCCCCGAGCTTTTCGGTCTCGTGTCTCTGTGATTCCAGCCGCAGCTGCAGGTCGTCGAGCGTCTCCCGGTCGGGCGGGTCGAGCGCGCGGAGCCGGGTGCGCAGCGCCTCCCGCTCCGCCGAGAGCGCCTCAATCCGGCGCAGCGCCTCCGCAGCCGCGCGCGCCTCGCTCCGCCCCGCCTGCGCCATCAGCGCGCCGGTCTCCGCCTCGCAGCGGGCGAGCTCCGCCTCCGCCGCGCGCCCGTCCTCCTTGGCCGCGAGATACCGGTCGTACCCCGCGACGCTGCGCTCATACTCCTGCGCGCAGCGGGTAAGCTCCGCCTCCAGCCGCGAGAGCCCCCCGGCGCTGCCCTTCTTGTGGCGGTAGCGTTTCTGCGCCGTCTCGAGCGCCGCGACCGCCCGCTCATAGGACACGTCCTCCTCCCCGGAGGTCACGAGATTGCGCAGCCGCGTCTCGAGCGCCCCGTGCTCGCTCATCTCCACCCCCTGCTGGGCGGTGCAGATGGTCCGCTCGAAGCTCCCGGCGTCCAGGCCGAACACCGCCTCCCCCGGCGCCGCGCCCGCGAGGTCGAGCTCCCGCCCGGTCGCCGTCTCGGTCAGCCGCACCACCTCCCGCCGCTCGGTCAGCTGGCGGTAGAGCCGGTAGGACACCCCGTCCTTTGAGAACTCCACCGCGCCCTCCATCGGCGCACCGTCCCAGGGGGCCATCCGCCGCCGCTCGTAGTCCGCAAGCTCCAGCTTCTTGCGGCTCTTCGGCAGCCCGTAGAAGGCGAACTTCACAAAGGAGACGGTGGTCGTCTTGCCCCACTCGTTCGGCGCGGAGATGACGTTCGTCCCCGGCGTGAGCTCGAGCGTCCGCCCGCGTATCCCGCCGTAGCTCGTAATTTCAATCCGGTCAATGACAACCATCCGCCTCCACCTTTCTGCCCGTGAGCGCCGCATATCCATACTCCAGCGCGAGCTCCGCCCGCTCCCGCTCCTCCGCCGTCTGAGCCCGCTCCCGCGCATCGAGGCAGGCCCGCACAAATTCGCCCGTGAGCGTGCTCTCCTTCGCGATCTCCCCGTAGTCGACCGCCCGCCGCGCCAGCAGCTCCACCTCGCAGTGGAAGTAGTCCCCCGCGAGCGCCGAGACGGTCGCGGGATCGATCTCCGCCTCGGGCGGGAGCTCGCCCGTCAGCTCAAAGCGGACGAGGTCCCGCGGCTCCACCCGCTCGCCGGGGAGCGGCCGCTCCGCCTCGCCCGGCAGAAAGCCGCGCCAGCGGCCGTGCGCGTCCCGCAGCCGCGAGAGGTCCACCCCGCCCTTATCGTCCAGCAGCTCCGGCGGGATGCCCTCCGGGAGCTCGGTCCCGTCGCGGTGCGCCGCCGCCGCTGCCGCGCACCGCTCGGCCGCCGCCTCGCTCGTGCGCGCGCCCGTGACGTCCACCACGATCCGGTGCACCTGCCGCGCCGAGAAGGGCCGAAAACTGTGCCGCACCGCGCCCTTCTCCACCTCGAGCAGCAGCAGCCCCTTCGGGCCGCACTCGTCGAACCCCCGCCCCTCGAGACAGCCGGCGTAGCCGTAGACGGTGCCGCCCGCCGCGCGCGGCGGCAGGTAGGAGTGCACATGGCCGAGCGCGAGGTAGTCGAGCCCGGAAGCTCTGATCTCCTCCGGCGCGATCGGGCCGTAGGGCACCGCCCGCGCCCCGGTGACATACCCGTGCACGCAGCCGAGGTTCAGCCGCGCGCGGTCCCGCACCGCAAAGCCCCGCAGCGGCTCCCGGTCGTAGGGCCGGGGCAGCCCCGCGCAGCCCCAGACCGAGACCTCCTCCCCCCCGAGGGTGAGGGCGACCTCCTCCATCTCCGGCTTTTTAAAAATATGGACGTTCTCCGGCCACTCGGCAAAGCGGTAGGGCGAGCGCGGCCCCAGGGGATCATGGTTGCCCGGCGCGATGAAAAACCGCACGCCGCCCGCCTTCTGGAACGCCTCGCAGAGCGCCGCCACCGTCGCCTCCGAGGCGAAGTTCTGGTCGAAGAGGTCGCCCGGCAGCAGCGCGAGCGCGCAGCCCTCCTTCTCCGCCTCCAAAATCGCGCGGCAGAGGGTGCCGCGCAGCTCCGCCCGGCGGATCTGCGCCTTCTCCCGCGGCAGCGAGGAGAGCGGACTCTCCAGGTGCGCGTCTGAAAGTTGTAAAATTCTCATTCTTCTCTCTCCTCCCACTTGTAGCCGGGATATTGTATCACACGGCGGGGAAGGTTTTTTTCGAAAACCTTCCCCGCTTTCTGCGCCCGCAGGCGTGACTTTCGTACCACAGGAACAAAGCCGCCCGGAGGAGCGACTGCTCCTGTTGTTGCAGCGGGTGTTCTCCGAAACGGCCGAACCTTTCGATTTTTGCTCCCACTCTGTGAGGTTATTCTGCCAGAAAGGGAGTTCCCTGGCGCTTCCAGGCGGGCGAAACCCGTCGTTCGCCGCACAAGCGGCCTTTCTGCACAGATCAAAGTTCCGGGGTACCCGCTCGAAATCTCCGATTTCGTTAGCGGCTTGGGTTTTTATTATATCACAAGTCCGGCCGGTAAAAAAGATTCCGGCCTTCCCTCCGCCGGAGCGCTGTGTTACAATCAAAAAAACGGGAGGTTTCTCCATGCTTTCCACTCCGCTCGGCCGTATCACCGTCCGCCTGGACGGCGTCCCGATCCCCTATGAGCTTGTTCCCCGCGCACCCGACCGGCTGTGTCCGGACGTCAAAGGCCGGTTTTTGCTCCGCGTCCCCCTTCTCCCGGACGGGCGGCCACACCTGCTCTCCTGTCGGATCGAGGGACACCGCCCCTCGGCACGGGACGATATAAACTCCGGTGAACGGCTGGAGCTCAAGAGTTTCTACAAGGGCGATACGAAGCTCTCACTCGGCATGGAGGGGGAGTCCGGCTGCGCCACATATGACTACGAAAACGGCTATCTGACGGACGGTGTGCAGTATGAGCTGCTCCCCTCCACTAAAACTGCGAAGTACACCTTCGGCGTCGCTTGGATCTCGCCCTGCACCGACAAAAACGAAATTCAGACCTGGTTTGGCGCTGATCCGACCCTTTAGGCGACGGAGGTAGTTCGCCGCATCCACCTGCGCGCAAAGACAGCCATCCCGCCGGAAAGCAAACCCTCGGACCGTTGCAGTTCTCCCAGTAGTCGGCCCGCCGCAGGCGCGATCAGGGAGGCGCGGTTTCCTCCGTCACCGCTCCGGTCCATCTGCTCCGAGCAGGGTGCGGCAGCTCCTCCAGAACAGCACAAACTCCCCGGGACGGCCGTCCCGGGGAGTTCCTTTTCAGCTCACCTCCAGCCCCGTAAAGAAGCCGTAGGGCGTCGGATTCATCTGCAGGCCGTACTTCTGCCGTGTGAGCAGCGTCGCCGTGTTGAAGTAGAGCGGCACCACCGGCATATCCCGCGCCGTGAGCGTCACCTCAGCCGATACCGCGGCCCGCAGCGTCTCCTCGTCGGCCGCCTCGCGCACCGCCTGCACCGCGGCGTCCATCTCCTCTGAGGCGTAGCCCCCGTAGTTCAGCGCCGCGCCGGAGCCGACCAGTACCCCCGCGTCCATGTCCGGGGAGAGCTTGCACTCCGCGAGATACAGATCAAAATTCTTCCGGCTGAGCGCGGTGCGGTACTCCGAGGCAGGCAGCAGCGAGAGCTCCACCGCAATCCCCGCCTCTGTGAGCTGTGCCGTCACCCGCTCGGCCACCGCGCCGAGGCTCCCCTCCGGCGCCACGAGGCGCAGCGAGACCTGCTCTCCGCCCGAGAGCAGCGCCCCGTCCCCGCCGTAGGTGTAGCCGAGCGCCGTGAGCAGGCTGTCCGCCTTCTCCGCGCCGAACTGCGCGGCCGCCGCCGTGCTGAAATACTGGTAGGACGGGTTTATAATCGACTGGGTGACGTAGCCGTTCTTCTGGAGCACATCCTCCAGAATCTCCCCCCGGTCGACCGAGAGGCTCAGCGCCCGCCGGAACTCCGCCGCGCCGAGATGCCGGTTCTTCAGATTCACCCCGAGATAGACGAGCTCGTTTGTCGCGATCGCCTTGGAGGCAAAGCCGCCCGGCAGCGACACGCGGGAAAAATCCTCGTCGGTCAGCTTAAAGGCCGAGATCTCCCCCGTCCCCGCCTGGTCCACCAGCGCGTCGTAGTCCTCGATGTTCACAAGGTCCACCGTCCCAATCGAGAACTCCCCCGTGCGGAACGCCCAGTCCTCGTTTGTCACGAGCGTCTCCCCCTCGGGGCGGTACCGTCCGCTGCCCGCCGCGCCGTCCTTCACACTGCCGTCTTTCACAATCGGGATATTGAGACAGGCGGGGAAGCGGTAGTCCACCCGGTCGAGGGTGATATTCACCGCGTGCGTCCCGCTCGTCTCCACCGTCTTCACATGGGCCATCCGCGCGTGGTAGGGGCTGCTCTCGGTGTTTTTCACCCGGTTGAGGGTGGCCACCACATCGTCGGAGGTAAGCTCGCTCCCGTCGTGGAAGCGCACCCCCTCCCGCAGCAGCAGCGTGTAGTTCACCCCGTCCGCGGTCGAGGCGGTCGCGAGCTTCGGCGTCGCCGCAAAATTCTCATCCACATCGTAGAGGCAGTCGTAGATCAGCAGCGACGCCTCAAAGTTGAACTCGTTCTCCGCCGTCAGCGGATTCAAGGTGCTGTCCGCCCGGTAGGGGATGCCGATCCGGTTCACCCGCTCGACCTCGGCGGGCTGCTCGGTCTCCTCGGCCGCTCCCGCCAGCGTCTGCACGCTCTGCACACAGCCGGTGCAGCCAAAAAGCAGCGCGCCGCCGAGCAGCAGCGCAAGCAGTCTCTTTCTCATCCTCTCTCCTCCTCCAGCGCAATCACGGCGGCGCCGTTGCCCCGCCGGTCCCCCATCACCCGGTGCGAGAAGTACCGCTCGGGTTCCGACACGGTACAGATCCCGCTGATCAAAATCTGTCCCTCCGGCACCCCCGCGTCCGCAAGCGCGCGCTGCGCCGCCCGCCAGAGGTCGACGTGCGGCCGCACAAATTCGCCCGCCCCGGAGAGCCCCTCATATCTGCCCCGGGCCTCCTCCGCCCGCCGCAGCACAACGCCGCTCGCAGCGCCGAACGCCGCCTCGAACTGCGCCGCGACCTCCTCGCTCACCTCGTAGCGCAGCGGGCCCGCCGAGGGGCCGATCGCCGCCAAAATGTCGCCCGGCGCGCTGCCGTACCGCTCGCCCATCCGCCGGACCGCCTCCGCCGCAATGCGCAGCACCGTCCCGCGCCAGCCCGAGTGCACCGCGGCGCAGACCCGCCGCACCGGGTCGCAGAGCAGCACCGGCATACAGTCGGCGTAGTAGACCATGAGCGGCACCCCGACTCTGTCGGTCATCAGGCCGTCCCCGTCCCGCGGCGCAAGCCCGCCGAAAAGGGGGGAGACGCCCGGCTCCGGCCGCGCGTTCTGTTCCGGCGCCTCGTGCACCACCGCGCCGTGCACCTGCCGCACCCGGCAGACCGGCGCCTGCACTCCGGCCGCCGAGAGAAAGCGGCGGTAGTTCTCCTCGACCGCCTCCGGCGCGTCCCCGCGCGAAAGTCCCAGGTTGAGACTCTCAAACGGGCCCTTCGACACCCCGCCGATCCGGGTGGAGAAGGCGTGCGCCGCCCCCGCCTCCAGCAGCTCCCTGCACCGCAGCAGCAGCACGCCCTCTCTCTCCTCATAAAAAAAGCTCATCCGGCTCTCCTCTCTCCTGTCCATTCACCGTACCGGTTCTCCCCGATACACAAACCGAACTCTCCGTCTCCCGCTCCGCGCCACCGGAGACCGGCGCACACGGCGGGTTCCGCGGAACCCCCAGACATCTGTCAAAACGCGCTCCACACCAAAAACTCCTCAGAGCTGCTCCCCGCCGCCTCGCAGCAGGCGCGGCGCGCGGGTCCTCCCCGAGCCCCCTGCAACCGGTGCGCCCCTGTCCCGGCATGCCGGGAGACCCGGCTCCTCTCAAAATCCGGCCGCAGCTTCAGGCGCGGCCCCGCGCCCGGGCTCAGCCGCGCAGTGCGATTCTCTCTATCGTATCGGTCCTGCCGCTCTTCTCGTCAACCGTCAGAATGATACCACACATCTCACATTCTCCCTCCGCTTGAAAAAAGCGGTTCGGCATGTGGGTGCGGAACTTCTCGACGATGATCTCCGTCTTGATCCCGAGCACCGAGTGGTAGGCCCCGGTCATGCCGAGATCGGTGATGTACCCCGTCCCCCGCTCGAGCACCCGCTCGTCCGCCGTCTGCACATGGGTGTGGGTCCCGAAGACAGCCGTCACCCGCCCGTCGAGATAGTAGCCGAGCGCCTTCTTCTCACTGGTCGCCTCCGCGTGGAAATCGACCAGAATCACATCCGCCCGCAGCCCTTCGAGAATCTGGTCCGCCCGGTCAAAGGGCGACTCCAGTGGCTCCAGATAGACCGTGCCCATCAGGTTCAAAACCGCGACCCGCGCCACCGGCGTCTCGTAATAGCAGTAGCCCTGCCCGGGGCAGGCCGCCGGATAGTTCGCCGGGCGGACAATCTCCCGCCGGTCGTCGAGATAGTCGTAGATCTCCCGCCGCTGAAAGACGTGGTTGCCCGTGGTCAGCACGTCGCACCCCGCGGCGAAGAGCGCGTCCGCGTCGCAGGGCAGAATTCCGTTTCCGCTCGAGACGTTCTCCCCGTTGCACACCACCATATCTATGTGCCGCTCCCGCCGGAGATTCCAGAGCTTCCGCTCCAAAAATTTCCGGCCGCAGGGTCCGACAACATCTCCAATACACAAAATTCTCATCCGAGTCCTCCCTAGAAAATCTATGCGGCGCCGCTCCGGACGTCCGTCCGCAGTCCTATACGCGTCTATGGAGCGGAAACCCGCGCCGTATCCCCCGGCCTCGCAGAAGAGCGAGAGCCGCGCGTGCCGCCCTCTCAGGGGCCCCCACCCGCGCATCCCGGACCGGGGCGCGAGCGGGACGCACAGGCGCTCACCGCCGCCGGCCGCAGACCGGCCCCCGGCGGAACTCACGGCAACTCCGCTTCGCAGAGTCCCCATCTCCGACAGCGTCCGTCAGTCCCGCTCCTCACAGTTCTCAACGCCGGTCTCCGCCCCGTATCCCGCAGTGCCGCTCCATCTCCCGCACCCGTCTGTCCCTCTCGCGGCTCCCGATTTGGAAAAGCGCCCTCAAAGCAACCGCTTTGAAGGCGCCAAACAAATCTCCCGCGCCGCAGGCGCTCCCGCCTACTTCGCGTAATCGATCGCGCGGCTCTCCCGCACGAGATGGACCTTGATCTGGCCCGGGTATTCGAGCTCATCCTCCACCCGCTTGACAATGTCATGGGCGAGCAGCACCATCTGGTCGTCCCCGACCTTCTCCGGCGTCACCATGATACGGATCTCGCGTCCGGCCTGGATCGCAAAGCTGCGCTCCACCCCGTCAAACGAGCAGGCGATCTCCTCCAGCTTCTCAAGCCGCTTGATATACGCCTCGAGATTCTCCCGTCTGGCGCCCGGCCGCGCCGCCGACACGGCGTCCGCCGCCTGCACCAGACAGGCCACCACCGTCTTTGGCTCCACGTCGCCGTGGTGCGCCTGGATCGCGTGGATGATGTTGTCGTTCTCCTTGTACTTGCGCGCGACCTCCACGCCGATCTCGACGTGGGAGCCCTCCATCTCGTGGTCGAGCGCCTTGCCGATGTCGTGCAGCAGACCCGCGCGCTTGGCGTAGGCCACGTCCACGCCGAGCTCGGCGGCCATGATGCCCGCGATGTGCGCCACCTCGATCGAGTGCTGCAGCACATTCTGCCCGTAACTCGTGCGGTACTTCAGCCGGCCGAGCAGCTTGACAAGCTCGGGGTGCAGCCCGTGCACGCCGGTGTCGAACGCGGCGCGCTCGCCCTCCTGCTTGATCACGGCGTCGATGTCGCGGCGAACCTTCTCCACCGTCTCCTCAATCTTCGCCGGGTGAATCCGCCCGTCGTGGATCAGCCGCTCGAGCGACTGCCGCGCCACCTCGCGGCGCACCGGGTCAAAGCTCGAGACGGTGATCGCCTCGGGCGTGTCGTCAATGATGAGGTCGACGCCGGTCAGCGTCTCAATGGTGCGGATGTTCCGCCCCTCGCGGCCGATGATCCGGCCCTTCATGTCGTCACTCGGCAGCGGTACAACCGACACGGTCGCCTCCGCCACATAGTCGGCCGCGTACTTCTGGATCGCCATGGTGACGATCTCGCGGGCCTTCTGCCCGCTCTCCTCCTTCACCCGCTGCTCCGCCTCGCGCAGCCGCATCGCGTAGTCGTGCTGGATCTCGCGCTCCAGATTCTGGAGCATATACTCCTTGGCCTGCTCCACGGTGAAGCCGGAGATCTCCTCCAGCTTCTCCCACTGCTTCTTGAGCGTCTCCTCCGCGCGGGCGTTCACCTTCTCCGCCTCCGCGAGTTTCCTCGTCAGCTGCTCGGTCTTGTGCTCCACCTGCTCGGTCTTGCGGTCGAGCGTCTCCTCCTTCTGGAGCATCCGCTTCTCCTGCCGCTTGACCTCATCCCGCCGCTCCTTGATCTCGCGGTCGGCCTCGGCCTTGTTCTTGAGCACTTCCTCCTTGCTCTCAAGGAGAATCTCCTTCTTTTTGCTCTCTGCGTTTTTGATGGCCTCATTAATCAGACGTGTCGCTTCAACTTCAGCGGAGCCGATCTTCGCCTCCGCCACGCGTTTTCTATAAGTAATTCCGATGAAAGCACCGATTAACAATCCAACAAACACGCCGATGATGGGCAGTATGATGTTCATAACTTCCGGCATGTTGTCCCTCCTGTGTGAAATGATGCACAAACCACGTGCATTATACTATAATTATAGATATACTGCCTCATGGTGTCAATCTTTTTGTGCGTTTCACCGGAGAAAAGTTTCGCTCACCCCCGCCGGAACCCGCAGACAAGACCGTACGCCGCGCGCGCGAGCGCCCCCTCGGCCGCCGCCTGCACCTCGGCCGGGGAGAAGTGCGCCTCCGCGGCCCGCAGCTCCGCCCGGTCCATCGCGCGCACATCCACGCTCTCCTGCACGCCACGCAGCAGCGGAGACGGCGCGACCGTCACCCGCACCACCAGCGGCTCACCGCTCGTAAAGGGGCCGCACAGCCCGCCAAAGCCGCCGCCCTCGCTCCGGACCCGTCCGCCCGCCGGACGCAGCCGGTCCACCGCCCGGTGTCCCGGCTCGGACGCGAGCGCCTCCCCTCTGCCAAACGATACCCCGGCCACATACGGCAGCTCGAAGAGGGCGCGCGCCACCTCCGCCTGCACCGGGCGCGCGTCGCTCCCGAGCCCGCCGGGCAGCCCCAGCGCCACCAGCTCGAGCATACCGCCCACCGTGTCTCCCCGCTCGAGCGCCGCCCGCACGGCGCGGCCCATCGCCTCGGCCGTCTCCGGCAGAAAGACCGCGGGCTCCCGGGAGGAGAGCGCCTCCAGCTCCTCCGGCGTCGGGCGCTGCCGCTCAAAGCTGCGCTCCTCCACGCCGCCGGCCGAGAGCAGATGCCCGAGCACCGTGACCCCCTCCGAGAGCGCGGCCTCCCGCGCGAGCTCCCCCGCGAGAGTCAGGCCGCACAGCCGGTCGAGCTCGCCCATCCGGCTCTCGAACCGCTCCCCCCGCAGAAAGGCGCCGAGGTCCCCCGTCGAGGGGCGGAGCACCCCCGGCTCCCGCCGCTCGACCGAGCCGTAGAGAAAGACGACCGGCGCCCCCGTCGTCTCCCCCTCGGGCGCCCCCGCCGCGATGCGGCAGACCGGCTCCGAGAGCCGCTCCCCCGGCAGCAGCGCCCGGGTGCACCGCACCCGCCGCGAGAGCGCAGCGCGCAGCGCGCCCGGCTCCACCGGCAGCCCCGCGGGCAGCCCCGCGATCCGCACTCCCAGCAGCTCGTCCCCCGGACCGCCGAACAGATCGACCGAAATTTTCATCTGATCTCCTCCTCAAAACGCCCCCTCGGAACCGGCTGGAAAACCGCCGCCCGGCAAGGGCCCCACTTCATATCTCCACCGGCCGGGCCGGACAGGCGGGACCGACTGTTTCCGGAAGGGCTCTCCCGCCAAAAAGGGCGCGGACTAGCCGTCCGCGCCCTCCGCTCCACATTTTTCACAGACTCCGAGCAGGGTGATCGCCCCCTGGCGCACCTCGCAGCGGTACTCCTCCCTCACCCGGTCAAAAAAGGTCTCCACCGCGCCGCTGTGCAGATCGAAGAGCCGCCCGCACCGCTCGCAGTAGAGGTGGCCGTGCGGCCGGATGTTCCCGTCGAACCGGTCCCGGCCCGCGGCCGGCAGCCGCAGCACCAGCCCCTGCTCGCAGAAGTAGTTCAGGTTGCGGTAGACGGTCGCGAGGCTCAGCCCCGGGCACTCCGCCCGCAGCGAGCGGTGCACCTCCTCCGCCGTGGGGTGGTCGCGCCTGCCCCGCAGGTTCTCCAAAATCAGCTCTCTCTGCCTCGTCCGCTTCACGTCCCGCCTCACCTCTGCTCAAATAGGAATTATTTTTATTTTATCAGATTTTTTCTCCTCCGTCAATCGACAGTGTAGTCGGCGAGCAGCTTCGCCCGCAGGTCCCAGAGCTTCTGCGAGAGGTCGACATAGTACCGGTGCGGGTTCTCAAACCGCTTGACCTCGTCCCAGAGACGCTCCAGCTCTCTGGCGCAGTGGGCGCGCACCTCCGCCGTCTCCGGCCGGTCGTAGACGAGCTTCCCGCCCTCGTAGATTCTCCGCAGCAGCGGCTCCGCCTTGAAATCTTTCACCCGCTTGTGCTTCCAGGTGTGCTCCGGGTCGAAGAGCAGATAGGGCTCCCCCTCCTCGATCGTCTCGTCCGCACAGCAGATCACGTCGGCGATCGCCTTGTCGCTCTCCCTCTCGTAGAGGCGGTACACCTTCTTGAAGTGGGGCAGGGTGATCTTCTGCACATTCTCCGAGATCTTGATCTTCGGGATGATCTCCCCGTCCTTCTCCACCGCCACCAGCTTGTAGACCCCGCCGAAGACCGGGTCGCTCTTGGAGGTGATCATCCGCTCGCCCACGCCGAACGAGTCGATCGCCGCGCCCTGCACGATGGTGTCCCGGATGATGTACTCGTCGAGCGAGTTGGAGGCGCAGATCTTGCAGTCGGCAAAGCCCGCCTCGTCGAGCATCCTGCGCGCCTTCTTCGAGAGATAGGTGATGTCGCCCGAGTCGATGCGGATGCCCGCCGGGCGGAAGCCCCGCGGCAGGATCTCCTCATTGAACACCCGGATCGCGTTCGGCACCCCGCTCTTTAAGACGTTGTAGGTGTCGACGAGCAGGGTGCAGCTCTCCGGGTACTCCCTCGCGTACGCCCGGAACGCCTCGAGCTCGCTGTCGAACATCTGCACCCAGGCGTGCGCCATCGTCCCGAGCGCGGGCACCCCGTAGAGCGGCTCGGTGAGCGCGCAGGCGCTGCCGACACAGCCCGCGATGTAGGAGGCGCGCGACCCCTCGATGGCCGCTCCCGCCCCCTGCGCCCGGCGGGAGCCGAACTCCATCACCGGCCGGCCGCCCGCGGCGCGGACGATCCGGCTCGCCTTGGTCGCAATCAGCGACTGGTGGTTGATCGAGAGCAGCACCATCGTCTCCAAAAGCTGCGCCTGGATCGCCGGCCCTCGCACGGTGAGCAGCGGCTCGCCGGGGAAGACCGGCGTCCCCTCCGGCACCGCCCAGACGTCGCAGGAGAACTTGAAGTTCGCGAGATAGTCGAGGAACCCCTCCGAGAAGCAGCCCTTCCCCCGCAGATAGGCGATGTCGTCCTCCGAGAAGCGCAACTTCTCCATGTAGTCGATCACGCTGTGCAGTCCGCAGGCGATGGCAAAACCGCCCCCGTCCGGCACCTTCCGGAAGAACATATCGAAGTAGACGGTCCGCTCCCCCAGTCCGTTCTGGAAGTACCCGTTGGACATCGTAAACTCGTAGAAGTCGCAGAGCATCGTGTAGTTATGCGTAAACTGATAGGCCATAGTCTCTCCTCCTCGCGCTACTGCGCGACCAGTGTTGTCCGCTCCCCCTCGGTCACAAGGGCCGCCACCGGCTCGCCCTGCTCGGAGTAGAAGCGCTCCCCCCGCCTTCTCACGCGGGAGATCTCCCCCCGCTCGTCCGCGAAGAGATAGAGATATCCGTTTTCAATCTGCGGGAGCTTCGCGGTCACATCGCCGAACGGCACCGGCACCGCCGTCGGCGTCCCGATGTCCTCCGAGCGGCAGAGCAGCGCCCCGTAGAGCGCCCAGTCGCTCTCGGTCACGCCGTGGATGTGCTCGTTGTGGGCGTAGTTCTGCTCCGCGAGGTAGGAGGGGCGCAGTCCCAGCACCACGATGCTGCTCTCCCAGTCCTCCTCCGGACGCTCGTCCCCGACCTCCTCCAAAATGTCGTCCACAATCCGCCGGTCGTCCTCGCCGGTCTGCCGGTAGTCGGAAAGCTCGGAGATCGACCCCACGAGGAAGAAGGCCGAGAGCGCGAGGGTGAGCCCCGCGGTCACCCCCCGCCGCACCGGCACCGGCCGCAACAGGAGCGCCACCGCCCGGTCGGCCACGAGCGCCGCACCCACGAGCGAGCAGCAGACCGACCGGAGCGAGACCCACGGGTTGTCGAGGATCAGGAAAGGAGCGATCGGCGCGAGCGCAAGCAGCACTCCCACCACAATGCCCCAGACGGCGGGCCGCACCGGCGCGGGCTCCGCTCTCCCCCGCCGCCAGAGCAGCGCAAAGCCGAGCAGCGCCAGCAGCGCCACAGCCGCCAGAATCCAGAGCAGATTCGGCCCCTCGCAGAGCAGCTGCGCCCCGCGCACAAAGCCGCGCCCGGTGATCGCCGCCGGCGCGTCGACAAAGGCGCCCTTCAGCTGCTCGAGCAGCGCGGGCCACACCTTGGTGTTATAGAAGTTGGAGGCAAACGGCAGGATGGTCCCGCCGCTCCGCTCCGCATAGATGCCCGTACTCTTAAAAAAGCCGGTAAATCCGAAATAGATCCCCGCGTTCAAAAGGGTCAGAAGCGCGAAGAGCGCCCGCGCACGCAGCTTCTTCCAGTAGAAAATCCCGAGCAGCAGCACCCCCGCCACCGAGAGCACCAGCGTCTGCTCGTAGAAGCCGCAGGCCGCAAGCCCCGCCACCGCGAAGAGCGGGACATACCGCGCTTTTCCGCTCTCGGCGTACCGGGAGAAGAGGTAGACAGACAGCCCCGCGAAGAACATCCCGACCACCACCCGGCTGGAGGCGGAGAGCCAGTAGGTCCCCTCGAAATTGACCGGGGTCAGCAGCAGCAGCGCATAGAAGAGCGGCGAGCAGCCGAACGCCTTTGCAAACGCCCGCTCAAAGAAGAAGGCCGCCCCCGTGAAGAGCGCCGTGATCAGCACGATCGCCCAGAAGAGGTGCTCGAAGAAGAGCGACCAGAATCCGATGTCCAGAATCCCCGCCAGCGGCCGCGCCCCGAGCAGGCTCATCCGCTCGACTTCGGCCCAGAGCCCGTCCCCGAAGAATGCGTAGTTGTGGTACTGGATCGAGTCGTCGAGCAGCGGCAGATAGGTGCACCCGTAGTAGCAGAACCGCAGCAGACAGAGCCCGAAGAAGAGGAGCGGCCAGAGCCGCCGCCAGTCAAACCCGCGCTTTTCCATCCGGCCCCCCCTCTCTCACCGCGCGGCGCACCCGCAGCGCGTCGCGGAACATCCGCACCGAGTCGCGCACCACATGTACCTTCGAGTCCCCGTGCTCCACGACAACCGCGGGAATCTCCCGCACCGAGAAGCCGAGCTTCTCCACCCAGGCGAGCGCCTCGAGATCGATGGCAAACCCGTCGATCCCGCAGCGGGGGAAGACCGCCTTCGCCGCCGCCGCGCGCCAGCACTTGAAGCCGCACTGGGTGTCGCTGTAGGGCACGCCGATGAGCGCGCGCACCACCGCGCGGAATCCCCCGGAGGTGATCCGCCGCACCAGCGGATAGTTCGCATAGGCCTCCCTTGCCATCGGCCGCGAGCCGATCACAAGGTCGTATTCCCCGATCAGCGCGAGCGCCTCCGGCACCGGCTCCAGCCCGTAGGCGAGGTCCGCGTCCATAAAGAGCAGCACCTCCCCCGCGGCCGCCTCCGCCCCCCGGCGCAGGGCGTAGCCCTTGCCGCGGTTCTCCGCATAGCCCGCGTCGCGCACCTCCGCCCGGCCGAGCGCCGCGATCGCCGCCGCCGTGCCGTCGGTGCTCCCGTCGTTGACAAAGACGAGCTCATAGGCCTCGCCCCGCCCCTCAAAGAAGTCGCAGACCCGCGCCGCCGTGTCGGCGATCCGCCGCTCCTCGTTATAGACCGGAATCACAACCGAGATCAAATCCATCCCCCCTGCATATCTGCTCACGTCCTCTCATAGATAACATCAGTGTCCCTCAGACGGACGGCCGGGGCCTGTCCACCCGTATTTTCAAAGCGGTACGCCGCAAGTCCCAGCCGCGCGGGGACGTCGTGCTCCCGTCCGCTCCGTCACAGCATTCCATGATACAAACAGGAGCGCCCGAGGCGCCGGGCGGCCCTCCGCCCGCAAAGGGCAAAGCCCCTGTTTTCCAATCCATTCTTCTCCGAAGGGGCCGAAATCACCGATTTCGCTCCCAGTTCGCGAGGCTATTCCACCACAAAAAGAGATCGCCGAAGGCGTGGACGGCAGGGGGCGAAAGCCCCACTTTTTGTGATTCCATGTTCTTCGAAATTCTCAAAATCTTTGATTTTGTCAGCATTTCGTGAGGTCATTATACCACAACTTCAAAGAGAAAGGAAGATTGTTCCGTGCGCAGAAGATTCCGCCCCCGCAGGCCTCCCCGCAGGCCGCGCCGGGGGACCAGCTTTCTCCCCGTCACCATCGCCGCCCTTTTGATGCTCATTCTCTCGCTCTTCCGCCTCTTCGGCTGTTCGGAGGCCCGCCCGCCCGGGGAGGGCGCCCTGCGCTACAGCGGCGGCGAACTCCTGGAGCTGCTCGCCCCGCTCTTTGTCGAGGACGGCGTGGAGCTCACCCACATCGACTTCGGCGAGGACGGCTTCTTCACCCTCGCGGGGGAGGCCGACTGCGCCCGGCTGCAGCAGGCGGGCGCTCTCCCCTCCTTCGAGGCCGGCCGGAGCCCCGAGCCGCTCACCCTCTCGGGCGTGCTCGAGGGCCGCGGAGGACAGGTCTCCTGCCGCCAGCTCCGCCTCACCGCAGAGGGCCGCACACTTCCGCTCGAAGGGGAGTACCGCGCGGGGTTTGAGGCGCTGGTTCTCGCCTTCTGCAGCTCGGTCTGCGCCGGGCAGGAGCTGCTCTTCGACTCCTGCGAAATCCGGGACGGCGCCCTGCTCATCACCGGCGTGTGAGCTCGCGCCCGCCGGCCCGGAGAGGAGCCCGCCGCCGGGCAGAAGCCGCGCGCCGCGGGTGAGGCGACGCTCCCGCAGCCCCCTTCCGCCCGCTCCGCCCAGCTCCTCCCCCGAAAAAAAAGCGGTCACCTCTCTGGTGACCGCCTCACACACCGGGCAGACATGCCGCCGCAACCGGCGCCGCCGCGGTCGCGACCGCGCAGAGCGCGACGAAGAGTCCCCGCTCCTTATAGTACTCCCGCGCCGAGAAGGAGAGCGGGTGCTTCACAAGCACCAGCAGCACAAGGTCGAGCACCGCCGCCATCAAAGCGAAGCTCACCCCGTCGGCAAGCGCCGCCGCAAACCGCTCCGGCTGTCCCCGGAGCGCAAAGACGCCCGCGCCCAGAAAGACGAGAAACAGGATAACCGGCCGCGCGGGCAGCGCCCGCAGCAGCGCGAGCCGCAGCGGTGGCCGCCTTCCGTCCCGCCGTCTGCAGAGAAGCGCCCACAGCAAAAAGAGCGCGAGCGCCAGAGCATACCCCGCGAAGAAGGCCGCGCGGGTCACCCCGTCGCTCACAGTTTCCCCCGCAGCGAGAGCGCCCGCTGAAACTTCGACTGCTCCTCCGGCCGCAGGCCGTAGGCGTCGCAGAGCGCCGCGCCGAACTCCTCCATCGCCGCGATGTCGCCCCCCGTAAGTTCGAGCTCCACCTCGCAGAAGGGGGCCCGCCGGGTCCCGCAGACCAGCTCCCCCCGGTCGACGCAGAGCTCAAACTCCGCCCCGCCGACCGCGAGCGGCAGCGTCGCCCTCCGGTACTCGGTCCCGCAGAGCGGGACGAGCCTCTTCTCCATCAGCGGCCCGAGCACCGCGCAGATCCGCTCCGCGTCCGGCGCGTCCGCCACCGCCGCCAGAAACGCGCGCAGGTCCGGCTCCTCGGAGTCGACCTCGGTCTCCCACTCGCCGCGCAGATAGAGCGCGCCGAGCTGCTCGCCTCTGGTCTTGGCCGTGGCCACCGTACGCCCGTCCTCCCGGCGGATGCGGAAGGCCGCCTTTGCCCGCGCGAGCGCCCCGTCCGCCGTATCGTAGTAGACGGCGCGCATCTCGATCTCGCGCGCCTCGGCCTCGGCCGCGCTCACAACCAGACGGCTCTCCAAAATCCGATCCCCCGTCTCAGGGTCCGGCATCGTATATTTCAGTTCCCGTTCCAAAAGAAAAAATCCTCTCCTCTTTTGATTTGACTATCATTATCACATATTGTAGAATTGTTGTCAAATGGGCAAAAAGGCCGCTCCCCGGAGTGCGCCGCCCGACCCCCGTCCGCCGCCGTCTCCGGGCTCCGCTTCGGGCGGAGCGGAGCCCGGGCGGCAGGACGCACACGGGAAAAGGCAAAAAAAGGAGCGCACGCAATGCTTGTCAGTCTACAGGAGATCACAAAAGAATTTGAGGACCGGCTGATCCTCGCCCCCACCTCGCTCTCGGTCGAGGAGGGGGACCGGATCGGCTTTGTCGGGCCGAACGGCGCGGGCAAGACCACCCTCCTACAGATCATCACGGGGGCTCTCGCGCCCACCGAGGGGACAGTCTCGGTCCGCCGGGGCGCGTCGGTCGGCTACCTCGCGCAGAACAGCGGGTGCGACAGCGCGGGCACCGTCGCCTCCGAGCTGCGCTCGGTCTTTTCGGAGCTGCTGGCGATGCAGGCGCGCCTTACGGACCTCTCCCACCGGATGACCGAGGCGGAGGCGAGCCGGGAGTACGCCCGGCTGCTCCCCCTCTTCGAGGCCCGCGGCGGGTACGAGATCGACGTGCGGGTCCGCACCGTGGCAAACGGGATGGGCTTCCCCGAGCAGACGATGGAGACCCCCGTCTGTGCCCTCTCCGGCGGGGAGAAGACCCGCCTGGCGCTTGCGAAGCTGCTGCTCCAGCGGCCGGACCTCCTGATCCTCGACGAGCCGACCAACCATTTGGACCTCGCGACCCTCGCCTGGCTGGAGGGGTTCCTCTCGGAGTACAGGGGCGCGCTGCTCGTCGTCTCGCACGACCGCTACTTTCTCGACCGCACCGTCAACACCATCTGGGAGCTCGAGAACCGCAGAATCACCCCCTTCCGCGGCAACTACTCGAAGTACAAACTTCTCAAAGCCGAGAAGCTCAAAACCGAGTGGAAGGAGTACGAGAAGCAGCAGCGGCAGATCGCCTCGATGCAGGAGTACGCCGAGCGGAACATCGCCCGCGCCTCCACCGCCGCCTCCGCCCGCAGCCGCCTCAAGCAGCTCGACCGGATGGAGGTGCTCGAGCGCCCCTACGAGCACGAGGACATCCCGGCGATCTCGTTCGAGGCCGCCCGCCGCCCCGTCTCCGACCTTCTGACGGTGGAGGGGCTCACCCTCACCGTGGGGGACGGGCTCACCCTGCTCAAAGACGCAAATTTTGAGCTGAAGCGCGGCGACCGGGTCGCGATCGTCGGCCCCAACGGCGCGGGCAAGAGCACCCTTTTGCGCGCGCTGCTCGACGAGCGGCCGGAGGTGCGCTTCGGGCGCAATGTGGACCTCTCCTACTTCGACCAGGAGCAGCGGGACCTCGACCCCGAGAGCACCGTGCTCGACGAGCTCTGGAAGCGGATGCGCGGCGCCTCCGAGCACCAGGTGCGCAGCCTGCTCGGCCGGGTGCTGCTCCGCGGCGAGGACGTCTATAAGCGCACAGGGGTGCTCTCCGGCGGGGAGCTCGCCCGGCTGAAGCTCGCCATCATGATGCAGCGCCACGGCAACTTTCTCGTGCTCGACGAGCCGACCAACCACCTCGACCTGCTCTCCCGCGAGGCGCTGGAGGAGGCGCTGCGCGCCTTTGACGGGACGCTGCTCTTCGTCTCGCACGACCGCTATTTCCTCGCGGGCCTCGCCGACAAGATCATCGAGCTCAAAGACGGGGCGCTCACCGTCTACCCCTGCGGCTATGAGCAGTATCTCCTCCGCTCAGCGGAGTCCGCCGCCCCCGCGCCGAAGCAGGAGAGCGCCCCCCGCGCCGGCGCCTCCGCCGAGGGCTATTACCGCAGCCGGGAGCAGAGAAACGAGGAGGCCAAGCGCCGCCGTCGTCTCAGTGAGCTCGAGCGGGAGCTCGAGCGCAACGAGGCGCGCCAGGCGGAGCTCACCGAGCTGCTCGCCTCGCCCGAGGCCGCGAGCGACTACGCCGCCCTCCAGAGCTACTGCGCCGAGCTCGACGCCCTGCGCACCCGCTCGGACGAGCTGACGGAGGAGTGGGTCTCCCTCTCCT
>CAJFTX010000004.1 GCA_904420075.1 uncultured Clostridia bacterium | reverse complement strand
TAGAGCTCCTGTGCCTTTGAGAGAGCGTCGATCAGAGCCTCGGAGGAGGGGGGCGGGATAACTTTTTTCTTTTCCGGGGCTAAACAGGCGTTCTCCTCTAAAATTCCGTTTGGTTCTCTGGAATCGGGGGAGACGGTTCTGACGACACCGCCCACCGGAACTTCGTACTCGGTACCGGTGTAGCCGAGCTCTTCCAGGGCCGCGCTGTTGGCGACAGAGAGGTGGCCCGACGCGTGGGAGATGAGAATTGGGATTTCGGAGGATACGGCGTCCAGATCGAATTTTGTGGGGTGCGCCTGGTCGGGAAATTGCGTGTTGTCGTAGCCAAATCCGATGATCCATTCCCCCTCTTTGGGAGGGGAACTCTTCAGCCGGTCTTTGATGAGTGCGGAGAGTTCTTCTCTGGAGCGGCATTCACTGAAGTTTAAAAGCAGCAGCGTCTGAGCGACCGCAACGATATGACCGTGCGGATCGATAAATCCGGGCAGCATAGTTTTGCCCTTCAGGTCGACGACTCTTGCGCTTTCACCGGCGAGAGCGAGAACCTCTTCCCGGCCGCCCACGGCCAGAATCGTTTCGTTTTCGATCAGGATGCTGTCGGCGATCTCGCTCTTTGAATTTACGGTGACGATGTCCCCGTTCAGATAAACGGTTCTTGACATAGTGAGTACCCTCCTGTTTTATGATTTTCTAAAGGCCCTGCGCTCAAGGGACCTGGAGAAGAGCGGAACTGCGTCGATGGACGGTATACCGAGAGCGCGCAGATGGCGTGCCGGCCGGTACGTTTTGCTCCGGGTACCTTGAGACTGATGGGCTGTCCGCCTTGTGAAAAAAACTTCTGTGATTCCGGTTCTGATGTTCCATTAAAGTATGATGTCCTGGTTTCTGCTTTATACAAAAGACAGAGAGTGGAGTGGAATTTTCTGGTTGCAAGAGGAAGGCGTCCGTATTACTGGATTTCTAAAAAGCGTATAAGCTTATAGTAAAAGCAAAAATAGAGCAACAGTTCAGTCGCTCCATCCTGGAAAGTGTTGACCAGAGAGATATCCAACAGTACCTTTATTAAAAAGAGTTGGCGATGCGCCAAAGCCGTCGGAGATGCGACCTGTGTCCAGGAGCAGTGGTCCATATAGGGGGCGCTTTTAAAAGAAAATCGCGGCGAACCCAAAGGATCACCGCGACATGGTGCCGGTGGTCGGGGTCGAACCGACACGGTATCGCTACCACGGGATTTTGAGTCCCGCACGTCTGCCAATTCCATCACACCGGCGTAAATACTCATTTATTATACTTGAATTTTGTAAAAAAAACAATATCTTTTTTAGAAGAAAGATCGCTGAGTTTTATTGTGCCTGCGCGTGAAGATACCGTCGTGTAGAAAAAAGAGTTTGCCGTATTCCGACATGAAAATTGTAACAAAAAGAATGCTTGAGCGTCCTACTGACAGAAGGGGGTGAGCGAGTGGATTTTGAGACCATATATGAGACCTATTACAGGCGGGTATACCATTTTTTGCTCGCTCTCGGAAGAGATGCTGCGCTTGCGGAAGAGCTGACACAGGAGACTTTTTTTCGTGCGCTTCCGGCGTTGCCGGGTTTCCGCGGGACTTGTAAACTTGAGGTTTGGCTCTTTCAGATTGCGAAAAACCTCTATTTCTCGCACCGCCGCAGGGAGGCGCGAACGCTGCCGATATCGGTGCAGGGAGAGGAGGACCTTGCGGAACGGCTGGATCGGAAAGAGACTGCCGCCCGAGTTCACAGAGAACTGTGCAGACTCTCTGAGCCGTATAAGGAGGTGTTTACCCTGCGGGTTTTTGGAGAGCTCTCCTATACGGAAATCGCTGCGCTCTTCCGAAAGAGCGAGAGCTGGGCCCGAGTCGTCTATCACCGGGCAAAAGGAAAACTGTTACAGAGACTGGAGGGGAGAGAGAATGGATAAACTGAGCTGTCAAATTGTGTGGGATTTGCTGCCGCTCTACTGTGACGGAGTCTGTTCAGAGGAGAGCACCGCTGCGGTGGAGACGCATCTTGAGGGGTGTGAACAGTGCCGCGAGCGGTGTGCAGAACTGCGGGCGGAGTTGCCGGAGCCGCGGCCTGAGGAGCTGGCAGCCGGCGCTGAGGTGGAAAAATTCGGTGACTTTCTGAAGAGACGGGAACGCCGCGCGCGCAAGCGTGGACTCAGCTTAGGGCTTCTGATTGCACTCGGCGTGGTGGCGCTTGCGTTTTATCTGCTGCCGCTTCTGATCCGGGATACCGGCAGCGGGATGGTGGTTCTGCTACTCGTCGTCCCGGCACTCTGCCTCGGAGGAGGACTGGTCTGTGGATTGCTCTCCGGGTTCCAGTGGGTTTACCCGCTGCTGACGGCGGCTCTCTTTCTGCCGACGGTACTGATCTATTTCAACGACACAGCGCTTATCTATGCGGCGGTTTATGGAGGCATTGCGCTGCTGGGAGACGGAATCGGGGGGCTGCTCTGCCACTTTTTTCAGAAAAGGTAAGCGGATAGAGACAAAATGGAACAGTGTGAGCGGATGAGATGTATCCAAGAGTTGTCCAAAGCCTGAGAACGAACGTGATATGTTTAGACCGATTGGGAGCAAGAGCGGCTAAACGTGTGTTCAGATGATGGGTTTGCAAACTGCGGGTTACTCGGGCTGGAATTTCGAAGGGACTATGAAAAGTCAGACGAGATTGGCCCATTCCAAATCTTGGGACCTGCCTATATTCTGCTTTCCTGTGGTGAAATCTGTCGTAGAGGCAGTTGTGCCGGCAGAAGAACAGAGGTGAAACGTTTGGAAGAAAAGCTGGTCGGTATGGCGAAGCAGCTTTTGCACGATCGAAAATGGAATAGCACCGCAAACTTCATTTTTTAGAAGTCGCTCAAGTTTGTGACAGTGCTGGAAAGGGAAATAAAAATGGGCTCCTTTAGGAGCCCATTTTTTTAGCGATGATTCAGCCGCGCGCCAACCGCGCCGCCCGGATGAATGAGAGCGAACTGCTCTTTTTTGTAATCGGTTTCCTCCATAACGGCCATCCACAGCGCATCAAAGAGCGCGACGGTCACAGTGAAGCTGGTGGTCGCCATGCAGTTGTATTTGTCAGTCTCCTTCTCGATCTTGAGCGGGAGCACAATGTCCGCCGCTTTTGCGAGCGGGGACTCAAGATTCTCGGTCAGAGTGATGATGGTGGCGCCCTTCTCATTGGCCACGTCGATCACCGGCAGGAGCTCCGCCGTCTTTCCGCCGCGGGAGACAAAGACGACCACATCGTCTTTCTGCACAACGCCGAGCCCGCCGTGAACCGCCTCGGCCGGGGAGAGAAAGACGCCCGGACGCTCAATACAGCTCATCGCGTGCGCAAATTTCTTCGCCGCGATGCCGGAGTGCCCCGAAGCACAGGTGACGACGGTGCCGCACTTGCAGAGCGCGTCGACCGCGCGAGAGAATGCCTCCATATCGAGCGCTTTCTCCTGCTCTAAGATTGCACGGCTCTCGATCGCAAAGGTCTCCGAGACCCGCTCATAGGTTTCCTTTCTCATCTTGAATGAATCCTTCCTTTCTTCCCTCGGCGCACTCCAAAGAGGGGCCGTAGCTTTCAACAGCCAATATAACACAAAAGCTCCGAAAGTACAAGAATCCTGAAAAAATCTATGGACAATTTTTTGCGGATATGCTACTATTGAGTCGGCGGATTTACGCGGAACGACGCGATTTTTTATGATGGAGCGCGGCGAAGCGGCGGAGAGGATACCGCTTTTTTCTGCGCCCGCGGATGCGGTAGGATAGAGCCTATCTGTATCGTGCTATCTTCGCTCTCCGGAGCGAAGCTCACCGTGTGAAAAACAGCGCGCGGCTGTTTTTGATCCAGTTATTATTTTATTTATGGAGGAAGATACTATGGAATTTAAGGTATTTCAGAAGGAGCTTGAGCTCCAGTCCAGAGGTTGGATCCCGACCTTCCACGACGTCTCGAAGGAGGTCATGGAGATCGTCGCCGCTTCCGGGATCAAGAACGGCACCTGCTGCATCGCTTCGCACCACACCACCTGCTCGGTGATGGTTCAGGAGTGCTCGCACGACATTGATACCTTCGACCTTGAGTATCTGCAGCATGATCTGCTCGACATTATGCGTAAGATGATTCCGGACTATGCCGAGGAGGGTCAGTACCGTCATCCGGGCCCGATTCATGCGCAGTTCGGCCGCCATGTGGACGAGCCGGGTAACTACACCAGCATGAACACCGACGGGCACCTGCGCTCGGTCTTCTTTGGCCGCAGTGAGACGATGACCGTCAAGGACGGCAAGTTGGACGGCGGTGAGTTCGCTCATGTCTATTTCATCGACTGGGATCATGTCCGCGCGCGCCGCAGACAGCTCAACGTTACGGTGATGGGTACCACCGAGGAGATTGAGGACCGCAAGTGGAACGGCGGAGAGGTGATCAACACCCTGCGCAAGTTCACTCCGGAGGAGAAGGCGTACATGGAGGAGTTCGACCTCCAGCAGAAGAGATAACAAAGAAAAAGGACGCCGGAAGGCGTCCTTTTTTGTGCCCGCGGAGAGTGTGCTAAGTAGGCGGCGCGGCGAGTGCCGCACCGCCGTCGAAAGACGGGTGAGAGCAGAGCTGTTAGAAGCAGCAGTTCGTTGTAGCGGTGGCGGTGCTGTAGCCGCACGCGCAATCGCAGCAGCAGTTGCAGCAGGAATCACAGCAGCAGTTACAGCAGGAACTGCTTGTCGCCCGGGTATTGTTCCAGGCGTTCCAGCTGTTCCAGTTATTCCAATTGTTCCAGCTGTTCCAATTGTTCCAGGCGCTCCAATTGCTCCAGTTGTTAATTGTTTCGGGCAGCGTCGTCGCACCGCTTGTCGAGCAGCTATTACAACAGTTGCACATAAGTTGCATCTCTCCTTAGTTGAAATTTGGAAGGGGCACATTCACAGTATATGGGATTGCAGAAGCGAGGTGCGGCGAGGATAAAGTGAGATTTCACGCTATACATTGGAAGAGAAATACTTTATAATAAAATCGGATAGAATAAGAAATGAAACGCGCGAGAAAAAATTTTATGGAGGCGTGAAAATGAAGAGAGTTGGCATTCTCACAGCCGGCGGGGACTGCCCTGGCCTCAACGCGACCATTCGCGGCGTCGCGAAGAGTCTCTATGTGGAGTTTGGAGAGGACGTCGAGATCATCGGTTTTTCGGATGGATACAGAGGCCTAATTGGAAACGACTGCCATTTGATGAAGCAGTCGGATTTTTCCGGAATTCTTACAAGTGGAGGGACGATCCTCGGGACCGCCCGCACCCCGTATAAAAAGATGCAGGTGATTGAGGACGACATGGTGGACAAGGTTTCCGCGATGAAGCGCACCTACAGGGAGCGCAAGCTCGACTGCCTTTTGACCCTCGGAGGAAACGGGACGCACAAGACGGCGAATCTCCTCTCGGAGAACGGCCTCAATGTGATTGGACTGCCGAAGACGATTGACAACGATATCTACGGTACCGATTTCACCTTCGGATTTCACACGGCGGTGGATATTGCGACCGATGTGATTGACCGGGTGCACACCACTGCCACCAGCCACAAGCGGGTGATGGTAGTTGAGATCATGGGCAACAAGGTGGGGTGGCTCACCCTGTATGCGGGGCTCGCGGGCGGCGCGGATATCATTCTGTTGCCGGAGATCCCGTTTGAATTTGACCGGGTGGTCGAGGCGGTGGAATCCCGGATGAAGGGCTACAAGCCGTTTGCAATTGTCGCTGTGGCCGAGGGGGCGATGGACGCCGCCGAGGCGAAGATGAAACGCAAAGAGATGCTGCGCCTGCGTGAGGAGAGAGGCGAGACGACCATTACCAATCGGCTCGCGGCCTATATCGCGGAGAAGGGCGACTTCGACACCCGCACCGTCGTGCCGGGACATATTCTGCGGGGCGGTTCCCCTTCGGCTTACGACCGGATGCTCTCCACCCGGTTCGGCGCCTATGCGGCAAAACTGGTGGGGCGTGAGGAGTTCGGCGTGACTGTCGCGCTGAAAAACGACCGGATTGTTGCAAACAAGCTTTCCAGCGTGGCTGGCAAGACCAAAAAGGTGGACCCCGACTCCCAGATTGTGGACACCGCCCGGAGAATCGGGATCAGCTTTGGCGACTGAGGGAGGAAGTCTTTTGAAAAAGCGTGAACTGACCGCATGCATGCAGAATCGGGAGCTCTCCTGGCTGAAGTTCAACGAGCGGGTGCTGGAGGAGGCTCAGTGTGAGACGCTGCCGCTCTTTGAGCGGTTGAAATTCATCTCAATTTTTAAGACCAATTTGGACGAATTTTTTATGGTACGGGTGGGCAGCCTTGTCGACTGCGCGCTCGTGGACCCCGACACCCGGGAGAACAAGACGCAGATGACTCCGAAGGAGCAGATCGACGCGGTCTGTAAGCGGGTGGCGAAATTGATGCCGCGGGTGGACGAGACCTATTTTGCGCTTCAGGAGGCCCTTTGGAAGGAAGGGGTGCGGGAGTGCTCCTTTGAGGCGCTGTCGCCCGAACAGCAGAAGCAGGTGGAGCGGTATTTCTATGCGAATGTGCTGCCGCTTCTCTCGCCGCAGGTGATCGACAGCAGGCATCCCTTCCCGCATCTGCCGAACAAGACGCTCAATATCGCCGTTTTTCTCGACGCAAAAGAGGGCGGCCGAATGGGAGTGATCCCGGTGCCGGGCTCGCTACAGCGTCTTGTCTACCTCGACGGCAGCAAGCTCACTTTCCTGCGCGTGGAGGAGCTGATCTACGCCTTTGCGGACCGGGTGTTTGAAAAGTATAAGTTGCGGGAGAAGACAGTGCTCTCAGTCACCCGCAATGCGGACATCGACACCGATACCGGTCTTGTGGACGAGGACGTCGACTACCGCCAGTTTATGAAGAAAATTCTCAAGAAGCGGGCGAGGCTCGCCCCGGTGCGGCTGGAACTCCAGTACCAGGTTTCGGACGAGTTCCGCAAGTTCCTCACCGAACGGTTTGAGCTCAAAAAAGAGCAGGTGTTTCTCTCGCGCTGCCCGCTCACGCTGGACTATATCTTTGGGCTGGAGGGAAGCTTCAGTCCGGAGCAGAAGGAAAAGCTTCTCAATCCGCCCTTCACACCGCGGCAGACGCCCGACGTGATCCAGGGGGAGAGTATGATCCGACAGATTCTGAAAAAAGATCTGCTGCTCTCCTACCCGTTTGAGAGCATGTCGCCCTTTTTGAATCTCATCAAGGAGGCGGCTGGAGATCCGATGGTCCTCTCGATTAAGATCACCCTCTACCGGGTGGCGAAGCTCTCTCAGCTTGCGGAATTTCTGGCGGAGGCGGCGGAGAACGGCAAGGAGGTCACCGTGCTGATGGAACTGCGCGCCCGCTTCGACGAGCAGAACAACATCGACTGGGCGCAGCGGCTGGAGGAGGCCGGCTGCCATGTGATCTACGGTTTTGAGGGGTACAAGGTCCATTCGAAAATCTGCCTGATCACCCGTAAGGAGGGAAATCGCCTTCAGCTCATCACCCAGATCGGCACGGGAAACTACAATGAGAAGACGGCGAAGCTCTACTGCGATCTGTCGATTATGACGGCGGACGCGGAGATCGGAGCGGATGCGAGAAGCTTCTTTTATAATATGGGAATTGCTAATCTCGAGGGGGACTATCAGAAGCTGCTGATCGGTCCAAAGTCGTTGAAACCCGGTATCATCAAACTGATGAACGGCGAGATTGACAAGGCGCAGCTGGGGAGACCCTGCGGGATTATCATGAAGCTCAATTCGCTGACCGACCGGGATGTGATTGTAAAACTGATCGAGGCCTCCCAAGCGGGAGTGCCCGTCCGGCTGATCATCCGTGGAATCTGCTGCCTGACGCCGGGAATCCCAGGCTACACGGAGAATATAAAAATCATCAGTATTGTCGGCCGGTTCCTTGAACACGCGCGGATCTATGCCTTTGGCGTGGGAGAGGAGCAGAAAGTCTTTATCGGTTCGGCCGACATGATGACTCGAAATACCGAGCGCCGGGTGGAGATCATCGCGCCGGTGGAGTCGCCGGAGGAGCGTAAGAAGGTGCTCTGGATGGTGAAAGTGATGCTGGAGGACAACGTGAAGGCGCGCGATATGCGTCCGGATGGGAGCTACGAGCTCCGGCATCCCCGTGAAGGGGAGCGCCGTGTGGAGAGTCAGCAGGTGTTTCTGGAGCTGGCAGCGCGCAGGGAGGCTACGGTGAGAACCGTGGCAAAAAAGAGAGGATTTTTCAAAAGACTGTTTGCGAGAAGAAAATGATAATGTCCTGGCCGGAACTCCGCCATATCGCTGGCGGAAGTGGAGAGCCGATATCGAATAAAGGAGTTGTTTAAAATGGGTTGTGACACAGAGAACTGCTCCCACAACTGTGAGAGCTGCGCACAGAAGCCGCAGTCTCCGCAGGATATGAGGGAGAAGCCGAACCAGATGAGCAGCATCAAGAAGGTGGTCGGCGTCATCAGCGGAAAGGGAGGCGTGGGAAAATCCACGGTGACCTCGCTGCTCGCGGTGATGATGCAGCGCGCGGGATACCGGACCGGTGTGCTCGACGCGGATATCACCGGCCCTTCCATCCCGAAGGCCTTCGGAATCGAGGGCCGCGCGGAGGCGTGCGAGTGGGGACTGATGCCGAGAGAAAGTCTGAAAGGGACGCAGGTGATGTCCATCAACCTGCTGCTTGAAAATGAGAGCGATCCTGTGATCTGGCGCGGGCCGGTGATCGCAAGCGCGGTCAAACAGTTCTGGACGGACGTCATCTGGACCGATCTTGACTACCTGTTTGTCGATGCGCCTCCGGGAACAGGCGATGTACCGCTGACTGTGTTTCAGTCGCTTCCGGTGGACGGAGTGATAATCGTGGCGACGCCACAGGAGCTGGTGTCGATGATTGTGCACAAGGCGGTGCATATGGCTCAGCAGATGAATATTCCGATTCTCGGTGTGGTGCTCAACATGGCGTATGTTGAGTGCCCGGACTGCGGGAAGAAGATCGAGCTCTTCGGCGACGGCGCGGCGGTGTTGGCGGCGGCGGAGCAGGAGGGGCTTCCGATTCTCGGGCGGATGCCGCTTGATCCGGCGCTCGCGGCGGCATGCGACCGCGGCGAGATTGAACTTGTGGAGAAGGAGTATCTCCCGGATGCCAAACCGGCGCTCGAGGCGCTGGCATAAGAAAAAGCGGTGCGACCGACCGGTTGCACCGCTTTTCTCACGCAGCGGGGTGGAATCTCAAAAAAAATACCGCAGTGTTCCACACCATAGGCGTGACAAATTGGATTGTTTTTTATTTACCGTGCTTCTCATGCAGAAGCGCGCGCAGGCGCTCCAGCGGATCGCCAAACCGATTGGAGGACATAGTAGGAAATGCCTTGAGCAGCCGCCGGCCGGTATGCTTGGTGCGGAGCAGCCGCTGCCGTTCCGCCTCGAGTAGTTCGCGGACCCTGCGCGACGCGTCGTCGCGGCGGTTCTGCTGCCGCATCTCCAACTGCTCGCCGAGCTCGTGCAGGCGCCGCAGCAGCGCTTTAAACTGAATCGAGTCGAAGATGCCGGCTGTCACATCGGCGGAGAAGAGCACGAGCAGCACCGTGCTGACGACGGGAATTGTCTGCTCTGGAATCAGGCCGATCAACCGGTGAAAGAGCGGCTGGATGAGATAGACCAGCGCAAGCGCCAGCAGACCGAAGAGCGAGGAGTTGAGCAGACAGATGCGCCCGTGAAGCTGTACTCTGTGGTCGCTGTAGTCCCAGAGTTTTGCATGGAAGTAACGTTCGAGCAGATAACTTGTGAGATATTCAAGCGCGCTTGTGAGCAGCACGCCGAGCAGATAGCAGAGCAGCGGATGCGCGGCGAGCGGCGTAAGTGAGAGTGAGAGCAGCAGTCCGCCGAAACCGTAGATCGGACACCATGGCCCGCGCAGTACGCCGCGGTTGACAAAGCGTTTCTGTGGGATGGAGCAGAAGATGACTTCACAGATCCAGCCAATGATACTATAGAGACAAAACTGGAGAAAGAGCAGATAGAAGTTCATAGGGCGTGTCCTCTCTTCTGTCGATTCTTTGCTCCAATCGTATCAAAAAAAGCTGACGCTGTAAAGAAGAGCTGTGGTATACTGTAAAAAGAGAGGGGGAGAGAGATGACTGAGGAAAGTTTGCGAGAGGCGGTGCTCTCCTTCGGGGCGAGCGACGTCGGCTTCTGCAGGGTGCCGGATGGCGTTGCGGGACTACACGGCGCGGTGTCGGTGGTGGTGCGGCTGTCAAATGCGATTGTGGATGAGATTACAGATGAGCCGACGCACACCTATTTCAACCACTACCGGAGCGTGAACGCATTGATCGACCAGATTCTGCTGAAAACAGGCCTGCTGCTCCAGCGGGAGGGGTACGACTATCTCACCGTTGCCGCATCGCAGAGCATCAATAAAGGGGGCGTGCGGTTTCAGGGACGCTACTCCCACCGGAAAGCGGCCTGCCTCGCGGGACTCGGCGGTATCGGCATGAACAACTGTTTTTTGCATCGGACGTTTGGACCCCGGGTGCGGCTCGGAACACTCTTTTGTAATATGGAATTTGAGGAGCCGCGCGCGGCCGAGAATCCCTGCACCGGCTGCGGACTCTGTGTCAGGGCCTGCCCGTCCGGCGCGCTCAAGGGGCGGCGGTATGAACCGGGGGTCCCGCGCGAGGAGATCCTGGACCCCGAGGTGTGCAGCAGCCATATGCATACCGCCTATCAGAAGATCGGGCGCGGCGCGGTCTGCGGAATTTGTATGAAAGTCTGCCCGGTCTACCGGCGGACGGAAAAATAACATAGAATGAGAGAGGAAGAGGTTGATGAAATCCTATCGGAAAGAGCTGTTTTTTGAGGTTCCGACGAGAAGAGCTTATCTCAACATCACAGGGGAGGTGGAGCGGTGCCTCCAGGAGAGCGGAATCAGAGAGGGGCTGGTACTGGTCAACGCCATGCACATCACCGCGAGCGTGTTTATCAACGACGATGAAAGCGGTCTGCACCATGATATCGACGTCTTTTTGGAGAGGCTCGCCCCGGAAAAACCGTACTCCCAGTACCGGCACAACGGTTATGAAGATAACGCGGACGCCCATCTCAAGCGCTCTGTCATGGGACGTGAGGTGGTAGTGGCCGTCACCGGAGGAAAACTCGATTTTGGCCCGTGGGAGCAGATTTTCTACGGGGAGTTCGACGGCAAGCGGCGTAAGAGAGTTCTGGTAAAAATAATCGGCGAGTAGGGATTTTTTTCGGAAGACCGGTCGAAAAGCTGCACATCCTCCCGCTGCCAGCATACTCTGGTATTGAAGCAAAACTTCAATTTATCTTAAGTGGGAGGATTACTTATGCCAGATGTAAGAAATGGCGCGACCGGTTCTACCGGCTCGACCTGTTCCCCTTGTGGTACTGTCAACACATTTAAAGAGGCGGCCTGCATCGATGTCAATCGAATCTATGACACTTGTCGCGAGCAGGATTGCCTGGAGGATCTGAGAGTGTACTTCTGCGAGGCTGACAACTGCCTGGTAGAGCGCGCTGTCGATATCCGCTGCAAGAGTGCGGAGATTGTCTGGGTCTATCTTGACACCGAGCCGATGAGTTTTAATAAGGGCTGCTACATGGTGAAGATTAAGTTCTTCTTTAAATGTACATTTGAGCTCTGCATCGGACTGAAGAGTGCGACAGAGATCACAGGTATGACCACATATGAGAAGAAATGTGTCCTTTACGGCAGCGAGGGCTCGACAAAAACATACTCATCTGACAATGTGCCCGGAGAGGGCGGTGCGACCGTCACGGGAGGCAACAGCTTAATCGCCAATATCGAGGTTGTAGATCCGGTGATGCTGGGCTGCAAACTCGCCGATAAGTGCTACGTCAAAGGGTGCGAGTGTGAGTTTGACCCGTGTACCATTCCGGGCTATGTGTCCGGCTGCTTCAATGACTGCCTCTGCGAGAGCGCGCAGTGCGAGAAGCGGGTACTTGTCACGCTGGGTGTGTTCTCGATTGTCCGGTTGGAGCGCAGGACGCAGCTTGTCGTTCCGTCGTATGACTTTACTTTCCCGGAGCAGCCCGCTGCCCAGAGTATTCTCAACGACGATCCGTGCAGCCTGTTCAAGACGATCAATTTCCCGACCGATCAGTTCTTCCCGAACGCGAGCTGCCCGAACGGATGCAACACAAATCAGAGAAATCGATAAAAAAGAGGGACGGAATCATCCGTCCCCTTTTTATCGAAAGAGCTTGTCCTCGAGTTCGGTGATCTGGGCCTTCTGGCGAGCCTTTGCTTCGGAGTCCAGAACAAGCGTGAGAATATCCCCTTCGTCTGTTCCAGGCGGGAGAAGCCAGCGTGGGAGGGAAAACGAGCGCCCTTCCGCTTCACAGACCGCGCAGTCACCTTCAAACCGGTCGATAAAAATTTTCATAGAAACCTCCTTTTTTATGCGGCGGGCCGACAGACGTTGCAGGGGGTGTACTTCGAGCTCAACTCGGAGATCGGGATGGGAATACGGCTGTTTTTTAAGTAGCGGCAGTTTGCCCGATGGTATTTTGTTCCGGTCTCAGTGATGTAGACTGTAGCGACGGAAGTACGGGTGAGTGAGGGCGCGTTTTGTCTCGCGGTAGAGGAGAGCGGCGTGATTTTCTGCCCATCGGAGCGAAACCGAATGGTACCTGAGAGGTCGGTGCGAAAAATCTGGGCTCCAATGGAGTCCAGCCGCTCCAACACAGCGGAAGATGGATGGCCGTACTGGTTGTTCGCCCCGCAGGAAATCACGGCATAGGTCGGGGAGACCCTCTCCAGGAAAGCGCTACTGGTGGAAGTGCTGCTGCCGTGATGGCCGACCTTCAGAAGATCGCTTTTGACCGGGGCGGAGATCGCCTGTTCCGCCTGTTTCTCAGCGTCTCCCATGAAGAGAAACACATTGGAACCGTAGGTGAGTTTGAGCACGGCAGAATCATTGTTGAGATCTCCGGTAACAGAGACCGGGGAGAGAAATTCAGCAGTAAAAGTTGAGCCTTTGAAGGTGACGCCCGCCTTTGCCTCAGTGATGGACAGCCCATGACTATCGATCGTCTCAAGAAGACGCTGATAGGTTTTTGTGGTGTGGCCGGTGCGCGGCATATAAATCGCTCCGATAGAAAAAGCGTCGATGACCTCCGCCATGCCGCCGATGTGATCGCTGTGCGGATGGGTGGCGATGAGGTAGTCAATTCGATCGATTTGCAGGGCACAGAGATAGTCAAGCGCGCGCTCATCCTCTCCGGCGTCAATTAACATCCGCTCTCCGTCTGGAAATTCCAGCAGTGCGGCGTCCCCCTGTCCCACATCGATAAAGTGCAAAAAGAGAGGGCCGGAGGATGTGGCCTCCGGCGTGCCCGAAGGTTCAGGAGAGAGACAGCCGGAGAGCAAAAAAAACAGCAGCAAAAGCAGTGCGCCGGCACGGAGCTTGTGTCTCATAGAAACCCCTTCTCTTCTGGAAAATATTGTCAATTGAATTATACCAGAATTTGTAAAAACAAGGCAAGGGATTTCCTGGAAATTATGTAAAAAATTTTCTTGCAAAATAGAAACTGCTATGATAAAATATAAAAGCTCGAATACACACATATCGGGACAGAGAGGGAGGTGCGGATCCCCGTCCCCGCTCTGTGAGAACGATATGGAGGGTAAACTAAAGGAGGATTTTGTAATGAGCGTTATTTCTATGAAGCAGCTGCTGGAAGCTGGCGTGCACTTTGGCCATCAGACCAGAAGATGGAACCCGAAGATGGCCCCGTATATCTTTACTGAGAGAAACGGGATCTATATCATCGACCTGCAGAAGACTGTGCGGAAGGTCGAAGAGGCCTACAATTTTGTCCGTGATACTGCGGCAAACGGCGGAGATATTCTCTTTGTCGGCACGAAGAAGCAGGCGATGGATTCCATCAAGGAAGAGGCCGAGAAGTGCGGCATGTACTATGTCAACGCCAGATGGCTGGGCGGCATGCTGACCAACTATAAGACAATTAAGAAGAGAATCGCCCGTCTTGCTCAGCTGCGTAAGATGCAGGAGGACGGCACCTTTGAACTGCTTCCGAAGAAGGAAGTGCTGAAGCTCGAGGGCGAGATTGAGAGACTGGAGAAGTTCCTCGGCGGTATCAAGGATATGCCGAAGCTTCCGGCGGCCCTCTTTATCGTTGATCCGAGAAAAGAGAGAATCGCGGTAGCTGAGGCCCGCAAGCTGGGTATCCCGATCGTCGCGATCGTAGATACCAACTGTGACCCGGATGAGATCGACTATGTCATCCCCGGAAATGATGATGCGATCAGAGCGGTCAAGCTGATCTCTGCGACGATGGCGAACGCTGTCCTCGAGGGAAAGCAGGGCGAGCAGATGGACGACAAAGACGAGGCGACTGAGGCGGACGCACCGGCTGCGGAGTAAATGAATGTTTGGTGCCCGCTTGAAGGTAATTTCAGCGGGCACATTTTTGATAGGAGGAAGAACGATGGCTTTTACAGCAAAGGATGTTAAGGATCTGAGAGAGAAGACCGGCTGCGGTATGATGGACTGCAAAAAGGCGCTGACCGAGGCCGACGGCAATATGGATAAGGCGATTGAGCTGCTCCGCGAGAAGGGCCTTGCCGCGCAGCAGAAGAAGAGCGGCAGAATTGCGGCGGACGGGCTTGTCACCACGATGGTGGACAAGGAGAAGAATGTTGCGGCGATTATTGAGGTCAACTCCGAGACCGACTTCGTCGCGAAGAATGCGGAGTTCCAGAGCTTTGTGGAGGCGTGTGCAAAAGCGGTGATCGACAACAATCCCGCCGATGTCGACGCGCTGCTCGCGACTACCCTTCCGTCCGGCATGACGGTGGAGGCGACGCTGCAGGAGCTGACGCTGAAGATCGGCGAGAAGATGACGGTCAGACGCTTTGCCCGTCATGAGGGACCGGTTGCGTGCTACATCCACGGCGGCGGCAGAATCGGCGTCATGGTTTCCTTCGATACCGACTGCGCGGAGAAGGACGGCTTTGAGGAGTTCGGCAAGGACGTGGCGATGCAGGTCGCGGCGGCGATGCCGACCTACAACAAGCGCGAGGATGTCCCCGCGGAGATCATCGCCAAGGAGAAGGAGATCCTCCTTCAGCAGGCGGTCAACGAGGGCAAACCGGAGGCGATTGCTCAGAAGATGGTCGAGGGCAGAATCAATAAGTTCTACAAGGAGAACTGCCTGGTGGAGCAGGAGTTCATCAAGGACAACAGCCTCACCGTGAAGAAGTATGCCGATCAGAAGGCGAAGGAGCTCGGCGGCAAGATCGATATCACCGGATTTGTCCGTTTTGAGAAGGGCGAGGGTATGCAGAAGCGCGAGGACGATTTCGCCGCTGAAGTTGCCGCGATGAGCAAATAAGTTTTGTTGAGTTTGTGCTCCGCAAAACAAGCACATTGATCCGAAATAATGACTCCCATAAGAGTCCGAGGAAATTCGTTTCCCCGGGCTCTTTTTTTATTTTTTCTGTTCTTCACCCGCTTTTTACCTTGTTTGGAGTATTTCTGAACCTTTTTGGGAAAAGATTTGGCACGGGCCCAGTTGTCAAAATGGTTGGACAAACGACGGTTTTGAAAGGAATCGTCGCATTTGTGCTCACCCTTTGAATGAATTTTTAGTGTGAAAGAGAGCGCCTGCGGTTTTGACCGCAGGCGCTCTTTTGCTTAGAAGGGCTGTAATGATTTTAAGAGGAGACGATTGCTGCCGTTCGAGCATCTCCGCCGCTGTTTTGCTGTCGACCGCTTGACAGGCGGTGACCTGCCAGAGGCCGGTCGTCTCTTGATAAGGACTTCTCTCCATTGTGACAAGCAGCTTGTCGTTTGGAGTATCACAGTTGACGCTTGCGCGGAGCGCCGGATCGTTTTCTTCCCAAAAGACATAGTAAAAACCGCCGCCTTTTGTGAAGTCCCTCTATCATATGCTCAGCGTTGAATTTCTCTAAGAAGGTGCGCAGAGTGTGTCAGTCCGGTCAAAAGAAAGCTGTTCGGTGCGCCTCGTCTATTTCGTGGAGCGTTCTTTCCGTATAGATCTGGAAGAGGAAGGAGATCACAGCCTGTCGGAAATCTGCAGTTGCGGCGAATGCGGTTCCGAAAGAAAAGGCCACGGCAAAAACTGCCGTACAGACGCAAGCTGTTTTTGAGTGCGCTCCACCAGACAAGTGGAAGCGGCCTTGTTTGCGGCTTTTGAGCCGTCTCTACGATACTTGTTGTTGAGCTCGTTTGGCGCTTCGGAAAACAATCTTGTGGTCATAGAGTTGCCTCCCTCTTGATGAGATACTCTTTCGGTTTTCTGCGGGTACAGGTGAGTCGGACGGACATATTTTTCTCGGTAAAGCCCCCTGCTTGGCGATGTCGGCGTAAGTGTCGGAGAACCAGTAGCGGCGCAAAAAAATAATGCGGTTTTCTGCGGTCAGCGTGTCCGGAAACCGCTCGATAAGACGGGTGCCCCTTGGCCTCCAGTTCGGTTTCAACGGCGGCCTGAGCCGGCAGACAGCCCTCCAGCTCCTGCATCGCTATGTCATAGATGCTGTTGCCTTTTCGATGATAGACATTTAAGAGATATTACGGACGATTTTATAGACGTAGGGGAACAGCGGATCGGGCCTTAACGGCGGAATGGTGTTCCAGACGCCCAGATATGCGTCGCTTACACACTCCTCCGCATCCTCTCTGCTGTTTACAATGTTGTACGAGAGTTTTTTGAAGATCTTCCCATAGCTCAGATCAAGCTCCTGCAGGGTCTGTTCGGAGCGCTTGAAAAATAGATCGATTATTTTTTATTCTCCATGGGCTTTTCTGCCTCCTTTTTCTCTTCACCTCTATACTACAGATTCGACGGCCAAAACTACAGGAAAAGAGAAATAGTCTGACTTGTGTCCAGCTGTGGCGCCGGGAGAAGTAATCTGAAAAAATCGGGAGGGAGAAAAAAGGAAACGGCATGGCTTTTTGCCATGCCGTTTGAACGCTTATTCCGATTTTGCGGACTGATTTCGGATGTCCTTGCGCTTGATCTTCCCGCTGATCGTCTTTGGGAACTCGGTCACGAATTCGACCACGCGGGGGTATTTGTAGGGAGCGGTGCGGTCCTTGACATAGACCTGAATTTCCTTTTTCAGCTCCTCAGTACCCTCTGTGCCGGGAACCAACATGATGGTCGCCTTCACCACCTGGCCTCGGATGGGGTCGGGCACGCCGGTGATCGCACACTCGAGCACATAGGGCAGTTCCATGATCACGCTCTCAATCTCGAAGGGACCGATCCGGTAGCCGGAGGACTTGATGAGATCGTCCGTCCGCCCGACATACCAGAAGTAGCCGTCCTCATCCCGCCAGGCCATGTCGCCGGTGTGATAGAGCCCGTCGTGCCAGGCGTCCTCGGTGAGTTCGGCCGAGCGGTAGTACCCGATGAACATGCCGATGGGGCGCTCCCGGTCGGTGTGCAGCACGACCTCGCCCATCTCGCCCGGCCGGGCCGATTTTCCCTCCGACGTGATGAGATCGACGTCGTACTGCGGGTTCGGTTTGCCCATTGCGCCGGGTTTCGGCTCGGTGCCGAGCAGATTGGCCACGGTGAGCGTGGTTTCGGTCTGGCCGAACCCTTCCATCAGTTTAAGGCCGGTCGCCTCCTGCCACTGGCGGAAGACCTCGGGGTTGAGCGCCTCGCCGGCGATGGTGGAGTAGCGCAGAGAGGAGAGATCATACTTGTGCAGATCCTCCTTGATAAAGAAGCGGTACATCGTTGGCGGGGCGCAGAAGGTGGTGATCTGATACTGCGCAAAGAGGGGGAGAATCTCCTTGGCGTCAAACCGGTCGAAGTCAAAGGTGAAGACCGCGGCTTCGCAGAGCCACTGCCCGTACAGTTTCCCCCAGACGGCTTTTCCCCAGCCCGTGTCGGAGATGGTAAAGTGCAGTCCCTCGGGGTCCACATTTTGCCACCAGCGGGCGGTGACGATATGGCCGGCGGGATAGGAGAAGTCATGTGTTGCAATTTTGGGATAGCCGGTGGTGCCGGAGGTGAAATACATCAGCATCGGGTCGGAGAGGGAGGTGCCCTCCGCGCCGTAGAGCCGGGGGAAGTCGGGCGACGCGGAGGCAACTCCCGCGTCGAAGTCCTGCCATCCGGAGCGCGCCCCGTTTACCGCGCATTTGAGCGGAAGCGGATGGGATTCCCGCTCGGCCTGCTCCACCGCCTCGCAGATGCCGTCGTCCTGGGTGGCGATGATGGCGCTCACCCCGGCGGCCTCAAACCGGTAGGAGAAGTCGTGAGACTTCAACTGATTAGAGGCGGGAATGGCGATTGCCCCCAGCTTGTGCAGCGCGAGAATCGCAATCCAGAACTGGTAGTGACGCTTGAGCACCAGCATAACCCGATCCCCTTTTTTTACGCCGAGGGAGCGGAGATAATTTGCAGCTCTGGAGGAGAGCTCGGACATCTCGCCGAAGGTGAAACGGCGCTCCTCTTTGTGCTTGGAGAGCCAGAGCATAGCGAGCTTCTGCGGCTTTGTTCTGGCGAGCGCGTCCACCACGTCGTAGGCGAAATTGAAATTGTCCGGCAGAGTGAAGGAGATGTCCTTCAGGTGCCCCTCGGAGTCGAGCACCTCGCTTGCAAATTTTTTATAGAGCAGAGGTTCGTCGCTCGGCATGAGATGGAGCGGGGGAGCGGAGTGGGAGGAATCAACCTCTTTTAAGCTCCCCTTAATCACCACGGCGAGAAATTCCGCGTCCTCGCCGCCGGATGCGACCATACCGTGGAGGTGGCTGGAGTCGTACATCAC
>CAJFTX010000003.1 GCA_904420075.1 uncultured Clostridia bacterium | reverse complement strand
GAGCGGCAGCAGGCGCTCGGGCTCGATCCCCTTGCGCACGGCTTCCCCCTCGATCAGCTCGCTCGCGGTCACAATGTGATCGATCTTCTCCACATCCGGCCAGAAGGGGTGAATACAGAAATCTGTCACAATGCCGAGCGTTTTCACCCCTGAGAGCTTGTGTTTGGAGGAGAGCTTCATCCGGTTGATGATCTGCGCTGCAAATACATGGGTACAGATGATATAGTCCGGCGCATACTCGTAAATATAGTCCTCCAGCCCGTGCGACAAAATTGCATTCATCAGGTTGGACAAGCTGTACTTATCCGTGTTCTTCTCCTTCTGCTCCGCGAGGTGGTAGCCGAGGCGGTAGGTCGCCGGAGTCTTCTGAGAGGTGATCAGATATCCTTTGGAGATCGTCTCCCCGAGCAGCGGACTGATATACTTATAGGTGTCGAGCATCTCACACTCGATTCCCTCGCGTCGCAGTCCCTCCATAATTGCCTTCCCGGTGGAGTTATGTCCCTCTCCGGCTGTCACAGATAAAATCAATACTTTCACACTTATTTCTCCCTTTTGCTTCTCAAAGTTCCTCTGTCATAGGAGCGGCGCGCGGGACACCCCGCGCGCCAGCCCGTGGAGACCGGCTAAAGCGCCGGTTCCTCTGCCGGAGCTTCGCTCTTTTCATGCTCCAGTTCCTCGTGGTAACGCTCAAGAATCGCGCTCTCAATCTCGCCCCGGAAGGCCGCATTGATCGGGTGCACAATGTCGCGGTAGCTTCCCTCCGGCGTACGCCTGCTCGGCATCGCGACAAATTCGCGATCCGCCCCCTCGATAATGCGCAGGTCGTGCACCGCGAGTTCGTCGTCAAGTGTGATCGAGACCACCGCCCGCATCTTCCCTTCGGTGAGTGTCTTTCTGATGCGAATGTCTGTGAGCTTCATCCTGATGTTCCTCCAATCCGTCATAATTATAATATTGACCGCCGCGTCAGAAAATGTCTGACAGCAGGCAGGACGTGCAGTTGGTGTCCACCGCAGAGGCGCCCCGCCGGTCTTTATTATCTACCATTACACAAATCAGACGTTATTTTTCAGAAAATCACAAAAATCTATTTATATCGGTTCAAGATTATCATATAATGTAACTGTGCCAATAAACAGGGGGAAGTGTTATCATTTGACAATTTCAGAACTCAAATCTTATAGCGATACAATCAAAAATATTCACTTTGTGGGAATCGGCGGGGTCAGCATGAGTGCGCTCGCCGAAATTATGCATTTAAAGGGCTACACGGTCACCGGATCTGATATGAATCGCAGCGGGATGGTGGAACATCTGCAGCGCGCCGGAATCCGCATCTCGGTGGGGCACGCCGCCGAGCATGTCTCGGGCGCTGATCTCGTAGTGTATACCGCGGCCATCTCGAAGGACAATCCTGAGCTTCTCGAAGCGGAGCGGCTCGGAATTCCTACCGTGGAGCGCGCCGTATTCCTCGGCTTTATCATGACCCATTACAAAATGCCGGTCGGTATCTCCGGCACCCACGGAAAGACCACAACCACCTCGCTTCTGTCCATCGTCTGTATGGAGGCCGGTCTCGATCCGACTGTACTCGTGGGCGGAACACTGCCCGCCATCGGCGGAAACTACCGGATCGGAAGCTCGGATCTTATGATCTTTGAGGCCTGCGAATATGTCGACTCTTTTCTAAACTTCTGTCCGAAGATGGCGGTCATCCTCAATATTGAGGCGGATCATCTGGACTATTTCAAGGATATTCATCAGATTATCGACTCCTTTCATCGCTTCGCCTCGATCTGCGGACCGGACGGCTGTGTCGTCGCCAATTTTGATGACGCCAACGTGCGCCGCGCCTGCGAGGCCCTCCCCTGCAAGGTGATCAGCTTCGGCTTTGGGACGGACGCCCACTGTCGCGCGGTGATCCGCGATGTCCCGGGGTTCCCCGTCTTTGACTGCTACTGGGGCGGCGAGCTCCTGGGTGAGGTTTCTCTCTCAGTGCCGGGCCGTCATAATGTTCTAAACTCACTCTCGGTGATCGCCGCGGGGCTCTCTCTCGGCATCCCCTTTGCTCAGATCGCCGCGGGCCTTGCGAAATTTAAGGGCGTCGGCCGCCGCTTTGAGTACAAGGGCGAGTTCGGCGGGGTCACCGTGGTTGACGACTACGCCCACCACCCGACTGAGATCAGCGCCACGCTTGCGAGCGCCAAGTCGCTCGGTTTTCACGAAATATACTGCATCTTCCAGCCGCACACATATACCCGCACCAAGCTGCTCTTTGACGACTTTGTAAGAGCGCTCTCCTGCGGTGTGCATCCGGTTCTCGTCGACATCTATGCGGCCCGTGAGAAGAGCGACGGCGTCACCACCGCAAAGGGGCTCGCGGACGCTATCCCCGGCGCAGTGTTCGCCGGCAGCTTTGAGGCCGCCGCCGACTATGTAAAGAGCCGGGCCAAATCAGGGGATGCGATACTCACCGTCGGCGCCGGAAACGTGTTTCAGATCGCCGATCTTCTCCTGCAAAAATAGCGATTAAAAAAGCAGCGCGAAAGCGCTGCTTTTTTTCTTAGCGCTCCCTGTTTCTCGCGATGTTCTGAGTCCCCTCAGAGATCTCACTCAGGTATGCGAGGCACTTGCCCGTGCCTTTGGCGACGCAGGAGATCGCATCCTCCGCCACCCGTGTCTCAATTCCGGTTTTATACTGGATAAGCTCCGCAAACCCGCTGATCAGCGAGCCGCCTCCCGTCATCACAATTCCGTTTACTACGATATCGCCCACAAGCTCCGGCGGCGTGCGCTCCAGCACCGAGTGCACCGCCTCAACAATCCCGGTGACGCACTCCTCAAACGCCTCCATAATCTCGTCGGTCGTCAGTGTGACCACCTTCGGCAGGCCGGTCATCAGACAGCGTCCCTTCACGTCCAGCGAAAATTTCTCCTCCTGCGGGAAGACACAGCCGATCTCCATCTTCGCCTTCTCCGCCGTGCGCTCGCCGATGAGCACGTTGTGCTTCCGGCGGCAGTACTTGATGATCGCCTCGTCAAACTTATCGCCCGCAACCTTGATCGAGGAGGAGACAACCACATCCCCGAGCGAAATCACCGCGATGTCAGTGGTGCCTCCACCGATATCGATCACCATATTTCCATTCGCCTTATAGATATCGATCCCGGCGCCGATGGCCGCCGCAATCGGCTCCTCCACAAGATAGGCCTTCTTCGCACCGGCCTGATTCGCCGCGTCGATGACGGCGCGCTCCTCGACCTCGGTGATGCCGCTCGGCACACAGACCATGATCTTCGGCCGGAAGAGCATCGTTCCGCACACCTTCTTTAAAAAGTAGCGGATCATCTTCTCGGTCATCTCATAGTCGGAGATGACGCCGTCCCGCAGCGGGCGGACCGCCATAATACTCGACGGGGTACGTCCCAGCATCTTCTGCGCCTCCGCGCCGACCGCAAGCACCTTACCGCTGTTGCGCTCCACCGCGACCACCGAGGGCTCGCGCAGCACGATCCCCTTATTCTTTACGTACACCAGCACGCTCGCCGTGCCCAGGTCAATTCCAACTTCTCTAATCACGCTTTTAGACTCCCTCTTCCTTAGACTTTCCTATCTCTTCCGCCGAAAGACGGACTTTCTCTTATAAAAACGATTATCCACTATTGAGTGTATCGTATTTTTGTATTATTTTCAAGTTTATTCACAGTTTCTTTTCCCTTTTTTGTGAAAATTTCCTGCCCCCAGTGCAAAACAGGCGGTATACACCCGTTTTGCTCCCATTTCACGCAACACCTTGGCACACTCCGCAAGAGTTGCGCCGGTGGTGCGGATATCGTCCACAAGCAGTACCGTCTCCGGCGCATGTTCTTTGGCCGGGGCAAACGCCCCGCTGAGATTTACTCTTCGCTCCTTTGCCGGGAGTTCCCTCTGATGCGGCGTGTGACGCACCTTTTTGAGCATCGGCTCCACCGGCAGTGAGAGCCGCTCCCCGAGCGCACGGGCCAGAAGTTCCGACTGATTATATCCTCTGCGCCTGCGGTCCTTTCTATGCATCGGGACAAAGGTAACTGCCGAAAAAGCACACCCCGCGAAGTCCCTCTGCACCGCAGCCGCAAGGTAATTCGCCGCGAGTTGAATCGCCCCTCGGTCCCCGCGGAACTTCAACCGCTGGGCAGCTCTTTTCCCGACGCCGCGGTAGAGCACCACTCCGCAGCTCCCCGTAACGCCGGCTCCCCTTCCCCGGCAGCTGCACTCTTTTACCGGCGCGCCGCAGCGCGGGCAGACCGGCGGCCGGATAAACGGGATCTCCGCAAGGCAGCGTTCACAGGGGCGGGTCACATCTCCTGTGAGCCGCCCACAGAAGGGACATCGCGCGGGATAGATCAGCCGAAGCAGCCGCTCAAGCATCGCACATCCCCCTTATGTGTAGTCACAGATCAGATAGCGAAGCCCGGAGAACCGCTTCGACTCCTTATTGTTGTCCACCATTTTAAACATGGCGTCCGGACTGCCGACGGCGATAAAGTGTTTCTTTGCCCGGGTTACTGCGGTGTAGAGCAGATTCCGGGTCTGAAGCCGGCCCGCGCCGAACCAGCAGGGCAGAATCACCGCCCCGAATTCGCTGCCCTGACTCTTGTGCACCGTGACCGCATAGGCGTGCTCCAGATCGCCGAGGTTCTCAGTCGAGTACTCGCAGAGCCGGTCG
>CAJFTX010000002.1 GCA_904420075.1 uncultured Clostridia bacterium | reverse complement strand
CGGCTCCGGCTCAACCGGCGGCTCCGGCTCAACCGGCGGCTCCGGCTCAACCGGCGGCTCCGGCTCAACCGGCGGCTCCGGCGTCACCGGAGCATCCGGTCCTTTTAGAATAATCCGGTTTGCCGACTGATAGACCGACTTTCCGACCGAAACCGTCTTGATTTTGTTCCCATTTGCGTCGTAATAGGTCTTATAGGTGTTGACCGTGTACCCTACCTGCCCCTTCTGTTTGACCTTTGTCTCGCCGGGCTTCAGTGACGGGTCCTCCCGGTAAACCTCCTTGATCGGCGTCGTCCCGATCACCTCGCTTGAGACTTTGATCTCGCCCCAGGTCTTATCTGAGGCCGTACCGTAAATCTCCACTGTGAGCGAGCCGCCTGACACATAACTCTTAATGAGAATCGGGTGCTTGAGATTGTTTTTAAACTTCAAATCGATGGAGTTGCCGTAGATGGTCGCGTCCTCGCCCTTCGGCACATAGCCGACCGTGAACATGTGCGGCCGGCGCGAAACGATCTGGAGATCGGTCCGCAGCAACGCACTGTACAGCGTGCTCGACACCTGGCAGAGGCCGCCGCCCAGTCCGTCTACAATCTCACCATCTGAGAAAATCTTCGCATCCCGGAAACCGCGCGCCTTGGTCCGCGGCCCCACCTTCTTATTAAAGGAGAAGGTCTCCCCCGGAAGCACCACCGCGCCGCTCATAAATTTCGCGGCGAGCTTTACATTGTGCGTCCGATCCTTCTCGTTTGTCAGCGAAGTCGTTCGCCTCACCAGCAGGTCGGAGAATTTTCCCTCACCGAGATCCTCTTTCTTGACTTTCGGCTCAGTTTTGATCAGGTCGACCGACACCGTCTTGCCGCTGCCCGGCTCGATCAGCGCCTTCGCCGCTTCGAGATCAAAGTCGAGGCCGACCGTCTCCGCCTCCACCTTAAACCCTCCGTTGTCCAGCGCCACATAGTGCGCATCCTGCGCCTCCACATAGACGCTCTGGCGGAGCGCCTCATAGTCGATCTCAGGTATCACATCAATATAGGGTACTGTGAGCGTAAACTCACTCCCTCCAGTGCCGAGTTTTTGCAGAATCTCCGCATAGAGCGCCTCCGAGTCGATCTTCTTGTCGGGCGTGCCGCAGAAGATCTCCACCTTGTCGCCCTCCACCTTGGCGTGGGCCGCCTCCCCAGCGTACTCCACATTGGCCGCAAACTCTGACACAAAGTCCCGGATTCCCTGCTCGTTTGGGTGGAACTCCACCGGAATATCCCGGCCGCCGAAGATGCTGCGCGCCGCCGCGATCACATTTTCCATCACATTGCCGCTGCGCCCCACCTGATACGCCTGGTCGACGCTCTGTTCCACGTCCACCTCCTGCATCAGCTCCTTCACCGGCCGCTTCAGTGTGAAGGCTCCGCCGTCCTGGCTGAGGATGATCTCCTCCGCGAGCTGGCGCTCCATCTGTTCCTCCACGAGGCGAACGGCCTCCTCCCTGCCGCATCCGGACACGTCAATTCCCTGAATCCGCACACCGCCGAAGATTCCCTGATAGGCGCTGACCGCAACCGCACTCACCGCAAAGAGCAGCAGCACAACTCCGAGCGCAACCGTTGGAATCAGCAGCGCGACATTCCATCTGCTCTTTCCAGTTTCATCCTTTTTTCGAAATACACTCACTTTACACAACTCCAATATCGTTCCATTTTGGAATGCTATACTCGTTTTTTATTTTATAGCATTTTCCCCACTATATCAATTAGTATTTCAAAAAAAGCAAAAGATGCTTACTTTATAATAATAAAAGCGGCGGCCGGAGAAGATTTCTCTTCTCCGGCCGCCGGGCCGCTTTTTCAGTCCTCGATCAGCACCGCGCGCGTCGGGGCGCAGGAGGTTTTCGGCACCTTCAGCGGCAGCGCCGTCAATCTCATCCGTCCGGACTTCACCCGTTCCAGATTCACAAGCGGGCCGAGCATCAGAATATTTGCCGCATAGAACTCGGCAAAAATATCCTGCGGCTCCTGGAAGCTCTCCCATCTCGCGGAGTCGCTGCCGAGGATGAAGGGTTTCTTCGCGATGATCCAGTCCATCGCCCCTTTGGTGAAATAGGGGCCGCCCTCCAGATAATCCTTATGGAACCAATATTTCCCATGTCCGGTTCCGATTAGAATCGCGTCCCCCTCCCGGATCTCCTTTGCGGCGGGACACTGCTCGAGATCCTCCACCGTGATTCCGCGGCGCTTGCCGGGCTCGCTTATCTCCCATTCGCCGAGGTTTAGCACCACGCACGGCACATCCACCAGCTTCTCCGCAGGCACATCGATCAAAAGATAACAGTTGTCGTTGCCGTAGCTGTGCGCGGGCGTCTCAAGATAGGTGCCCGTCTGGGAGTGCATCCCGTCAAAAATCTCGCAGTAGACGGGCCCATCCACCCAGGGCACCGGGGGAAGCGGCCGGATATCAATGGTCGGAAACGGCGGTTCATAGTTCCACATGCCTTTGTCAATCAGTCCGGTAATATCCGTAATCTTCGCCATCGTACTCTCTCCTTTTTTCTAAAATCAGGCATTCCAGTAGGGGCAGGCCACAAAATGTCCCGGCTCCACCTCCAGAAGCTCCGGCTCATGTCCGCCGCAGTCCTCCTTGCAGGACGGACAGCGGGTGTGGAACCGGCAGCCGGAGGGCGGATTCAAGGGGCTCGGAATATCTCCCTCGAGCAGAATCCGGCTCCGTCTCTCATCCGGGTCCGGAATCGGAATTGCTGAGATCAGCGCCTTTGTGTAAGGATGGCAGGGGTTCTTAAAAATCATCTCCCGGTCGCCGATCTCCACGATCTTCCCGAGATACATCACCGCGATCCGGTCGCAAATGTGCTTGATTACCGAGAGATTGTGTGAAATAAAGAGATAGGTCAGCCGGAACTCGTCCTTCAGCCCCGAGAGCAGGTTGAGCACCTGCGCCTGAACCGAGACGTCGAGCGCCGAGACCGCCTCGTCGCAGACGATAAAATCCGGCCGCAGAATCAGCGCCCGCGCGATACCAATACGCTGCTGCTGGCCGCCCGAGAACTCGTGTGGATAGCGTTCAAGCGCCGCCTCCGGCAATCCCACCACGTTCAGAATATCCCGCACCAATTCATCTCTCGTCTTCCGGTTCTTAATCCCGTGAAATCGCAGCGGCTCCTCGATGATTCTCCGCACTTTGAGCTTCGGATTGAGCGAGGCGAACGGGTCCTGGAAGATGATCTGCATATGCCTTCGCAGCCGCATGAGCTCCCGCGGTTTCATCGCGCTGATCTTCTCCCCCTCAAAGTACACCTCACCCTCCGTCGGATGGATGAGATCAAGGAGCAGCCGCCCCGTGGTCGACTTGCCGCAGCCCGACTCCCCAACAAGACCGAACGTCTCGCCCTTTCGAATCGTAAAGCTCAGATCGTCGACCGCCTTAACATAGTTGGTCTGAAACCCCTCCTTCTGGGGGAAATACTTCTTCAGATGTTCCACACGAATCAAAGCGTCCGTCATATCCGCCCCTCCCTTTCTCTAGCGCCGCTCATCGGAGAACCGTTCGAGCGTCCGCCAGTGGTGGCATTTCACCGTGTGATTCGGGCCGACATATTCCACCGGAGGGGTCTCTTTTTTGCACTTCTCGGTACAGAATTCGCACCGGTCCGCAAACCGACAGCCCTCCGGCAGGTGGAACAGACTCGGCACCGAGCCCTTGATGTTATAGAGCCGGTCGCTCTCCTCGGTCAGCTTTGGAATACTCATCATAAGCCCGCGGGTGTAGGGGTGAGAGGGCGCCTTGAACACCTCGTGCACCGGCCCTTCCTCGACCGCGCTCCCGCAGTACATCACCGCCGTCCGATCGCACATCTCGGCCACTACGCCGAGATCGTGGGTGATCATAATGATCGCCGTGCCGAGCTCGTCGCGCATCTTTTTCATCAGCTCGAGAATCTGCGCCTGGATGGTGACGTCGAGCGCCGTCGTCGGCTCATCCGCAATCAGCACCTCCGGATTACAGGAGAGCGCCATCGCGATCATAACCCGCTGCCGCATCCCGCCGGACATCGAATTCGGATAGTCATTCACCCGCTTCTCCGGAGAGGGAATCCCCACCGCCGCGAGCATTCGCACAGCCTCCTCCTTCGCCTCTTTTTTGGAGAGGCCGCGGTGCTGCATGAGCGGCTCCATAATCTGATCTCCCACCGTAAACAGCGGGTTTAAAGAGGTCATCGGCTCCTGGAAGATCATCGAAATCCGGTTGCCTCGCACCTTGCGCATCTCCCGCTCCGGCAGCTTCAGAAGGTCCACTCCGTCAAGCAGGATCTCTCCGCCCACAATCTTTCCCCCGGGCGGCTTGATCAGCCGCAGCACCGAGAGTGCAGTCACGCTCTTGCCGCAACCCGACTCCCCCACCACGCCGAGGATCTCGCCCCTCTTTAAGCTGTAGCTCACCTTGTCGACCGCTTTGGCGACGCCTCTGCTGGAGAAAAAGTGCGTCTCAAGCTCACGGATCTCCAAAATCTTTTCTGCCATATCGTCTCCTCCTCTCCTCAGCGCTGCTTCATCGGGTCAAACAGATCGCGCAGAAAATCACCGAAGAAGTTGACCGCAAGCACGACTAAGAAGATCATCACAGTCGGCGCAATCATGTACCAGCTCGCCTGGCTCAGATAATTCTGCGAGTACTGAAGCATCGACCCCCAAGCCGGATCGGGCGGCTGAATGCCGAGGCCGATAAAGCTGAGGCCCGCCTCGACGAGAATCGCCACCGCAGTCAGCAGCGAAAACTGCACGGTAATCGCCGAAACACAGTTCGGCAGCAATGTCCGGAAGAGAATATAGCTGTTTTTCGCCCCGAAAGCCCGATTTGCCTCCACAAATTCCCGATCTTTGAGCGAGAGCACGTTGCTGCGCACCACACGGGAAAAGCGGGGAAAGTTCACCGTCGCGATGGTTAAAATCAAGCTGGGTACACTATTTCCAAAAATGGTAATAACCAGTATGGCAAGGAGCATTGCCGGGAAAGAGAGGAACGCATCCAGAATACGCATGATCACGTTGTCAAGCAGCCCGCCAAAATATCCCGCAATCAGTCCGAGCGGAATTCCGATCAGCGCCGCAAGCAGCGAGGAGCCGAGTCCCACCATCATCGTATTTCTCGTCCCATAAATCAGGCGGCACATAATGTCCCGTCCGACCTCGTCCGTTCCGAGCCAGTGCGCCGCCGACGGTCCTTTCAGCACGCTTTCATAGTCGGGCGTCGTCGGATCATAGGAGGTGAAAAGCTGTGGAAAAAGCGCCATCAAAATGACTACTCCGAGCACCACGAAAGCAAAGACGGTCGTCACGCTTACTCTTTTCTTCAGTTTCATTTCGGCGCCCCCTCACTCAAGTCTGATGCGCGGATCAATCGCGGCATAGAGAATATCGACAATCGTATTGATAATGACGAACGCCGCCGCAATCATCAAAACAGCGCACTGTACCACGTTGTAATCCCGATTGACAACCGACTGGTAGATCAGCCACCCTACTCCCGACCAGCCAAAGACCTTCTCCACAATGACCGTTCCTCCGAGCAGCGTGCCAAATTCCAGCCCGATTACTGTAATCAATGTTACCAGAATATTTTTAAACGCGTGTTTAAAATAAATTTTCTTGGGCGGAAGTCCCTTCGCCTTCGCCGTGCGGATGTAATTCGAGCCCATAACCTCAATCGTATCGGAGCGTATAAATCTGGTGAATGTGGCAAGCTCCATCAATCCCAGCGACAGGGCCGGCATAATCAGCAGCTTTAGATTTTTCGCCGGATCCTGCGAAAAGCTGATGTATCCGGAGGCGTCCAGTACCTTTAAATTGACCGCAAGCGTGTAGATGAGAACAAGCCCGATACAGAAGGATGGGATCGCCAGCAAGCTGGAGGACAGAAAGCTGATCCCCTGATCAAGCGGACTTCCCTTTTTTACTCCCGCCAAAATTCCAAACGGGATCGAAAGGAT
>CAJFTX010000001.1 GCA_904420075.1 uncultured Clostridia bacterium | reverse complement strand
GTCGAACCTGATCGCCAGACTCGCGACGGCGGTGGGGGTGACGAGAGAGGATGTGGCGCAGATGGCGTTCGGCTACGGACTCTTCACCGGCGGGTTCGGACTGCATTACGGACTTGAGAAGATCGGCTGTATGGTGCTGCCGCTCTCGAGCGGGAACACCGAGCGCCATCTCTATATGATGGAGGACATGGGCACGACGGTGCTGATCGCGACGCCGACCTACGCGCTCTACCTCTCGGAGATGATAAAGGAGAAGGGGATCGACCGCTCGAGGCTCAAGCTGAGAGTCGGGCTCTTCGGCGGCGAGGGCTGTACCAACGAGATGCGCGAGACGATCGAGCGCAACATGGGGATCATCGCGACCGATAACTACGGGATGTGCGAGCTCGGCGGACCGGGCGTCGCGGGCGAGTGCATTGAGCGGCAGGGGCTCCACTTCGCGGAGGACTGCTATCTGCCGGAGATCATCGACAGCGAGACACTGCAGGTAAAACCGCGCGGCGAGACGGGTGAGCTCGTAATCACGACGCTCGCGCGCGAGGGGTTCCCAGTCATCCGCTACCGCACGAAAGACATCACAAAAATCAACTATGAGCCCTGCCGCTGCGGGCGGACCCACGCGCGGATGGACAAGTGTAAGGGCCGCTCGGACGATATGCTTATCATCAAAGGGGTCAACGTCTTCCCGTCGCAGATCGAGAGTGTGATTGTCGGGATGGAGCATGTCGCTCCCTACTATCAGCTTGTGGTGCGGCGTGAGGGCTTTAAGGACACGCTCGAGGTGAAGGTGGAACTCGCGGACAACTCGTTGCTTGAGAAGTGGCAGCAGCTCGCGGCGCTCGAGGCGGGAATCCGCCAGAAGCTGCACTCGGCGCTGGGACTCGACGCGAAGGTCTGCCTCGTCGGAAACAAGACGCTGGAGCGGACGACGGGTAAGTCGAAGCGCGTGCTGGATTTAAGAAACGAAAGGGAGAGTAACTGATATGGCGAAGAAACTGATGCTCGGAAACGACGCGGTGGCGCGCGGCCTCTATGAGGCGGGCGTGCGTTTTATCTCGAGCTATCCGGGCACTCCGAGTACTGAGATCACCGAGTGCGCGAGCCGGTATGATGAGATCTACAGCGAGTGGGCTCCGAATGAGAAGGTGGCCTGCGAGGCGGCGATTGGAGCTGCAATCGGCGGTGGGCGCGCCTTCTGCGCGATGAAGCACGTGGGACTCAATGTGGCGGCGGACCCGCTCTTTGTCACCGCGTATACCGGCGTGAACGGAGGGCTGATCATCGCGGTGGCAGACGACCAGGGCCTTCACTCCTCGCAGAACGAGCAGGACTCGAGACACTATGCGATCGCGGCGAAGCTGCCGATGGTGGAGCCGGCGGATTCGGCCGAGTGCATTGATTTTGTGAAGAAGGCGTACGACCTCTCTGAGAAGTACGACACACCCTTTATGCTGCGGCTGTCGACCCGGATCTCCCACTCGCAGAGCCTCGTTGAGGTGGGGGAGCGCGAGGAGCGCCCGGTGCGCGACTACCAGAAGAACCCCGGGAAATATGTGATGATGCCGGGCAACGCCAAGCGCCGCCATGTGGACGTGGAGGAGCGGCTTGTCCGGATGCGTGAGGAGCTCGCGGAGAGCGAACTCTTCAATAAAGTTGAGATGGGCGGAAAGAAGATCGGTGTGATCGCCGCCGGCATCGCTTATGACTACGCGCGCGAGGCGCTGGGGGACGAGGCGTCCTATTTGAAACTGGGACTTTTAAATCCGCTGCCCGAAAAACTGATCCGCGACTTTGCGGCGCAGGTTGACCGGCTTGTAGTCATTGAGGAGCTCGACGACGTGATTGAGACTCACGTCAAAAAGCTGGGGCTTCCCTGCGACGGAAAGAATCTCTTCTCCTTCCTCTATGAGTACACCTCGGTTGAGATCAAGGAGAAACTGCTCGGAGAGAAAACCCCGCTCGCGGGCGAGCTGCCCGCGGCTCCGGTGCGGCCGCCGGTGATGTGCCCGGGCTGCCCGCACAGAGGTCTCTTCTACGTCCTTGCGAAGAACAAGCTCACCGTCTCGGGCGACATCGGCTGCTACACCCTCGGTGCGCAGCCGCCGCTCGGCGCGATGGACACTACCCTCTGCATGGGGGCCTCAATTTCGGCGCTGCACGGATTTAATACGGTGCGCGGGCCGGAGAGCGCGAAGAAGTCGGTCGCGGTCATCGGCGACTCGACTTTTATCCACTCGGGTATCACCAGCCTCATCGACATCGTCTATAACAGGGGCATCTCGACGGTGATCATCGTAGACAACTCGATCACGGGCATGACCGGACATCAGCAGAATCCGACCACCGGCTACACCATTAAGATGGAACCGGCGGGGAAGATCTCGCTCGAGGATCTCTGCCGCTCGCTCGGGATTGACCGGGTGCGGGTGGTCGATCCGGGAGACCTGAAGGCGACCGACGCGGCGGTGAAAGAGGAACTCGCGGTCTCCGAGCCCTCGGTCATCATCGCGAGAAGGCCCTGCGCGCTTCTCAAATATGTCAAGCACGGCGCGCCGCTCACTATCGACACCGAGAAGTGCGTGAACTGCGGCATGTGTTTGAAACTTGGTTGCCCGGCGATCTCCAAGATGGATGGAAAGATGGAGATCGATCCCACCCTCTGCAACGGCTGCGGCCTCTGTGAGAGCGTCTGTGCGGTCGGCGCCATTAGAAAGTAGGAGATGAGAAGATGACAAAGAGTATCATGCTGGTTGGCGTCGGCGGCCAGGGAACTCTGCTTGCGAGCAGAGTGCTCGGTACGCTCCTGACGAATAAAGGGTTTGATGTGAAGGTGAGCGAGGTGCACGGGATGGCCCAGCGCGGCGGCTCGGTTGTGACCTATGTGCGCTACGGAGAGAAGGTTTACTCTCCGGTGGTGGACCTCGGAACGGCGGATATGATCGTCTCCTTCGAGCGGCTGGAGGCGCTGCGGTACGCGCTCTATGCGAAGAAGGACGGCGTCATTATCTACAATGATCAGAGGATCAATCCGATGCCGGTGATCACCGGAGCTGCGGAATATCCGGAGGGGATTTATGAGCAGATCTGCGCGGTGGTGCCGAACACCACCCGAGTGGATGCGCTCGCCCTTGCAAACGAGGCGGGGAGCGCCAAAGCGGTCAATATCGCTCTTTTAGGTCTGCTCGCGAAGCGCAGCGAGTTTGAGAAGGAGGACTGGATCGAGGCGGTGCGCGCCTGCGTGCCGGAGAAGTTCCTCGAACTCAACCTGAAGGCGTTTGAGCTCGGCTACAATTTATAAGGCGGCGGCCGGGGATGCACAGCTGTGCATCCCCCGGCATTTTTGGCCGTGGCGGAGCGTATCGTCTGCTGAGACCCTTGCCGGAAAGTCTGGGCCGGGAGAGGCACAGGCGAGAAATTTGCGGAAAGACGCGTCTGTTGACCGGACCCGCTATTGACAAAGCGTTTTTTGGTGGCATATAATAAAACTATCTTCAGGGCAGGGTGAAAGTCCCTACCGGCGGTATAGCCCGCGAGCGGAGAACCTCCGTTGATCTGGTGAGAGTCCAGGGCCGACAGTATAGTCTGGATGGAAGAAGATGAAATAGCGCCTCTTTACGCCCTGAATGTTAGTAGGGGCGTTTTTTTGAAAATGGAGGTGCTTTGTAAGATGACAGATGTGGAGACAGGCGGAGTGAGACGGGGAAGGCTTTCGGCGAGAAAGCTTTCGATGATCGGGATGCTGGCGGCGGTGAGCACGGTGCTCGCGTTTATCGATTTTTCGCTGCCCTTCTTTCCGCCCTTTTTGAAATTTGATCTCAGCGATCTCCCGGTGCTGCTCTCGGCTTTTATGTTTGGACCGGTTTCGGGCGTATTTGTGACGCTGGTGAAGAATGTGATCGGGCTCTTCTCAACCTCGACGGCGGGGGTGGGTGAGCTGTCGAACTTTCTCATCTCGGCGGCGCTCTCGCTCGGAGCGGGCCTTGTCTATCGCGGACATAAGAGCAAGCGGCAGGCGCTCATTGGAACGGTGGCCGGCGTGCTGGCGATGGTGGTGGTGAGCGGGTTTTCCAACTATTTTCTGGTGATTCCGGCCTACTCGAAGGTGATGCCGATCGACGCGATCGTCGCGATGTGTCACGAGATCAATCCCTCGATTAACGGGATACTCGGCTATGTGATTTTGGCGGCAATGCCTTTCACGCTGCTCAAGGGAGCGGTCTGCGGAGGGATTACCTTTTTGGTGTATAAAAAGCTGCACGGAGCGGTACAAAAATTTGTGAGGTAAAAATGGAACAGGCTTTTCTGCAACTGCAAAATCACGTCTATGTCTTTCTGATGTCCATGGTGCCGGTGGTGGAGTTGCGCGGAGCGATTCCGATGGCCTGTATGCTGGGCCTTCCGTGGTACGAAGCGCTGCTCTCAACCATGATCGGAAATCTGCTCATCGTGCCGCCGGTGGTGCTGCTCGGACGCGAGATTTTGCGGATCGGGAAGAGCTGGAAGGTCACCTCGCGCCTGTTCTGTGCGGTCGAACGCCGCACCCTTGCAAAACAGGACGTGATCAACAAATATTCCTTTTGGGGGCTTGCGATTCTGGTCGCGATTCCGCTGCCGGGGACAGGCGCCTGGACGGGCGCGCTGCTTGCGGCGCTGCTCAACCTCCGGGTAAAAAATGCGCTGCTCTCCTGTTTTGTAGGGGTGCTGATTGCGGGGATTATCGTGACCGCTGTTACCTACTCGGTGGGTTCGTTCTTTTAAACGTCCGGGGACGGGAAGACCGTCCCCTCTTTTTACAGGAGGGATAGCGATGGACTGGAAGCAGGCGATCGGAGAGAAATGGGAGGAGATTGTTCGCGATCTTGAGGAGCTCGTTGCAATCCGCAGCGTCGGGGGAACAGCGGAGCCGGGGGCGCCCTATGGAGCGGGGCCGCGGGCGGCGCTCGACTATATGCTCCGCCGGGCGGAGGAGATGGGCTTTGAGACCGCAGTGGTGGACGACCGGGTGGGCTATGTCGCTTACGGCGACCAGCAGCCGCACGCGGCTGTACTGCTTCACCTCGATGTGGTGCCGGAGGGGGACGGGTGGACGCTGCCGCCCTTTGCCCTGACCCGGAAGGATGGGAGGTTGTATGGCAGAGGCGTCTCCGATAACAAGGGGGCGGCGGTCTGTGCGCTGCACTGTCTGGATTTAATTCGCCGGGCGGGCCTCACAGGCGCGCGCGGCCTGCGGCTCATCTTTGGTACGGACGAGGAGCGGGGAATGGGCGATATGAAGGCGTATATCGGCCGCGAGCCGCTGCCGGAGTTCGGCTTTGTGCCGGACAGCGAATACCCCATCATCAGCAGGGAAAAGGGAATTTTACAGCTGGATGTCACCCTGCCTTTCCGGCCGTACGGGGTGCGCTCGCTCGAGGGTGGCGCGAGCTATAATCTCGCGCCGGGGCTCTGTCGGGCGGAGCTCGACCGGAAGCTTGCCCCGCTCGCGGAGCGAATTGGGTTCCGTGGAGAGGTACACGGAACTGAGGTTACAGCTGCCGGGGATCAACTGCACGCAATGCTCGCCGACCGGGGGGAGAACGCCTGTGTGGAGCTGCTGCGGCTGCTCGCGGCGGACGGAGACGCGCGGATGGACGCGCTCTTCCAGCTGCTCTCCGACCCCTACGGCGAGGGGCTCGACATCGCCTGCGAGGACGCACCCTCCGGGAAACTCACAGTCTGCGTCGGCCAGCTGCGGCTGAGGGAGGAGGGCCTCTATCTCTCGCTCGACTGCCGCTATCCGGTGACAGAGGACGGCGGGGCGCTCACTGAGGCGATCCGGCGGGCGTTTGCGCCGCTGGAGGCGGAAGTTGCGGTGCACCAGGACGATCCGCCGCTCTATGTGCGGGACGACAGTGAGATCGTAAAGCGGCTCAGCGCCGCGTATGAGGACCTGACCGGAGAGCGGTGTGAGACGCTCTGTACCGGCGGCGGGAGCTATGCGCGGCGATTTGGGGGACGGATGGTGGGGTTTGGTCCTCTGTTCCCCGGGACCCCGGAGACCTTTCACCGGCCGGATGAATACCTGGACGAAGAGGCGCTGCGGCGCCACGCGGAGATCTGCGGCGCGGCGATGGCGTCGCTGCTGCGCTAGGAGGAAGAGATGAAGATCGTTGTAATGGACGGACACGGGTTGAATCCCGGCGACCTCAGCTGGGCGGGTTTTGAGCGGTTTGGAGAGCTTGTGGTTCACGAGCGGACTCCGGATGAGCTGGTGTTGCCCCGGGCGAAGGGGGCGGACGCCCTACTGGTCAATAAGACGGTGATCGACGCCGCACTGCTCCGGCAGCTGCCGGAGCTGCGGTATATCGGTGTGCTCGCTACCGGCTATAACACAGTGGATACCGCCGCCTGCCGGGCGCACGGCGTCACGGTGACCAACGTGCCCGCCTATGGGACGGGCGCGGTGGCGCAGTATACGCTTGCTCTGATGCTGGAACTCTGTCACCAGATTGGACATCATGCGCAGGCGGTGCGCGCCGGCCGATGGGCAAAAAGTCCGGACTACTGTTTCTGGGACGGGCGGCCGATGCTGCTCGAGGGGCGAACGCTCGGAATCATCGGCTTTGGGCGGATCGGCGTGGCGACGGCGAAGCTCGCGCTCGCCTTCGGTATGAAGGTGCTCGCGGTACCCTCGCGCAGCGGAGCGCTTGAGGCGGAGCATTTCGCCTATGCGGAGCTCGACGAGGTGGTCGCCCGCGCCGATTTTCTCAGCCTCTCCTGTCCGCTGACCGAGGAGACGAGAGGATTACTGAATCGGGAGCGAATTGCGAAGATGAAGCGGGGAGCCTTCGTCATCAATACCTCGAGAGGACCGGTGATCGACGAGACGGCGCTCGCTGAGGCGCTCGAGAGCGGCGCGCTCGGAGGCGCCGCGGTGGACGTGCTCTCGCAGGAGCCGCCGGTGGACGGAAGTCCGCTGATCGGGGCGAAAAACGCGATTGTCACGCCGCACATCGCCTGGGCGGCGGACAGCGCGCGGCAGAAGCTGATGGACATTGCGGTGGAAAATTTTGCCGCATTTCTGGCCGGAAAGCCGCAGAATGTCGTATAAACCGGACATATGGAGTGCAGGGACAATCGGATACGGAGAGAGGGGGTGTTGTTTTCCCCCTCTTTTGTGATATAATAACCTCACAAAGCGGGGACGAAATCGGAGATTTCGACCGCATTGGAGAACGCCTGTCGCAGAAACAGGGGTGGCCGCTCCTCTGGATGGCTGTGCCGCTTAGACCTCCGGCGTTCTTGTTTTGCGGGATCATAACCCTGTGAGCGCGGAGATGGCTCTAGATGGGACCAAAGGCGCGCGGCCCCGGGGACCGGGAGCTTGTGAGAGGGCGCTGCGGCGCTCTAAATGATCCCCCTTTTAGTTTAGGAGGAGAACGGATGAAAAGATTAGTTGCGGCGTTCTGCGCCGCTCTGCTGCTCTGCCTTGCCGGATGCGAGCAGTCCAAAGCGCCGATCGAGGTGGGAGGGGTGAGTGACCCCGCAGGGAGTGAGACGGTGGACGCCGCTTTTCTTGAGCGGTATGTCACGAGTCTTGAGGTCTGTTTGACGGGGTCGAGCGAGCTGGTGTTTGACGATGTGAGCAAGCTCACAAGTGAGACGCTGATTCGGTTTTTTCTCTATGCGATCAACAGTGAACAGGACCCGGATCATATCGGGGAACAGTGGCTGGAGTCGGATGGAAAATATCATGTTCCGACGGCCGACATCGAGGAGGTGCTCGGTCGGTACTTTGAGAGACAGCCGCTCTTCCAGCCGGAGGCGCTCTCCGGATACAGCGCTGCGAAGGATGAATTCGTCTTTGAGACGGTGACCGGATTTGGCGGCGACCGGTATGTGAAACTGCTCGAGAGCGAGCGGGAGGGGGAGCGATTGGAGCTCGCCGTCGGCTTTTACACCGACAATACCCTCTCGACATTGCAGTACACCAAGAGATATATCTTGGAAGAGGGGGAGAAGAACTACCGCTATCTCCAGGTGACTAAGGAATATCCGGAGGAGAAGAGTGCGATCTCCTATGTCGGGATTGGCGAGGGGATTGTGGGATATACGCAGGATATGGCGTTTTACAGTGTGAACGGCGATGCCGGGACGGAGAAACATGTGCGGAAAATGTCCCCCTCCGAGGTGCTCTCAAGCGAGTACCGAGTCTATACGGATGCGGGGGAGGTTATGACCGTCCGACTGGATGAGACTCTGGTGGAGGATGAAGTATATCGCTCCGGTAATACGACCGACGCGGTGCGTTTTACTGAAAAGGCAAAGAGCTTGGGGACGCTTTATCTCTCGGGCAACATTGATCCGCTTCCGCGCCCGGTGACCGACCTCAGCGGCGAGGTGAGCGAGTCGATGAAAAACCGCGTGCGGCTGGCGCTCTCGCAGAACGGGGCGACCCGCGCTGAGGTGAATATCACAAAGGCGCTCTCCTGCGACACCGATGGAGACGGCAGGGAGGAGATCTACCTCTGTGCAAACTCCAAACGTTCGGAAGGGAACAATCTGCCGGTGGGCGTCACAGTGAAGGAAAACGGCGGCTACCAGGTTTCCGCGGGGAGCGCTATCTATTCGCTGGTGCTGCGGCTGGACGGGGAGACGACTGAGATTGTCGATTCAAAATTTCTCGGCGAGGGGGAACACCTCTATAATGCTCTGATCTTCTCGGCTGATTTGCTCGGCATTTTTGACATCAACGGCGACGGAGAGATGGAGCTCTGTGTGGAGAACAAGTTGTTTGATACCTCGGTGGTTGAGGTGTTGCAGCGAGTGGAGAAGGACGGATACCGTACAGTGCTCTATAACGATTTCAGATGAAAAAGCGGCGGCCTTTGGGCACCCTCCGTAAGGAAGGTGCCCAAACTTTTATATGGGTTTTGGTATGTTATAATTGGGTAAACAAAAACAGGATTGGGGGAAGTTATAAAATGTCAACAAACAAAGACTATTTAAAATTCCTGTTAGACCAGCTATCTTCTCTTGAAGGAATAACTCATCGCATGATGATGGGCGAATATTTAATATATTATCGTGGAAAAGTTGTAGCATATATTTGCGATGACAGGTTTCTAGTTAAGCCTGTGCCATCCGCTATCCGAATGCTTCCTGATGCGGAATATGATTCCATAAGCCAAGGGGGTAGAAAGAAATTGCTGCGTGTTGATAACGTTGATGATCGCGATTTTCTTATGAATTTATTGAATTCCATGTATGATGAATTGCCTTTTCCAAAATCAAAATAAGTGAAACAGCTGCGGCTTGTTTTGCCATACTTCTTTATTGAGTGTCTTACTTCGCCTCCTTTTTTCTGTAGCAGCCTTTTGCCTACTGCCTGCCGTATGACGGCTTCAACGCAAAGATGGCTCTCAGCGATGTCCAGAGAGCAGACGTCAGCAGCCGGGCGGCAGACAGAGCAAAGCATGGAAAGACTAGACAAAG